>VFJN01000053.1 GCA_009886035.1 Actinomycetota bacterium
CTAGCCGAACCCCATGTGGTCGGGCTCGATGGCGAGCTCTCGGATTCCGGCGGGCATGTTGGCGGCGGCCGTCTCTTTGCAGTTCTGTTGGTGATCCTCAAAGAAACGTTGCCGTTCGTCCGTGGTGATACTGGCGAGATTGCTGCTCATCGATACCAAGGCCCTGATCACCTGAGGTGCAGTGGCGCCGTAGTGGAGGATCTCGGTGAGCCCCATGGTGGCCAACCGAATGAACCCCGGCTCCTGCATTTTCACGCGCAGCGTTCCCGCCTCGTCGGTGTACCAGCCAGACGGATCGGGACGGTTGGCGATACGGGTAAGTAGGTCTTCGATGCGATGCAGGGCCTGCACGGCAGTGGTCGGATCGTTGACGGCAGGTGAGAGCGCTCGACTGGCGGCATCGACCAGCAGGCGAATCCCAAATCCCGCATCCTGCAACAACGTGCGCTCGGTTCCGAAGAGCATGAATTTGTGCATCCAAGGGGTGGTGAGCGCGTCGGGGTTTTCGCCGTGGATAAGCGCCACGACCGTCGCCGGTCCGGCATGGGCGCCAACCGGAATCTGCAGTTCCACCCAGCAGTTCCTCTCGGCGGCGGCGGCCGCTAATCCGGCGACGTCGACGGCCTGGAGCACCCGCGGTATCACACCCTCGGAGCGCCGCATCGTGAGGCGGGGGAATTGAGAGAGCGGGCCAATGACCTGGAGGGGAACGGGGCTCGGCGAGACCGTCGGGACTTCTCGATACGCCGCGTCGGAAGGGAAGGATCGGTCGATGGCGTAGTGGCAGGCCCAAGCCGCTTTCTGCAGCAGGTATTGCACCCGCAGCAATCGGACCATGCCGTGAATGAAGGCCAGGAACGTGAGCATGGTGGCCAGCACCAGGAGGTAGAGCACTCGCATAGTCAACACCGGGCCCAGGCGATCCTCCGAAGCCCGGCAGCCGATGAGAGCCTCCAACGAAAATACAAACGTCGTCATGAAGACGGCGAGTGTTATCTGGGTGAGCCGAGCCCGCACGAACACGCGGGTTATACGCGGTGAGTACTGGCTGCTGGCCAACTGGACCGCCACGAGCATGGTGGAGAACACCACCGCAATCAGCGTGAGCATCGCGGCGGCTACCGCCAGGGCGGTAGCCGCGTCGGCGCTGTTGGTGACCGCGGCGGCGGGTATGAGACCGGGGAACTCCGACTCGGCCTGACTCAGGCCGTCGAGGTAGAGCGTGAGGCGGGAGGTAATCGTGGCCAAGACGGCCCCACAAAGAGGCAAAAACCACAGCGAATCAAGGACATGCTCTTTGAATCGTAAATAGGGCAGCGAGTTGGGCGGCGCCGGTCGACTCCGAACGAAATCGCTCATGGTTCGGAACCGAGAGGGAACGGGGGCGCACTATCCAAAGGAGCCAGCGCAGGTGCTTTGTTCCGATTGAATAAGGCGAAGCCAAGGACTGGATAAACCACGACCGATAGCATTCCCGCCCCCACTAACGCGGCGGCTGTGCTCTCCCGCATCTGGCCCGCGTCCACGCCGATCGTGGTAATAGCGACCACTAGGGGCAGGGCCGTGGCGGATAGAACGGCCAGCGCCATCCGGTCGGAGCGGGCGGGAAACTCGGACCGATAGAGGAGAACGGGCAGTCCTCGCACGAGCAGAAACAATCCCAGGAACAGTGGCACCTTCGCCAACGCGATCGGGCTACTCGTGAGAGAAGCTAGGTCGAAGTTGATACCGGTGACCACGAAGAAGATCGGAACGAAGTACCCCAGGAACAGCGCTTCAATCTTGGACTCCACCTGTTGTTCTTCCGCTTTGGAAGCCCCGGCACTCACGAGCAGCCGGTAGATGATGCCGGCGGTAAAGGCCCCGAGCAGCGTGTCGAGCCCCAGACTGGCGGCGGCAAAGGTGAGGGCGGCAATGAGCAGCACGGCAAGACGGATGTAGAGCTGTCCGCTGGATCGGAGGGTGCTGCCGAGGGCTTGCTGGAATCGAGGGGGCTGGGGGTGCATGGCCAGCGCTATCGCCAACACGGCAACGCTTGCGAAAATCGCAAGGGTGATGATGGACCTTGTTAAATTGGTGCCGCTCAATACCAACGCGATGGCGACGATGGGCCCGAACTCGCCCACCGAGCCGATGGCCAACATGTGTGTGCCGAAGGTGGTGGGGAGGATGCCAGCATCCCGCAGGATCGGGAGGAGCACACCGAGCGCGGTGGTCGTGAGGGCAAGGCCCACGAAGACCTCGTTTTTGATCAAGCCCGTGAATTGCAGCACGCCGCCACCGGCGAGGCCCAGGGCTATCGACATGACCCAGCCGCCGCCGGCGAGATTCAACGGCTTGCCCCGCAGGCGTCGGGGATCGATCTCGAAACCGGCCAGGAAGATCAGCGCGGCCAGGCCGATCTCGGCCAGCAGTTTGATCGGATCCGTGATCGCCACCAGGTCGAGCACCGCGGGACCCACCAAGATGCCGAGCAGGATCTCGATTACCAGTGCTGGTAATCGCAACCAGGGAGCCAAGGTGACCACCAGCGGTGCCGCGAAGGCGATGGCCAAGATGATCAGGAGTGTTCCCGTCGGTTCCTTGAACACTCCTGTTCCTCCCGTCGCTGGCCGGTCTCGTCAACTCTTGGGCGAGGCCGAGGACGGACTCAACCCCTTTTCTAGCCGCTCGGGGGGTGGTCTCGGGGCGACTGAAGGTGTGGCGGGGGGCTTCGGCGGCTAAGGTTTTTCTTCACCACGAAGCAAGCCCCGTTCTTCTAGTGGCCCAGGAATCCGGCTTCTCATGCCGGCAGCACGGGTTCGAATCCCGTACGGGGTACTGGTTTTTATGCGCTGGACCCGCAGATTGGGCCCGGGGAGGTGGCAGACCACTCCCGCAGGCGGGAATGTCCTCCCGGCAATCTCCCCCCGACACCAGGAGCGCGTTGCGCCCTGGCGGCAATGAACAGGCCGGGCGGATTCGGTTGGGCTGCTCCGGGGCTGCGGGTCGTGAGTGAGAGGTGCGGCTGGTTGGCGGGTGGAGATGACTGAGAGGTCCGGAACCACTCTCCGGGGACTATGGCAGCACGACCTGGGCGATCGGTAGGGCCGATCAACCCCGCCCGATGGCGGGTTAGGGAGTCGCCGACGGGGGTTGATCCGCATGGGTCATCACCAGCACTGCGCCCCCGGCGCCACCGAGGGCTACGGCCAGTAGTAACGAGATCGGTGAGAAGCCCACCAGCGTGATGAGGCCGACGGCGGCCGCGAAGGCGACGAGGGCGGTGATGTCACGATGAGCCGCAATGACCGCGGGCCAGGTGGCCGGCGCGGTCTTCGCGACCACCGGCGGCGGTGGGCCACCGGGGGCGATCCGTTTGATCACCGCCAGTGCCCCGGCGAGAACAAGGCCCCCTACGAGGAGGATGGTGACACTGGTGAGCAGCGTCGATGAGAAGGTGGTGACCATCGATTGGATGGCGGCTCGTGCCCCGGGGTCGGTGGCGAGTTGGGGCAGGTGGTGTACCACGGCGAAGATCACGGCTCGAGCGACGGCCATGGCTCCGGCGATGGCGAGGAGAAGAATCAACCCGGTCCGGCGGCGGCGCTGGGCGAGCAGCATCGTGAACACGAGGGCGACGACGGTGAGCACAACGATGATCTCTACGGCCTGCTGAAAGGCAGAGATGGCCGTCTGTGCTTGGGAAACCCAGGCGCTGGTGTTGGCGACCGGGTCACCCTCGATGACGGTCAGTTGTCCGAAATCAGCCGGCAGCGAGCGGCCGGTGGATTTTTCGAGGGCCGCGATCTGTTGGGTGGGGTCGCCGTCGCGAGAGAGGTCGGGAAGGGTGACCTGGGTCAAGAACCCCGATTTCTGCAGGGAACCCAGCGCCACTCCGAGCACGGGGAGCAGATTGACCGACACCTTGTTGTCCTTGATCGCCATCCCCTTGATCGCCGGCTCACCCTTGATGACACGAACGAGTACCGGCTGAGCCTTCCGCGCGGCCGCCGTGATCAGGTCTTGGGTGGCATCGAGCGTCAACAGTCGGTCGACGGCCGACCGCACCAACGCGCGCTCGGCGCCGACGAGGACCGGGGAGAGTTTGGAAAGAGACGGGGGGAGCTTTTCGCCGATGGCCGCATCGAGGGGGATGGCCTGCGTAATCTCTTTGCTGAGGTAGGTAGCCATCGCATCGGTTACGGCGGGTTCGAGGAGGGCCTGCTCCACCGCGTTGGCCAGCGAATCCGGTTTGAAGAGCACCTCTTGCGACCACACCGCCAGCACACTGGCCAGCACCCCGATAATGGTCAGGATGCCGAAGAAGGCAGTACCAAAGGTGCGGAATCGTTGGGACTTACCGGCCGTGGTGGTGGTGCTAGTCATAGGACTGACAATGTTAGTCAGCGAGTACCGCTGGGTCCCGGCTAGGCCTCCATGTCGTCGGAGGTCGGGTGCGGGCCGAGGCGTCGTGGATTAGCTCTGGGTGCCGCCATCGATCACCAGCGCGGTGCCCGTAATCATGCGGGCGGCGTCGGACGCCAGATAGGCGATGGCCTCGGCCACCTCGTCGGGGTGGACCAGCGCGGGGATCACGCTGTGGAGGCGGTCCATGAGTCGGGGGTCGGCGTCGGTCGGGATCGAGGCGGAGGCCGGTCCGAGAAGGGGCGTGTCCACCCCACCCGGGCAGACGCAGTTCACCCGGATGCCCCGATCAGCCACCTCCAGGGCCAGCGATTTCGTGAAGAGCACCGCCCCACCCTTCGAGGCGGAGTAGGCCGAGGTGTACGCCTGGCCTTTCAGGCCCGCTACCGAGGCCACCGTGACGATGCAACCGGCCCGAGCGGCCAGATGGGGAACGGCGGCCTGTGACACGAGGAAGGGACCGGTGAGGTTCACGGCCAGATGGTGCTGCCAGTCGGCCCAGGTCAGGTCCTCGATGCGCGAAAAATGCACGATGCCGGCCACGTTCACGACGATGTCGAGCCCGCCGAGGTGTTCGAGGGCGGCCGCCATGAAGGCACCCACCGAGCCGGGGTCGGTGACGTCGCCCTCCCAAACGTCGTCGCTCGGTTGCAGGTCAATCCCCACCACGGTGGCTCCCTCGGAGCGCAGGAGCGCCACCGTGGCGGCGCCGATGCCCGAAGCGGCTCCGGTGACCAGGGCGCGACGCCCCTCGAAACGTGTCATCACCGCACCGTACCGGGACACCGGGATCCGAGGGTGCCGATCATGTGGCCCGGGCAGATCCGGAGGGGCTAACGATCTCCACCGGGGGGCTCAGCCGGGGTGGGGCTCGATGGTTCGGTAATCGCCGAAGGGTGCATCTCGTTCCTGCAGGGCGGCAGTAAGGCCCTTGTGTTTCATTTCGTTGAGGAACACCTCAAAGCTCTCCTGGTGAATGCCCAGGGCGCAGATGTCGGTACCGGCCCGGATGGACTGGCGCAGGCCCATGTGGTCCATGGCGCGGTGCACGGTGCGCTTGTTGAGTTGCACGATGTCGGGGGGGAGCAGGGCGATGCGCTGGGCCACCGCCAGCACCGATGTCTCGAGATCGGCGGCGGGGAAGGCACGGTTGGCCCAGCCCAGTCGGACGGCCTCGGTGCCGGAGATGGAGTCGCCGGTCACCATCATTTCCATGGCCGCCCGCATCCCCAGCAGCCACGCATGGAACTGCATGTCCGGCACCCCGAACCGCACCGCCGGATAGCCCATTTTGGCATCATCGGCCACGTAGACGAGGTCACAGCCGGTGGCTAGTTCGCTGCCACCCGCCAGGCAGTAGCCGTGCACCTGGGCGATCACTGGTTTTTGTAGGTCCCAGATGCCCATCCATGTCTCGGTCACATGGCGCGGCCATTGGCCTTCCCCCGGTGCTGTGAAATGCGGGTAGTCGTGGCCTTCGTTCCCGCCTCCGATGTCGTAGCCCGCGGAAAACGATGTGCCCGCCCCACGAATGATGGAGACGCGAATGTCAGGGTCTACGTCGGCCGCCTGCAGTCCTTCGATCAGTTGGCCGCGCAGGGGATTGTTGAGCGCGTTGCGTTTCTCGGGCCGGTTGAGGGTGAAGCGCGCCACATGGGGGGCGGGGGCGTCTATCAGGACAAGCGGGCTGGTCATCTGCTTAACGTAGGCGCAGTTACGACGTCATGCCGCCCAGACCCACGAGCCCGCGGGCTAGTTCGATTTCTCCCATGTGGCGCAGTCCGTGCTGGTAGATCCAGCATTCGATGGCATCGAGCATCGTGATGCCATCGTCACCGGCCACCCGGGCGCTGTAGGTATTGGCCACCATGGGGGGCAGGGGCCGGGGCACGATCACGTTGGTGAGCGCGGCGGGTTGGAGTTCGCCGAGCCAGGTCTCGGTACGGCTGAACACCGCTCGCTGGTACTCCCCGAACGCCTCGTAGTCGCCGATGCGTTGGTGCACCATCTCGGCCACCGTGCGTTCTTTCCCATGGTCGTCGATGGCCATCTGCACCCGCGCTTGCCAGTCGTGGTTCCACACGGTGGGCTGACCCATGAGCAGGCTGGAGGAAACGTCTTGCATGTTGGTGTAATGAAACAGGCAGAAGGCGATGGGCAGAACGCCCTCACGCTCGAAATGGTTCACATGGCTGAGGTCCATGGAGGCGATGGCATCCTCGTACAAGGAGTGCATGGCCCGCATCCGGCGGCAGAGCGAATCGAGTAGCAAAGGCATCCGGCACCCTAGGTATTGTCAGAAAAAGGTGTCAATAGATAGCGTGCGATCAATGACGACCACCGAAGCCCCCCTCGACGGTCGGCGGCAGCGCCGGGATCGCAATCGGGATGCCGTGGTAGAGGCGCTGTTGGACCTCTACCGAGCCGGCAATCTTGCCCCTCGGACCGAGGAGATCGCTGAGCGAGCCGGTATCTCCGCTCGGTCGTTGTTCCGGTACTTCGATGATGTGGATGCGCTCGTGCGGGAGGCGATAGATCGACAGCAGAAACTCTTGGCCCCGCTCTTCGCCCTCACCGTGAGGCCGGAGCAACCGCTCCCGGGGCGAGTGGACCGTTTCGTGGCCGAACGGAGTGAACTGCTCGATGCCATGGGCCCCGTGGGCGAACTCGCCCGGTCCCTTTCCCCCAAACAGCCTCGAGTGGCCAGTGAGTTGGGGCGCATCCGGGCTGTGCTGCGGGGTCAACTGGCGGAGGTCTTCGGGCCCGAGTTACGGCAACTCCCCGCCGCCGAACGCGGCGATGTCCTAGCCGGGCTTGACGTGGCTTGTTCCTGGGAGGCGCGCTACTTATTGCGCAAGGATCAGCGCATGAGCAGCGCGGCCGCCCGCCGCGTGACTACTCGTCTCATCATGGGCCTCCTGGACAGGCCAGCCTGATGCGGGCATCGCAGCGTCGCCACCGTGTGATCGAGGTATCGGCGGAGCGAGCCTGGGAGGTGGTGGGGCGAGCAGCCTTGCTGCATCTCTGGTTCCCCGGCATTACCTCTTGTGTTGTCGAAGGTGACACCCGCACCATCGTGTTGGGCAGCGGCGTGAGCCTGCCCGAAACAATTCTCACCAACGATGCGCTGCAACGCCGATTTCAGTATCGAATCACCGGGGGGCTGTTCGCAGAGCATCTCGGCACCATCGATGTGATCGCCCTCGAAGAGAATCGCTGCCTGGCCATCTACAGCAGTGACGCCGATCCCGGGGTGATGGCCATCGTGCTCGGTGGTGCCACCGGCGGCGCCCTGGAAGAACTCGCTCGCCAACTCGAGACCGGCGTCGGACCGGCGATTGACGCTCTCACCACCACGGAGACCTAATGGGCCGCAAAATTCTCTTCATCACCACCGATCAGCAGCGCTACGACACGCTGGGGTGCAACGGCGGCGAGTTGAGCCGCACGCCGGTAGTGGACCGCCTCGCCGCCGAGGGGGTGCGTTACGAGAGAGCGGTCCCGCAGTCGGTGGTGTGCATGCCATCGCGCTCCACGATGCTTACCGGTCAGCATCCCAGCACCCATGGCGTGTGGATGAATGGCGTGGCCCTGCCCGTCGATGCTCCCTCGGTGGCGGCGGTGCTCCACCAGAGCGGCTACCGCACGGCGCTGGTGGGCAAGCCGCACTTCGAACCGTTTCTGGATCCCTTCAATCGCTTCACCGAGAATCGGGTGGCGGCCTCCGGTCTCCCCACGGCGCAGTCGCTTCAGGCAGACGGCGGGATGGGCCCGCACCGGGGCTTCGATCACCTCGAGTTTGCCACCCATTCGCCGGCAGGATCGCTCCACTACGCCCGATGGATGGTGGAGAATCACTTCGATGCGTTGGGTGGTTTTTACGCCGTACTCGACAAGGAACTAGAGGTGAATGCTGCCGGCGGGGGCGATACGGGGGCGCCGCAAGTGCAGATCAACCCCGTGGCCCGTGAGTGGTACCACACCGATTGGGTGGCCGACCGCACGATCGCCTGGCTCGACGGGTTGGAGGCAGATGACGACTGGTTCTGCTGGATGAGTTTCCCGGACCCGCATCACCCGTGGGATCCGCCCGCCTCCGAACTAGGGCGAGTGGATTGGCGCGACGTGCCCCTGCCGGCGGGTTACGTGGCGGACCTGGCTGAGCGCGAGCGGATTCTTGACGACAAGCCCCGCCATTGGCGCCTTTGGTACGACGGTGAGTTGGTGTCGAACTACGAGGCCCCCACCCGATGGGTGCCGGCCACGCTGACGGCTGATCAGGTGCGGGAAGTGAACGCGGTGAACGCGGTGGAGGTGGAACTCATCGATGAAGCCATCGGTCGGGTCCTGGCGGCGGCGCAGGCCAGAGGCTGGGCGGAGGACCTCGACGTTGTGTTCACCACCGATCATGGCGAGCTACAAGGCGACTTTGGTCTGCTGTTCAAGGGTCCGTATCACGTCGACGGCCTGATGCGGCTGCCGTTGATCTGGAGGCCGGCGCCCTCCGCCGGGGTGGAGGCGGCCACGGTCACCCTGCCGGTGGGCCTGGTGGACCTCGCCCCGACGTTCTGCGCCATTGCCGGGCTCGACGCCCAGCCCTGGATGGAGGGCAACGCGCTGCCCCTGGACGACGCCGACGCCGCCGCCCGCGGGTTCGAGCGAGTTCTGACCGAGTGGGACAGTGAGCTCTTCGGCGTGGCGGTGCATCTGCGCACGATCACCCGGGACGGCTGGGTGTGCACCACCTACCGGCCCGGCACCGTGCACGACGGCAGCGAGGGAGAGTTGTACGACCTCTCCGAAGATCCGCTCCAGCAGGTCAATCGGTGGGACGACGCCGCCGTGAGGTCGATACGCGATGACTTGGTGGCTGATCTAGGGGACCACCTCCCGGCCCCCCGGGTGCCCCGGCTCCCCGTGGACGCCCCCGTATGACCACCCCGGGGACGGGAACCACCGGAGGGGCGTACTGGGACAGTCCGTGGCCGGCCGAAGATGGGGGGGCGCGCCGGCAGCAGGTGCCCGTCGGGCATGCCGGACTCGGGATGGCTACCGGCGCCGCGTTGGTGGTGACCCATCGGGAGTCGCCCGGCACCACGATGGTGGTGCTGCGCGACCCCGGCGAGGTGTACGTGCTGCGCCACGGCTTTGGCCCCCTCGTGGAGTGCTGGGTGGAGCAGATCGATCCGGTCACCCTGGCCGTGTTGCGGCAGAGCCCCCCCCTGGCGGCCGGGCCGATGTGGCCTGGAGGCCTCGCCTGTCATGCCGACGGATCTCTCCATGTCGTGTTCGGCAATCACGCCCATCGCCTCGCCGCCGATCTCACTGTGCTGGCGTCGGTCACCCTTCCGCGCGACCGCCCGTACAACTCATTCGTGCTGCTGCCCGACGGCAATCTGGTGACCAAAGACTTCGCCGGACAGCGTCCGGGCCAGCCGGTGAGCCCGCGGGAACCGGCCGAGGTGCTCGTGCTGCAGCCCGAGACGCTGGAGATACTGGCCCGCCTGATTCTGCCGGAGCCTTCCATCGCCCGTCTCTCCGCCGATGGGTACGACGTATACGCGGTGGGCGACACCAGTCTGCTGCGAGCGCGCTGGGACGGCGGCGCGTTGGTGCTCGACCACGAGTTCGTGGCGCCCTACCGCACCCTTGAGGGCCAGTCCTACGGATGGGACGCAGTGATCGCCGCCGGGGCGGCTTGGTTCCTCGACAACGGTGAGGGCACCGATTGTTACAACGGCTCTTTCACCGGCGGGGGCGTGGCCACTGCCCCCCTCCACATCGTGCGAGTAGACCTCGCCACGGCTGCCGTCACCCTCACCGAGGTGTGCGGCCTGCCGGGCGGTTTGATTGCCAACCCACCGCTGGTGGATGAGGACCGGCAGATCGTGGTGGGTTTCGACAGCGGCAACGGCGTGCTGGCTGCCTTCGACATCGCCGAGGAGGGGACGCTCCACCCGCGCTGGTCCCGCCCCCAAAACCATGCCGCCCATCTGTTGTTGATCCCGGAGAGCGGAGAACTGGTGAGTGCCCATCACGATGGTGCGCGCATGGCCGAGGAGGTGGTGGTGCTCGACATTTCTACCGGGTTCGAGCTGGCTCGGGCCGATTCGGGGGGGCCGTTACAGTCGGTTGTGTTCCCCGCCGCGGGCTTCGATGGTGACGCCTATCTCACCTCGTTTTCCACCCTCACCCGGATTCATGGGGAGGCCGTTAGGTGATGGCCCGAGTGTTCATATCGGTGGACATCAGCGGCAGGGTTTTTTCGGGTAGGGCGTCAATCGGGGTTTGCACCTCGGCCACCGTGGGTCCGATCTGGGCGGCTAGTGGCCGCAGGGCCTCGAGGTCGAAGCCGTAGAGGCCGGCGGCGTTGGTCGAGAGCATCATCTGCACCTCGGCGGGCTCGACGTTGCTGAAGCGGGCCCGCAGGTGCTCACGGGTATGGGGATGGGTGCCTTCGTCATGGGGGTAGTCGCTGCCCCACATGAAGCGGTCGAGACCAATGGTGTGCCGCGCCGCCACGTCGGCGGCCCCGGGCGCGCTCACCCCCATCCACACGTTCTGTCGGAAGTAATCCGTGGCCAGTTTCGGCAGGGTGCCACCCTCGGTGAAGCGGATCTCCCCGGCGGCCCCCGATGCGTTGATACCGGCCATCACCGTGTCGAGTTGATTCAGGAGCGGCGGTACCCACGCACAGCCGGCTTCGGTCATCACGAAGCGGAGCCGGGGGAACCGCTCGAACACCCCGGAGAGGGTGAGCTGCACGAACGGACGTTGGGTGTAGAAGATCACCTCGTTGATGTAGAGCAGCATCGAGGTGGGGTACGGCCCGTAGTCGGGGTTGCCGGTGCCGCTGTGCACGTTCACCGGGATTTCCAGGTCCTCACACACTTCCCACAGTCGGTCGTAGATGGGGTCGTAAAGGGGCTTCACCCACTTCACATCGGGGGCGATGTTGGGGAGGAGGATCCCACCGCGCAGGCCGTGGTTTTTGATCCAGTGCACGTCCTCGATGGCGTCATCGATGTTGTTGAGAAAGATCTGTCCCACCCCGGCGCGTCGGTTGGGGAATTCGTTGCACCAATCCACCAGCCAACGGTTGTGGGCCTGCGCGCCGGCCCGGCGGTGGGCGTACTCCGCCTCGGTGGGTGGTTTGGCGAACAGGACGAAACTGGGGAAAAAGGGGGGCACCGTGTTCGGGAAGACCACCTCGGCCACGATGCCATCGGCCTCTTGCTGCGAGTTGCGCATCTCGTTGTCCCAGTTGCGCAGCCGGCGATTGTCGCCGAGGTCCCGGTACGGGTTCCGGTACTTCTCCCGCCAGGCATCAAAGTCGTCGAGGAACTGTGGGTCGAGGTACTCCCGGTAGGCGGCGTGAGAGCCGCCGGCATGACAGTCGGCAGAGATGATGGTGTAGTGGTCGTCGGCCCCGATGGCATTGTTCATGTGGTTCCCTTCCCCTCTTCGGTTACCAACCTAAGCCCACCCCGGCGGGCGGGGCTCGCCGATCCCTCGGCTCGTAGGTGAGTCCCTCGGGATGCAAGGGTGGAAGGGTGGGTGACGAGTCAGACCTGAATGAACGACTACGGGCGGCAACCGAGTTGCTCGAGGCCGTGTGTGCGGACCGTTCGCTGCTCGACGGCCTGGGTCCCGAGGAGCGAATCCGTCTTCTGAACGCGGCGGCCAATACCTTCGCCCCCGATGCCGATGCCCGGCGTCAGCAGACAAAGTCTCGCCGCCGCCAGGAAAAAGCCGCCCGAGTGGCGCGTGACGAAGATGTGCTCACCGGTACCGGCATCCGTCAGCTGCGGTCTCGGCCAGTGTTCGTCACCCCGAACGTGTTTGTGCCGGAAGGCGTTGACGCCGCCACCGTGGACGATGAAACCACCGCCCGGGCGGGCGAGGAGTGGCGGGTGGCCGAGCAGCATTGCTACGTGTGCAAGCGGAAGTACGGGAAGGTTCATTTCTTCTACGACCAACTCTGTGGCGAGTGTGCCGCATTCAACTTTGCCAAACGCACCGAGACGGCCGACCTGCGCGGTCGGGTGGCGTTGCTCACCGGGGGGCGAGTGAAGATCGGCTATCAAGCCGGCATCAAACTGTTACGAGCAGGGGCGTTCCTCATCGTGACCACCCGCTTCCCGCAAGACGCCGCCCGGCGCTACAGCGAGGAGGCCGACTTCGCGCAGTGGAGCGACCGCCTTGAGGTCTACGGGCTGGATTTGCGCCACACTCCGAGCGTCGAAGCGTTCTGTCATCACCTGGCGGCCAGCCAGGCGCGCCTGGACTACATCGTGAACAACGCCTGTCAGACCGTCCGGCGGCCGCCGGGTTTCTATGAGCACATGCTGGAGCAAGAGAAGGCCACCGACGGGCATCTCTCCCCGGCCGCTCGCGGGGTGCTCGGCGGAGTGGATGGTGTTCGCACCCCGGAACTGCTCGGTGAGCACGCGCCCACTAGCGCGGAACGTTCGCAACTCGTGCTGCTCCCCGAAGATGCCGAGGCGGGTTCGCATCTGTTTCCGGTGGGTCGGCTCGATCAGGACCTCCAACAGGTAGACCTGCGGGGCCGGAACTCGTGGCGACTCACCTTGGCCGAAGTGTCCACGGTGGAACTGCTGGAGACGCAACTGGTGAATGCGGTGGCGCCGTTCGTCCTCAACGCCCGCCTGAAGCCTCTCATGCTCCGTACCCCGGGCCCCGACAAGCACATCGTGAATGTGAGTGCGGTGGAGGGGCAGTTCTACCGGCGCTTCAAGACCACCCGACACCCGCACACGAACATGGCCAAGGCGGCGCTGAACATGATGACCCGCACGTCGGCAGCCGATTATCAGGCTGATGGCATCCACATGAACAGCGTCGACACCGGATGGGTGAGCGACGAGGACCCGGTGGCTATCGCCGAGGCCAAGCGCGCCGAGCACCGCTTCCATCCTCCGCTGGACATCGTGGACGGCGCCGCCCGGATCGTGGACCCGATCATCACGGGAGCCAACACGGGCGTCCACCTTTGGGGCCAATTCCTCAAGGATTACACCGCGACCGACTGGTAGCCACCGGCTCGGGCGCAGTGCAGTTCCATGTGACATCGGGGGAGTACGTCAACGAGAATAGGGAGATGGTCTTGCTTGAGCCGATTGCTGCCACCAATGCCGAAGTGGCCGCCGTGGACCGCCAGCACGTGTTCCACTCGTGGTCAGCCCAGCACCTCATCAACCCCATGCCGCTGGCGGGCGGTGAGGGCTGTGAGTTCTGGGATCATGAGGGCAATCGCTGGCTCGACTTCTCCTCCCAACTCGTGAACCTGAACCTCGGGCACCAGCATCCGAAGGTCATCGCGGCGATCGTGGAGCAAGCCCAACGGCTCTGCACCGTGGCGCCGAGTTTCGCCAACCAGACCCGCAACGAAGCGGCCCGACTGATTGCCGCCCACGCCCCCGAGGGCCTCGATCGAGTGTTCTTTACCAACGGTGGGGCCGAGGCCAACGAGAACGCCATCCGGATGGCGCGAGCGCACACCGCTCGCCCCAAAGTGCTGGCCGCCTACCGCAGTTACCACGGCGGCACCGCGGCCACCATGGCCCTCACCGGGGAGCCGCGGCGTTGGGGTTCCGAGCCGTCGATCCCCGGGGTCGTTCATTTCCACGGCCCCTACCCGTACCGGTCCTCCTTTGCCGCCACGACCGACCAGGAAGAGGCCGACCGGGCGGTGGCCCACCTCGCTGAAGTGATCCAGTTCGAAGGGCCCGAACTGGTGGCGGCGGTCATCCTCGAGACGATCGTGGGTACCAACGGGGTGTTGATCCCGCCGGCCGACTATCTGCCCCAGGTGCGGGCGCTGTGCGATGCCCACGGAATCCTGCTCATCCTCGACGAGGTCATGGTGGGCTTTGGTCGTACCGGCGCCTGGTTCGCCGCTGACCATTGGAAGGTGACCGCCGACCTGATCTGCTTCGCCAAGGGTGTGAACTCGGGCTACGTGCCCCTGGGCGGAGTGATCATGACGAACGCCATCGCCGAGACCTTCGCCACGCGCGCCTACCAGGGGGGTCTCACCTACTCGGGGCACCCGCTGGCCTGCGCGGCGGCCGTGGGGGCCATAAGGGCTATGGAGGACGACCACATCGTGGAACACGCGGCCCAGATTGGCGCAGATGTGCTCGGCCCGGGTTTGGCCGAACTGGCCACGCGGCATCCCTCGGTGGGCGAGGTGCGGGGCCGGGGCTGCTTCTTTGCCGTCGAGTTGGTGAAGGATCCCCATACCCGTGAAGGGCTGGTGCCGTTCAACGCATCGGGCGAGGCGGCCAAGCCAATGGTGGAGGTGGTCAACGCCTGCAAGAGTGCCGGCCTCTGGCCCTTCGCTCATTTCAACCGCATTCACATGGCGCCGCCGCTCATCGTGAGCGAGGAGGAAGTGGCCCGGGCGCTGGCCATCCTCGACGATGCGCTCGCGGTGGCCGATGGTTTTGTGACCTGAGGTGTCGGTTGTCCTGTTCGACCTCGACGGCACGCTCACCGATCCCAAGGAGGGCATCACCAAGTCGGTGCAGCACGCGCTGCGCGCCATCGGCCAGCCCGCCGACGACCTCGACGCCCTCACGGGCTTCATCGGTCCGCCGCTGAGGGAATCGTTCCGGGAGATCGCCGGACTCAACGCCGGCGAAGTCGAGGCCGCCATTGACGCCTATCGGGAGTACTTCGGGACGCAAGGACTGTACGAGAACTTCGCCTACGCCGGCATCGAGGAGGTGCTGGCCGAACTCGCCGCCGAAGGGCGGCGGCTGGCGGTGGCCACCTCCAAGCCGGGAGTATTCGCCGAACCGATTCTCGACCGCTTTGGCTTACGGGGCTGGTTCGAAGTGGTGGCCGGGTCTGAACTCGATGGAACCCGCGCCCGCAAGAGTGAGGTCATCGCCTACGCCCTGGATCTGCTGGGCTGTGAGGCCAGCCGCCGGTGCGTGATGATCGGTGACCGCCAGCACGACATCGCGGGGGCGCATGAATCCGGTGTTTCTTCTATCGGGGTGCTGTGGGGCTACGGCGGCATCGAAGAACTGATCCTCGCCGAACCGGACCGGCTCGCCGGGACGGTAGATGAGTTGCCGACCCTGGTGGCCGATCTCGCTCGCCGCTAGGCGGCGCTCTTTTCGAGGATGTGCACGCCACAGGCCGAACCGAGGCCAATGACATGGGCCAGGCCCACGCGGGCACCCTGGATCTGGCGGTCGCCAGCCTCGCCGCGGAGGTGGTGGCAGACCTCCCAGATGTTGGCAATGCCGGTGGCGGAAATCGGGTGTCCCTTGGACTGCAGGCCCCCGGAGACATTCACCGGCATGGTGCCATCTCGCCACGGGGCGCCGCTGGTGAAGAAGTCCACCGCTCCACCCTGCTCGCAGAGTTGGAGGTTGTCGTAATGGACGAGTTCCGCGGTGGCGAAGCAATCGTGCAGTTCCACCAGGTCGAGGTCGGCTGGACCCACGCCGGCCTGCTCGTAGGCCTGGGTGGAGGCCATGCGGGTAAGCGTGTTCACATCGGGGAGGACCTGGCAACTCTCCGACCACGGATCGCTCGTGAGGACCGAGGCCGACACTTTCACCGCCCGCCGCTGCTGTTCCAGGGAAAGGGTCTTGAGTTTCGCTCCGGAGATGACCACCGCGGCGGCACCACCGTCGCAGTTGGCCGAGCACATCGGACGGGTGTTGGGGTAGGCGATCATCATGTCGCCCATGATCTGCTCGAGGCTCATCTTCTTCGTGTAGGCGGCCAGCGGATTCAGCGTGGAGTGGCTGTGGTTCTTCTCGCTGATCTTGGCGAAGAGTTCAAAGCTTGTGCCGCCGTACTTGTGGCCGTATTCCATACCGATTTGGGCAAAGGTGCCCGGCATGTTGTTGGTACCGATGCGGCCGTCGGTGTTGGTGACGGCGCCGTACCGACCGGAGGGTTCGTAGACGTTCTTGTCGCTCTTGGCCGTGCCTCCCGCCCCCAGCAGACCAGCCCCCGAGAGCTTCTCGACCCCTACGGCGAGGCCCATGTCGCATTCGCCGGCCTTGATCGCCATGATCACCGTGCGCAAGGCGGTGGCCCCGGTGGCACAGGCGTTGGAAACGTTGTACACGGGGATACCGGTTTGGCCGATCTGCTTCTGGAGTTGTTGCCCCAATCCGCCGCCGCCGATGAGGTTGCCCGCCGCCAGCACGCCTATGTCGGCCATCGTCACCCCACCGTCGGCCAAGGCCGCCATGGCGGCCTGGGCCGCTAGGTCCACCGTGTCCAGATCGGGGTGTTTTCCGAATTTGGTCATGGTGATTCCGAGGATCCAAATGTCGTCACTCATGGTCATGCCTCCAGGGGTGCAAAGCCGAAGCCGATGGCTTCGGTGCCGTCATCATCGGTTCCCACCACGTAGGTGGTGAGTTTTACCTTCATGCCCAGCGCAACGTGATCAGGGTCGGGGTCGACGCCGATGACGTTGCCGCGCACGCTCGTGCCGTCGCAGTCCACCACTCCGGCCACAAAGGGCACCGGCACGCCCGGGGCGGCGAAGGCCACGATGGTAAACGCTTTCAACTCTCCGGTGGTGGAGATAGGGGCGTTGGAGAAGGTGGTGGCGAAGCAGGAGGCACAGGCGTTCCGGCGGTCGAAGAACCGCGCCCCGCAGCCGGTGCACTCCCGAGCGATCAAATGAGGATTGTCCCCGAGTACTAGATAATCGACGATCGGAACAGCTGTGGCCATTGGCCCCCCCTTGTACGTGCAACGTTTCGGCCCCATCGTTAGCAGGTTGGCGGCGGCACCGTCGAAGTTGCTCATCCACCCTGGGGGGCGGCGGGAAGAACACCATCGTGGATCAGCCGCGCCATGATCGCCTCCGCCAAATGAGCCGAGAAGGTCCCGGTGATGTGATTCGAGTCGCGCTTCACGATGAGGCCGTCCACCACCGGCGGGCAGGTGGGCAGTTGTGGGCACACCAGTCGGTCGACGTCGAGGGAGAACACATCGCGTCCGTTGGCGCGTCGGCGGAAAAACGTTTCGATCGGCGTGGGGGCTGCGTTGGCCTGGTATTCGCAGGCTGCGTTGTTGGCGGCGCTGGACAGACAGAGGAGGGGGTCGTTGTCCTTGCGGGCGATCGGGATCGGCTCGATGATCACGACCTGGCGGCCCTCGGCCACGAATCGGTCGATCGTACGGCCGGAGGCCGCCGCCAACGAGGTGTCAAAGGCCGAGGTGCCCTGGGCGACTCGGCCCTCGGGGGTGAAGAGATCGACCGGGTTGGCGGGGTCGTCCATCGGGCGTTGAGCCAGCACGATCACATCAGGATCGAGTTCGGTGATGAGTTGGGCGTACCAGAACTCTTTCGCCAGGCGACAGGGCTCACCACTGATGAGAAAGAAGACATCCGGTGGCCACGGACACAGGGGGGCCGCCGCCACCGACAAGGTGAGGTCCTGGCGGCGGGCGATTTCGGTGAAGGCGGGGATGTACATCCGGGCGTTGCTGTCGCCCATCAGCAGCATGTGCTTCCCCGAGCCGACCACCACGGTGCACCCAGCGGTGGCGTCGGGACGACAGTCCGGCAGGGGGGGATTATCGCGTTGGGCGGTGCGCCAATCGAGGGGGGTGGCCCCGGAGGGTTTGCGGGCGAGGATGCTCGGGGCCAGCACGAGACCCCCCACGATGCTGAGGGCCAGGCCCGCCGCGATCACGCCCGAGCGGTGGCGGTCGAGGGTTGGTGACAGCCGTACCGGTTGTTCCAGCAGGTGAAAACTGATGGCGGCGAGTCCGGTGGAAGCAATCACCGCCACCCCCGACACCGCCGGAGGAGCCAGGGTGAACTTGGTGGTCACCAGGACGATGACCGGCCAGTGCCAGAGATAGGTGCCGTAGGAGATCTTGCCGAGGTAGACCGCCCCCCGCCCGGCCAACAGGCCGCTCACCAGGCCATCGGGGACGGCACCCATTGCGACGATGAGCAGGCTCGTGACGGCGGTGATCACCACCCCTCGCTCGATCGGGTCCAGGCCCCCGACAGCCGTGGCGAGGACGGCGACCGCGACCAGTCCGACGACCGCTAGTACCTGGGCCGCTCGGGGTCGTGCGGCGGCCCGCGTCACCAGGCTCGGGGTCAGGGCCAGAAACGCGCCGGCGAGCAGTTCGTAGGCTCGGGTATCGGTGCCGTAATAGGCCCGGGTGAGATTGGTCGAAGCCCACTGAAGCGCCAGGGCCATCGAGGCAAGACCGGCCAGGGCGATGATGCCCCGAAGCCACCGCAACGGACGTTGCATCCGACGCGTCAGCCCGTAGAGGCCACCGAGCAGCAGTGGCCAGGCCAGATAAAACTGTTCTTCCACCGCCAGCGACCAAAAATGGGTCAACGGGTTGCGATCGATGTCGGCCGCGAAATAGTCGGCGGCTTGTTGAATGAAATACCAGTTGGCTACGTAGAGAAACGCCGCTCGGAAGGCGTCGGTGGCCTCGGCCACTTCGGCGGCGGTGGCAATGACGGTGAACACCACCGCCGTGGTGATCAGCACCACGAACGAGGCGGGGAGAAGGCGCCGATAGCGGCGGGCGTAGAAGCGCCGCAGGCGAATGGCACCGTTGGCGGCGAGGTCTCGAAGGAGCAGTTGGGTGACTAGGTAGCCGGAGAGCACGAAGAAGATGTCCACGCCGATGAAGCCGTGGCGAAAGACGCCCAGGCGGGAGTGGTAGAGCACCACGAGGTACACCGCCACGGCTCGCAGGCCATCGAGGAAGGGCCGATAGGTGGCGGTGTTACCCCCGGACACGGCTTCCCCCTCCATCGCGGGCGGGCTACCAGCCTTTGAAATCAGGGAGCCGGCGCTCGCTGAAGGCCTTGATACCTTCGACCATGTCGGCGGTTGCGGTCACTAGTTCCTGGGCGTAGGCCTCCTCTTCGAAGGCGGTGTGGCGCGAACTTTCGTGGCTGCGGTTGATGAGCCACTTCGTCATCGAGATGGCCTTGGTGGGGCCGTGGGCCAAGCGGGTGGCGAGATCGTCCACGGTGGCGGTCAATTCGGCGGCGGGGACCACGCGATTGGCGATACCGAACCGTTCGCACTCCGCCGCCGGGAGATCATCGCCGAGGAACATCAGTTCCTTGGCCCGGTGGGGGCCGATGAGGCGGGGGAGGAGGTAGGCCCCGCCGGCGTCGGGAATGATGCCGCGTTTGACGAACACCTCGATGAGGCGGGCGTGGTCGGCCATGACGACAAGGTCGCAGGCCAGGACCAGGTTGGCTCCGCCCCCCGCCGCAGTGCCGTTGACCGCCGCAATCACCGGTTTCTCGCAGTCCATGATGGAGATTACGAGGCGCTGCCACCCGCGTCGGATGAGCCGGGAGATGTCGCCGAGGGTGCGGTCGGGGGCATCGGGGGGGCGAGGCGGCGACGGCGGTTGCGCACCGCCGAGGCCGGCACCGGTGCAGAAATGCTTCTCGCCGGCGCCCGTGAGAACCACGGTTCGGACCGCGAGGTTGGCGGAGAGTTCGTCGAAGGTCTCGGCGAGGTGGTCGCGCATCTCCGCCGTGATGGAGTTGCCCGCCTCGGCCCGGTTGATCGTGACGCGCGCAATGCCGTCATCGATGGTGGTGAGGATCAGATCGGTCACGGGAACATCAGCAGCCATGACTTCCTAGGCTACTCATCACGTGGTGGAGCACGATCCCGGCCGCCACCGCCACGTTGAGGGAACTGGCCGAACCGGCCATGGGAATGGCCAGGCTCACATCGGCGAGTGCGGCTAGAGCGGTCGATAGGCCGGTGCGCTCGCTGCCCAAAAGGATGACCGCCGGCCGAGAGAGAACGACCGAGCCAGAGAGCGGGATCTCGCCGTGTTCGTCGGTGGCGTAGACGGTCACCGGCGCCTTCGTCCGCCATTGCGCCACCCAGTCGATGAGGGCCTCATTGCTCGGCACGGGCACGACGGGTAGGGCAAAGAGCGACCCCACGCTGGCCCGCACTGTCTGGGGGTCGTAGAGGTGGGCGCCGTGTCCGCTGAGGAGCACCCCCGACGCGCCGAGCGCATCGCTCGTGCGGATGATCGTGCCGAGGTTGCCGGGATTGCCCGGCCGGTCCAGCACCACCACCACCCCATCGCTTTGGTGGGGAACAGCGGCGAGGTCGGGCACCGGGATGCGGCCGAGAAGCATCAACTCCGGTGGCTCATCCCGCGCCGTCAGGCGGGCGAACAGATCGGCGCGTACCTCGATGACCGTGTCCACCCGCGTCAGGCAATCCTCGGCCCACGGCGAGCGTTGGGCTACCGCCGGCACAAGGGCGGCCCGGACGGGCCACTCGACGGCGAGAGCCCGAGTGATGGCTTGTACCCCTTCGATGAGGAACTCGCCGCGTTGTTCGCGCTTCCGGCGGTTGTGCCGGAGCGCCTCCAGGAGTTGGAACTCGGCGTTCTCCGTGAGGATCCGGATCATCGCGGCGGCCGCGTTGAACGGTGGCCCCGGGCGGGGAGAGCGGCGGTGTCAGCGGCGGGTCGGGCTCGGGTCACGGTGGCTCCAGACGGGTCGCCAGGGTGGCCACCAGATCAACTATGGCGTGCGCACAGGCGGCGAACTCCTCGGCGTCACCGCCTCCGGGATCCACCACTTCCTCCCAGTCCTCCACGGTGATGCTGGCCAAACCCAGGCGACCAACTCGATCCGCCAGGGGGGCATCGCCGGTGGGCAGGTCTCGGGCCAGGCGTCGCAGCGTGCCGGTTCGGTTGGCTACCTCGGGATGCGTGCGGCGCACCCAGTGGACATGCTCGGGGGCCAGAGCGATTACTACGGCGGCCGCCTCGAGGTGGGGGCGCGAGGCCTGCCGACTGCGGTGAGCTGGCGCCGACAGGCCCACGCCGTCGAGGGCGGCCCTCGTGCGCCAACTCATGGGTTGGCCCTCCACCACAAGGGTTCCTGCCGTGGTCACCGACCATGCCGGGAGGTGGGCCTCCAACGCCGCCCCGGCCATGACTGACCGGGCGGCATTGCCCGTGCAGAGGAACACGACGCCGGTGGTCACGGGATCCGGATCCTGGCCCGGACGGCCCGATGGTCTGATCCGAGGTCGGCGGATACGTCGCTCCACACCTCGGTTACCGCCTCGCTGCACAACAGATGGTCGATGCGACTGATGGGGCGATGGGCGGGCCAGGTGTTACCCGACCCGATGCGGGTCCAGCCGGGCGGGGCAATGGCGCTGAGGCACCAGCCCCACATGTTCATGTCGCCGAGGAGGACCGCCGCCTGGTCGGAGGCGGGGAGGCTCCGTCGCAACGGACCGGCGTGGGCCACCGAACCGAACTCGAGGTGGCTGAAGTGGGTGCCGATCACGGTGAGGGGAGAGCCGTCCACGTCGAGGTCGACCAGCAGCAATACCCGCCGGACCTTGTCGAGCCGCAGCGGCGGGAGATCGATCTGGCGGTATCGGAGAATCGGAAAGCGGGAGAGCACTGCCACCCCCCATTCGCCTTCGCCCACGCCCACGGATCCGGGGGGGCCTATGACGGCGGGCTGCGGGTGGAGGGTGGAGCGACCGAGCGACGCCGCCACCACCGACCAGCCCAGTAAGGCGGCGGCGGCGTCATGTTGACTGGGGGCATCATCGGGAGCCCAGGACTCCTGCAGGACGATCACCTCCGCGTCGAGGTTGGCGCAGGCTGTCGGTACGTCGAAGGGAACGAGCCCGCCGCGCACCGGCCCTCTCCCCCAATGGACGTTGAAGGTGGCCAGGGTGACTTCGGTCATCGCGGCGCTCGATCGGTGGCCCACTCGGTGGCGCGGCGGCCCAGTTCGGTGGAGGGAGGGCCCTGGACAAACGGCCAGATCTCCTCGGAGATCCGCCGCCAGTTGGCGGTGGCGTGGAGCTGACCGAAGATGGCGTAGAGGCCGAGGTTGATGCGTTGAATGATGACGAAGGTAGGCGGCACGTTGGCGGACTTCAGAATGGGTCCGAACTGGCTGCTGGCGTCGAAGAACCGCCGTACGGTCTCCGAGGCGTACTCCGAGGTGATGGCGCGTACCTCGTCGTGCCGCACGAAGTCGTAGAAGTGGCCGAAGTAGTCCTCCACCTCGGCATCGCTGAAGGCATCCCCGCCTTTCATGAGGCCGACGTCTTCGATCAGGCGGCGGTAGGTGCCGATGTCGTGATCCACAACCATGGCCTTGAGCATCGCCCCGATCAGGTCCACCTCGGAGGGGCTGAAGCGCTTCACGAGGCCGAAGTCCAGGAACGTCACCTGACCCCCGGGCCGAAACAAGTAGTTGCCGGGGTGGGGATCGCCGTTGAAGGCGTGGAGTTGGTAGAGGCTGCCGAACACGAAACGGAAGATGGATTCCGCCGCCAGGTCGCGCTCGGTCTGGGACCAACCCTCCACCTCCGAGAAGCGCGCCCCCTGCGCCAGTTCGGTGGTCAACACCCGTTCGGTGGAGAACTCCGGGAGCACCGCAGGGATATGAATGAACGGGTGCCCCTCGTAGAAACGGGCGAAGAAGGCTTGGTTCTCCGCTTCGAGTCGGTAGTCGAGTTCCTCCAGCAGTCGCTCGCGTAGTTCGGCCACCAGCGGTTCGGGTTCGAGGCCGGGAAAGAGCATCCGCATCGCCCCGAACACCGTCCCGGCGTTAGCCAGATCGGCTCGAATCGCCGCCCCCACCCCGGGGTACTGCACCTTCACCGCCACCGCCCGGCCATCGTGCGTGATGGCCCGATGCACCTGACCGATCGACGCCGAGGCGATGGGCCGGGGATCCCACGTGGCGAAGACCTCCGTCGGGACATTCCCGAGTTCTTCGCGCACGACCTGGGCGGCCAGAGCGGCACTCATGGGCGGCGCGTTCTGTTGCAGTTCCGCCAGCGCTTGGCGCACCGGGGTGGGCAGGCCCGGGTCTAAGTAGCTGGCCATTTGCCCCAACTTCATCATGGCGCCCTTCATCTGGCCGAGGGCTTCGCTGATCGATTCCGCCGTCTGCAGTTCGAACCGCTCGTCGAGTTCCCCTTGCCGTTCCACCGACGCGAACGCTCGCCGGGCCCGGTGCAGGGCGTAATGGCGGCTCGCGTTGGCACTCAGGCCGGCCAGTTTCAGATTGCGGCGGGTCCGGCTCGCCGAGGCGATCGGGCCCGGCGGCGGCCTCGTTTTATTGTGCAGCGCCATGAGCCCGGCCGTGCTCGCGAGAACCATGCCCGCTCGTCGCGCGGTCTTCGAAAGACGGGGCATAACCCGCAAGGGTATCGAGGCCCCGGTACGGTTCCGGCTGTGAAGAACATCGACGCAAGCAACGTGGTTCTCCTGATGCTGCGCTTGGGGGTGGGAGCGGTGATGTTGGCCCACGGCATCAACCACATCTTCGGGGGCGGGAAGATCGAAGGGACGGGTCGCTGGTTCGCCAGCCTCGGGGTGAAACCGGGCCGCCTGCACGCCTGGCTGGCCAGCATCACCGAGATCATCGGCGGTGTCCTGCTGTTACTCGGGCTGCTCATGCCGCTGGGGGCGGCGGCGGTGGTGGGGGTGATGTTGGTGGCCTGGATCACCAACCACCGCGGGAATGGCTTTTTCATCTTCCGCCCGGGGGAGGGCTGGGAATACGTGATGATCCTCACGCTCACCGGCGTGGCCCTGGGGGTGTTGGGAGCCGGTGAATGGTCGCTCGATCATCACCTGGACATCTTCGATCCACCGGAGGCCGAGGGTCTGCTCATTGTGCTGGCGGCGGGCGGCGGCGGGGCTCTCGCGTTGCTGGCGCTGTGCTGGCGTCCGCCGGCCAAGGATCCCAAACCTGCCCCCTGATGAGCGGCTCGGTGCCCGGGCTAGCCAAACGACGCCGAGATGTGGGACGCAATGGCCTTGGCGCCGCGAGGGGTGAACAGGATCGAGTGGTGGTTGGTGTTTTCCACCAGCATCTCGAGGCGGATCGGCCAGGTGGCTCGGAAGGGGTTGAGAAGTTCGTCGGGGAGCAGTGGCGGAATCTGGTTGAGTAAGCCCCGTGGGGCACGAAGCAACACGGCTCGTTGGGACAGCGCCAGGAAGGCACTGCGTACCTCCGGGCTGGTCAGGAGTTCGCGACCGTCGAACCCCACGGCGTCGAGCGACGTGGAGGATCGCAGGTTTGGTTCGGTGCTACCGATGAGGTCGTGGTCGAGCCAGGCCATGGTGTCGTCGTTCCAGGCCCCAGGGTCGGCTAGGGCGGGGTGTTCTCGCCAGAACAAATTGTGCTCGGCGCGGGTGGTGAAGGTCTTGGTGAGACGTTTGAGGGTGAGGCCGAGCACGCCCTGAAAGAGCGCCTCGGGATCGATGCCGCGAGGGAGCCGGAGGGGCACTCCCCCCTCCACCAGGATCACCGCCGACCAGCGGTCCGGGTTGACGGTGGCCGCCGTGGTGGCGACGTAGGCCCCCAGTGAATGACCCGCCAACACCGCCTGTTGGAGGCCCAGGTGGTCGAGGATGGCGACGAGGTCGGCGGCGTGGGCCCGCATGCCGAACGGCGGCGGGAGGGTGCTGGACATTCCCCGCCCGCGTAAGTCGGGGGCAAACAAGGAGATACTCGGATCGAGGGCACGGGCGACCGCCTGCCATGAGTATTGGTTGCCGATGATGCCGTGGGCTGCCACCACCACCTTCGGGCCCTCACCCCAGCGCCGCACCCCCAGCGATCCCCCCGCCACCGGCACGTCGAAGGCAGTTGCCGGCGCGAGTGACATGGGCGCAGGGTAGCGCCACCGTAGGAGAGTCCTGGACAAATGTGACGACCCGTCAGACAGCGCCGTAACCTCGGCGCATGGCAACCCGGGGAATCGTCGGCGCGGCCGCCTACCTGCCTCATCGTCGCCTCGATCGCACCACGATGGCGGCAGTGTCCGGTGGCGGGGGGAGCCGCGGCACCCGGACCGTGGCGGGCTACGACGAGGACACCACCACGATGGGGGTGGAAGCCGCCCGCGCCGCGCTGCGGCCCTTGGGTGATGTGCGGCCGCAGGCACTGTGGTTCTCCACGGTGGCCCCGGCCTACGCCGACAAGACCAACGCCACGGCCCTTCACGCGGCGCTGCGGTTGCCGGCCTCGGCCGGTGCGTTCGATGCCAACGGGTCTGTGCGTTCCGCCATCGGTGCGCTGCGCGCCGCGCTGGCTGCCGACGGTCCGCAGGTGGTGGTGAGCGCCGATCTGCGCACGGGGTTGCCGGGTGGTCCCGATGAAGCCATCTTCGGTGATGGTGCAGCCGCCCTAGTGATCGCCGATTCGGACACGGCCCCGGTGCTGGCGGAGGTCATCGGATGGGGGTGTGCGACCGAGGAGTTCCTCGACCGTTGGCGTACGCCGGGGGAAGACTGCTCCCGGACGTGGGAGGAACGCTTCGGCGAGACGCGCTATCTGCCTTTGGGTGTCGCAGCATGGGAAGCGGCGCTGGCCGACGCGGAGCAGGCAGCCGAGCAGATCGACCACATCATCATCACGGGTACCTCCAGCCGCGCCAACGCCGCGTTGGCCAAGAAACTGGCCGTAGGGGACCGCCGCATCGACGACCTTGGGGCCACGGTGGGCAATACCGGCGCCGCCCATCCGGCGTTGCTCCTCACCGCGGCGCTCGAGGTCGCTACCCCCGGTCAGGTCATTGCCTTGATCGTGCTGGCCGACGGCGCCGATGTGATGCTCGTGCGCACTGCCGATGCCCTCGCCGCCTGGGTGCCGTCCCGACCGCTGGCCGACCAGGTGTCCGCCGGGGGAGCGATCGCCTACGGCACGTACCTGCGTTGGCGGGGCCTGCTCCCGGTGGAACCTCCTCGGCGTCCGGAGCCGGCTCGCCCGTCGGCCTCGGCGGCGGCTCGCTCGGCCGATTGGAAGTTTGGCTTCGTGGGCTCGTCGAGGGAGGGGGGGCCCGTGCATCTCCCGCCCCAGCCCGGCGACGATGGGGTGGTACCCATGGCTGATGCGAGCGGAACCATCGTGACCTTCACCGTGGATCGCCTGGCGTACTCGCCGAGCCCTCCGGTGGTGTTTGCGGTGGTCGACTTCGATGGCGGTGGACGGCTACCGGTGGAACTCACCGATGTCGACATCGACCAGGTGCGCATCGGCGGACGGGTGGAACCCACCTTTCGGAAACTCTTCACCGCCGATGGCGTCCACAACTACTTCTGGAAGGCTCGGATGACCTGATGGGCTCGCATGGGATCAAGGATCGCGTGGCCATCGTGGGCATGGGCTGCACCCGCTTCGCGGAGCACTGGGATAAGGGTCTCGACGACCTCTTGTTGGAAGCCACCGGCGATGCCTTCTCCGACGCCGGGGTACACAAGGACGACGTCGACGCCTATTGGCTAGGCACGGCCCAAGGGGGCATGAGCGGGATGCTGCTCTCGAAGCCGCTGCAACTCGAGGGCAAGCCCGTCAGCCGGGTGGAGAACATGTGTGCCACCGGCTCGGATGCGCTGCGCCAGGCCGCCTACGCGGTGGCCTCGGGTGCCTACGACCTCGCCATGGCGGTGGGCGTGGAGAAAGTGAAGGACTCGGGCTACCAAGGGCTCAATGCCTTCCCGGTGCCCAACGATGGCACCGGCCGCACCCTTACGGCAGCCGCCATGTTCTCGATGGTGCTGCCCGCCTACGCCGCCCGGTACGGCGTGGATGCCCAGGAACTGAAGGCGGTGCTGGCCCGCATCGCCTCCAAGAATCACTACAACGGCGCCCGTAACCCGCGGGCGCAATTCCGTCGTGAGATGTCGGTGGAGCAAATCCTGGCCATGCCCGATGTGGCTGGGGGTCTCTCGGTGTTCGACTGTGCCGGCGTGGCCGATGGGGCGGCGGCGGCGATTGTGTGCCGGGCCGAAGATGCCCATCGATACACCGACACGCCGCTGTATGTGAAGGCGCTGTCCTTCGTGGCGGGCAACGGCTCGGGTCTGACCGATCCCGCCTACGACTACACCACCTTTCCCGAGATCGTGGCCTGCGCCCGCGATGCCTACGCGCAGGCTGGCATCACCAACCCCCGCACTGAACTCGCCATGGCCGAAGTGCACGACTGCTTCACTCCCACCGAGTTGGTGCTCATGGAGGACCTCGGCTTTTGCGAACGCGGCACGGCGTGGCAGGAGATCCAGGCCGGCGCCTTCGATCTGGCCGGTGACTTGCCGGTGAACCCCGATGGCGGCCTCAAGTCGTTCGGCCACCCGGTGGGGGCGTCGGGACTGCGCATGATGTTCGAGGCCTGGCTGCAACTGCGGAATCAGGCGCCCGCCGATCGTCAGATCGCCACCACGACCGACCGCCACTTGGCCCTCACCCATAACCTGGGCGGCTACCCCGGGGAGATGGTGAGCTTCGTGTCGATTCTCGGAACCGAGCTCGACGGCTAGCACGCCCCTAGGGTCAGTCGGATGCAGTTCCGGGAAGATCGGGTGGACATACGCTCGGGCGAGGTTGATGCCATCGCGGTGGAGTGGTCGTGGTCCTCGCACCGGCTCAGTTGGTCGATCACCAATCGATCGGATGCGCCGGTGGCGGTCGACGCGGTGGCAGTGGTCGGTCGGCTCGAGGGGGTGCGAGAGCCGCTGCGGGTGCTCCGCCATGGCTATCAGTCGTGGTCGCCCACCGCCGTAGCCACCTTTCGGGTGGATGAGGATGGATCGCGTGCCCCCGGCGTTAGTTCAATGCCGATCGGAATGCACCACGCTGATTGGGCGCCGGCGGAGGCCGATGAGGTGCGCAGCGAGATGGTTACCGCGCTGCGCGACGACACGGGGGCGGTGGTCGTGGCCGGGTTCCTGGGGGGGTCCGAACACGACGGCACCTTCCGGGTGCGTGCCGCCCGCGACGGGAGCGAGCACATCGAGTTGTGGATCGAAGCCTTTCTCGGGGGGGCGGTGTTGGTGCCGGGGGAGCGGCGGGAACTGCACGAGGTCAGCCTGGCGGTAGGCGAGCGCGAGCCGTCGAGTCTGCTCTCGGCGTGGGCAGCCGAGCGGGGGCGGGCGGACGGCGCCCGCACCACGGCGGCCTATCAGGTGGGCTGGTGCTCCTGGTACCACTACTTCCATGCCGTGACCGAAGCGGACCTGCGTTCCAATCTGGCCCGGGCGGAAGCATGGCCGTTCGACGTGTTCCAACTCGACGACGGATTTCAGGCCGCCATCGGCGACTGGCTGGACACCAACGAGAAGTTCCCCACCCCTCTCGATGGCTTGGCCGCCGCCATGGCCACCGAAGGCCTCACCCCGGGTATTTGGATCGCTCCGTTCCTCGCCGCCCCTGCATCCGAGGTAGCCCGGGCTCACCCGGATTGGTTGGCGGTCCATCGCCCGAGCGGGCGGCCGTTGGTGGGGATGGTCAATGGCAACTGGGGGGGTGCGGTGCACACGCTGGACACCTCGAACCCGGAGGTGTTGGACCATCTCGAGCACGTGGCCCGATCCCTCGTGGAGGCGGGCTACCCGTACATCAAGCTTGATTTCACCTACGCGCCCTCGATTCTCGGCGGCTACGCCGATCCCAGCCGGACTCCGGCGCAACGCGTGCGGGCGGGCTTTGATGCGCTCCGGCGGGGGGCGGGCGGGGACACGTTTCTCTTGGGATGCGGGGCGCCGCTGGGGGCCACCGTGGGGGCGGTGGACGGCATGCGGATCGGGGCGGACGTGGCCCCGTGGTGGCACCCGCAGCCCGAGCAATATCAACCCGCGGGGCATCTCGGCGGGGAACCGGCCACCCTCAACGCGTGGCGGAACACGCTCAGCCGTTCGTTCATGCACCGTCAACTGTGGCTGAATGACCCCGACTGCCTCATGCTCCGATCGGCGCGCACTCGGTTGGATCCCGAGCAGATGCGGGCGTGGGCCCTGGCGGTGGGGGTGAGCGGCGGTATGGCGTTGGTGTCTGATGATCTCGCTCTGCTCGGTGCTGATGAGCGGGCCCTGCTCGATGAGGTGGTGGCCCTCGGTCGAGAAGTGGATGCCGAATCCACTCCGCCCCGCTGCCTTGATCTGATGGAGGCGGATCCCCCGAGTCGGCTGGTGACCGCCGGCGTCGAACTGGTGGGCGACCCCGCTCGGGGCGCCGCCTACCTGCAGGGCCGGCTGGCCTAGCCCCTCTCGGGTTGATCGGTGGGATGATCCACCTCGGCGGCGGCGAGGTGCCGCCGGTCGATCTTGTGCATGGGGGTGAGGGGTAGCTCCGCCACCAGTCGCAGCGCCTCAGGCCACTTATAGCGAGCCAGCCGGGGCTCGAGAAATGACCGTAGGTCTGCCAGGGTGGGAGGTCGTTGGGGGTCGGCGGGCACGACGATGGCTACACCGTGTTCCCCCATGAGCGCGTCCGGTCGCGGCACCACCACCACCTCGGTTACCGCAGGGTGGTCGGCGAGCACCGCCTCCACCTCGGCGGGGTACACGTTGTAGCCCCCCCGGATGAACATGTCGGTGAGGCGGCCCGCCAGGCGCAGGAGACCCCGCTCATCGATGAGGCCGAGGTCGCCCGTGCGCAGCCAGCCGTCGCTCAGCGCGTAGGCGGTGGCATCGGGGTTCTGCCAGTAGCCGGTCATGGCGGTGGGGGAGCGCAGCCACACTTCTCCCACCTCGCCCCCGGGAAGGGTCTTGGTGTCGTCGCGGATCGCGATGGTGATGTCGCCCCTCGCTCGGCCCACGGTGAAGAGGGCTTCGTCGTCATCGGCGTCGAAGGCGGTGCCGGTGCCACAGCCGCCCGACTCGGTAGAGGAGTACCGGATCGAGTAGTCGGCCTGGAACCGGGCTCGGGCTTCTCGCACGAGCGTCGGTGGTGAGGCAGCACCACCCACGATCAGATGTTTCACGGCGCCCAGGTCGTAGGCGTCAAGGTCCTCGCGGAGCAGCAGCGCGATCTGGGGGGCCACTCCGCCGATGGCGCTGATGTGGTGGGTGGCGATGCAGGCCAACGCATCGCGGGCGCGCCAGCGCGCCAGCAGGTGCGTGGTGGTGCCGAGTCGGAGGTACCACGGCAGTTTGGTCATGAAGCCCACATGGGCAAATTGGGTGCCCGCCAGCAGATGGGCGGCGGGCATGGCGGGGTTGCCCCAGACGTCGGCCCCATCGATGCGGGTGATGGCGGCCAGTTGCCGGTTACCAAAGACGGCCCCTTTGGGCGCGCCGGTGGTGCCCGAGGTAAATACCAACGCCACGGGACGGTCGGGGTCGGGGGCGAGGGGGGGGACGGCATCGGAACGGCGCAGCGCCTCGACCTCAGCGGCGCTGGTGAGGGTGAGGGCCGCCCCCGCCACCTGCATTACCGCCGCCTGCTCGGGGGGTGCCAAGCGTGGGTTTACCCCCGCGGTGATGGCGCCAATCTTGGCGGCGGCGGCGTAGGCAATGACGTACGCCGACTCCGACGGGAGGCCCAGCAGCACCACATCGCCCTCGGTCACCCCGGCGGCGGCCATCCCGGCGGCTACTTGGCTGGAACGCGCGTCGAGGTCGGCGTAACTGAGGGTGCGGCCATCGGGATCCACGAAGGCCACCCGGTGTCCGAACCGGGCGGCCGCTCCCCGCACGGTGGCCGCCAGTGTCACCGGATCGTGGGATCGATGCGCACGCCCGAGGTAAAGACCGACTGGCCTTGGGCGAGGGCCTCGGGGCTCATGGCGAGATTGAGGAACGTATTGCCCACGTCGAGCATCTGAGATCGCGTGAGTTCCCGGGCGGCCCAGAGGGAGCGGAGGCTGGCCTGCACGGCGGCGGGGGGCTGGGAGGCGATGGCGGCGGCGATGCGGTGGGCGGTGGGGAGAAGATCAGCGCTGGGTACGACCTCGGTGACCAAGCCGATCTCCAGGGCCCGGGCCGCGCTGATGCGTTCGTGGTTCCCCAGCAGGGTCATGCGCATCACTTCCCCGAAGGGCATGTGCTGCAACATGAGGGCCGGTTCGAACACGGCCGGCATGCCGTAGGTCACGTGGGGGTCGAAGAAACTGGCGTGGTCGGCGGCGATGAGGATGTCGGCCTCGCCCAGCAGATAGAAGGCGCCCCCGCACGCCATACCGTTGATAGCGGCGATGACCGGCTTCCAGCATTCGTTGCTGCGGGGGCCGAGGCGGCCACCGGGATCGCGATAGGTGAGCGGGTCGAAGGTGTAAGCCACACCGTCTGCGGCGGGCACTTCGGAACGGTCGATGCCCGTACAGAAGGCCTTGGTGCCGGTGGCGGTCACCACGATGGCCCGCACGGTGTCGTCCTCGCGTACCTGCGCCCAGGTGGCGGCCATCTCGTCGCACATCGTGGTGGTGAAAGCGTTGTGATGATCAGCCCGGTCGAGGGTGATGGTGGCCACTCCGGCGGCGGCCTCGTAGCGGATCGTGGTGAGCGTGGTTGGGTCCATCGCCCGGCGACGCTATCCGCGCCCCCCGGGGGCCGTCAGATGCGACCGTCAGCGAGGGCTTGTTGGATCCACGGGATGACCTCGTCGAGCATGTCTTCAAGACTGGTGGTGGCTTCGAACCCGAGCACCCGTTTGGCCTTGAGGGTTGAGGGAACCCGGCGGTTCACGTCGTGGTCGTAACCGGGGTCCGACACAGTCCGCAGCGGCTCGCCGGGGCCCTTGATCTTGTGCCAAATGATCTCCGCCAACTCCATCACGGTGGTGGACCGCTCCGTGGAGAGGTTGAAGTCATCGTTGCGGGCATCGGGGTGCTCCATCGCCGTCACGATGCCGCGGGCGAGATCTCCCCCGTAGGTGTAATGACGGATCTGGGAGCCGTCGCCCAGGATGTGCAACGGGTCTTGGCCCTTGAGGATCTTCTGGACGAGGTCGGGCACGACGTGACTCATGGCCAGTTTCACGTTGCCACTGTCCACCTCTACATCGCCCAACGCCCGGGCCTCGCCGATGCCCACGCAGTTGAACGGTCGGACGATGGTGTACGGCAGTTGGTATTGGTCCCAGGCGGCCCGGGCGAAGTACTCGACCGCCAGTTTCTGGAATCCGTAGGAGGACAGCGGCGGGGCGATCCGTCGCTCGTCGCCCTCGGTGGAGGGCCAGGTATCGGTGGACTCGTAGACCATCGACGAGCTCATGTAGGTGACCTTTTGCAGCCGGCCGTCTTTGGCGGCGGCGATGCTGGCATCGCACGAGGCGGCCATGATCCGCTCGTTGTTGGCGAGCAAATCGTAGGCGTAGGCGTGGAAGTAGGAAATGCCGCCGATCATGGCGGCACCGGCGATGAAGTGGTCGCAGTCTCGAAGGATGTCTGTCATGAGGGCAACGTTGCGGGCGTCACCCTCCACCAAGCGGTAGTTGGGGTCGTCGTCATACGACTTGGCTACCTTGCCGTACTTGGAGTGGTCGTCGATGCCGACCACGGAGTAACCGCGTGAGAGGAGTTCGGCGACGACGTAGCCGCCGATGAATCCTGATGATCCGCTGACGAGAACGTTCATGACAACCTCGACCCGAAGGAATAGCGATACCACCGCAGGTAGCGGGGCAACCAAGACCAGATCTGGAAGTTCGACTGGCCCACCGAGCGATCTACCCAGATGGTGGGAAGTTCCGCCACCGGGAGACGATATCGCCTGGCCTTGGCCACCAGTTCCAAGCCCATCTCGAAGCCCGTATCGGATTCAACCCCTACCTTCTGCAGAAAGGCGCGGTCGTACGCCTTGAAGGAGTTGGTGGCATCGTGGGTGCCCACGCGCGCCAACCAGCAGAGCGACAGGCCGGCACCACGCGAGAGAACTCGTTTGAGGAAGGGTCCGCCCACCTGCTGGCCCCCCTTGGCGTAACGGGATGCCACCGCAATCACCACGCCACGGTCCACGAGATGGGCCAGCGCCTCGATCTGCCGCGGATCGTCGCTGCCGTCAGACATGGTGACCACGATGATTTTGGCCTCGGCGCGGTCGACACCAAAGCGGATGGCGTGGCCTGGTCCTTTGCCGTAGGTGTTGAGGGTGGGGACCACGCGTGGCTCGCGAAGGGCGTAGGCCTCCAGATGCGCTCGGGTGGTGTCTTCCTCGTCGTCATAGACGGCCAGGATCTCGCACGGCATGGTGATCGACTCAAAGACCCGGTCGAGAAACGCGTTGATGGCGTTGCCCTCATTGAACACCGGCACCACCACGCTGATGCGCGCCGTCATGTGGACTCCGCCGACGGGATCACGTTCCAGATGTCGATCACCGGCACCCGAGGGGAGAGCGACCGATAGAGGTCATGCGGCGCCGCCACTACGAGGAGGTCAGCCTGTTCGAGCACCGTATCCAGCGGCTCGAGGTGGTCGTCCAGGGTGACGTAGGGATCGGTGCAAAGGACCCGAGCGGCCTTGAGCTTCAGCAGGCGTTTCAGTTTGTAGCTCAGGCTTGATCGGATGTCGTCAGACTCTCCCTTGAAAGCCATGCCGAGGAGACCGACGGTCATCGTGGAGAGGTCGTGGGCCGCCTCGATCTGGTCGACGAGATAGTCGGGGAGGCCCTCGTTCACCAGCATGCTGGCATGGCCCAGCATGAAGTTGTTCCGGTTGAAGGCGGCGAGCTGCATCGTGTCTTTCAGAAGACACGGGCCGGCGGCGAAGCCCGCCCCCGGGAGGTCGGCTGCTCGGGGGTAGTCCTCGGTCATCGCCGCCCGGATCCGTTCGAAATCGGCCCCGTAATCGGTGGCGATCATGTAGAGCTGATTGGCGGCGGCGAACTTGATATAGCGCCAGGTGTTGGTGAACAGCTTGGCCAGCTCCGCCTCTTCGACCTCGAGGGGGATCGTCTTGTCGGTGAGCCACCCGAAGAGTTCGCGGGCCCGTCGCACGGCCACGGGAGTGCGGCCCGACACGATCTGGGGGAGCGAATGGAGTTCCTCGAGTGCTTTGCCCTCGGCGATGCGCTCGGGGCAGAACGACACGTCGATGGCCAGGGAATGCTGGGCGAGCAAGCGCTCCACCAGGGCGGTGACACCCGGGTAGACCGTGCTGCGCATCACGAGGTGCTGGCCATCCCGCAGGTGGTCGATCATCCCCTCGATGGCGTGCACCACCGCCGCGGGGTCGGGGTTGAGGTGCTCGTCGACGGGCGTCCCGATGACCACCACCACATGGTCGACGTCGCTGACCAGGGCGGGGTCGCTGGTCACGGTGAGGTTTCCCTTGGCCAGTACCCGCGCCAGCAACTCATCGGCACCCTTTTCGACAAAGGGCATCTGGCCGGCGCGCACGAGGGCCACTGCATCGGCGTTGATGTCGTAGAGCAAAACCGGTAGGCCAGCGTCGGCAAAGGCGAGCCCGAGGGGTAGCCCGACATGCCCACATCCGCCCACGATGGCTACTCGATCCTTAGCAACCACCGTCGGCCCCCCGCTTGGTTATCCATGGAAAAGACAACGATAGCAACCCAAGCCGCTCCCACCTCGATGGTGCAGGTAGTGAGGCCGGTTGTGCCGGGACGGGGCCGATAGAGGTTTCAGGGGTGGGTGGGGTTCGCCCGGGCCACCACGAAGGTCTGCTTGCCGAGGAGCCATTGCGCCGGAGGAAAGTGGAGATAGAAGCGAATGAGCGGCGCCGATATCGGGAGCCGCGATTCGGTGGTGTAGGGCAGGAAGCGAACTTTCATGGTCTCGATGGTGAAGCCAGTGAGGGTCAGCGCCTCGCTCAGGCTCTTGTCGGTGATGGGGAGTGAGTGGTCGACGAAGTCCCAGTAGGCGGCCCCCAGGAGCCGGATGTTGGGCTGCAGCACCAGGAGGCGGCCGCCGGGTCGAAGAACTCGGTGGAGTTCCCGCAGCGTTGCGAGCAACTCGCCAGAGTCCTGGAGGTGCTCGAAGAAGTTGCTAACCCACGCCACATCCACGGCCCCGGTGAGATCCGCCGGTAACGCCGTTGATCGACTGTGGCAGACCCGCACGTCGGGTCCGGCCATCTCGGTGATGGTCGGGTTCAGATCGACGGCGATCTTGCTGCCGCAGCGGATGGTGTTGATGAACTCGCAGTAGCCAGCCGCCAGATCGAGCACGACGTCGGTGGGGTCCACGTACCGCTGGAAGTGGGCCGATACGAGCGTTTCCCAGAGCACGAGCCGGTCATTCGTGCGGTGTCCGAACCGGCTGGCATAGATGGCTTTGAGGGCTTCGGGGTCATCGGGAGCGTCGCGGGGCGGGACGGGATGATCCATACCTTCCCACTGTAGGTGGTGTTGGCGGCCTCTTCTCGACCGGTGATGGTTACCGGCGCCCGCCCGGGGGCCGCTGGTGGAGCACCGGCCTGACAGGATCCCGACATGATGAAACTGCGGTGGGCGGTGCCGCGGCCGGAGGAGAACCAGCAGTGGGCAGCCCTGCTCGCCGCCATGGCCGCCGCTGATGGGCGGGGCGAGGTCCACGCGGTCGAGGACCTCGCCGATGAGTGGCGGTCGGTCTGGTCGCACCCGGCCACTGATGCCATCTTCGTGTGGGACGGTCCGGACCTCGTCGGTTTCGCCTGGTTGAAAGCGATCCCCGGGGACGGGGATGCCCACGAGGTGGCCTGCTGGGGAGGCGTAGGACCCACGCACCGGCGCCGGGGCGTCGGGACGGCGCTGATGAACTGGTCCTGGCGGCGCGGCAACGAGATTGCCGCCACCTTCGATGCCGCCTCGCCCACCAATCTGATCATCGAGGTGGGGCAGGACCAGGCTGATCTAGGGGCCTTGGTCCGCCGGGCCGGGTTCGATCCCCAGCGCCGGTTCCTCGAGGTGGCCCGCCCCACGGCGCCCGTAAACGCGGCGAGGTCAACGGGGCCGTTGGGGCTCGAGTGCGTGGGGTGGAGCCCCGCCCTGGACCACCGGGCGCGGTTGGCCCATGCCGAAGCCTTTGCCCACCATTGGGGACGACGACCCCGCAACGCTGACCAATGGGTGCAGTGGTACACGGGCCACCGCTCCTTCCGGCCCGACCTCTCGGTGCTGGCGGTGGAAACAGCCACCGCCGCGGTGGTGGCGCTGGTGCTCACCGCCGCCTACCCGCAGGATTGGGACCGAGGCCCGGTGGAGGCGTGGATTACCACGGTGGGCACCGTGCCGGATCGGCGCCGAGAGGGCGTGGCGGGCTGGCTCCTCGATGATGTGCATCGGCGCCTGGCGGATTCCTCCACCGGATTCGAACGCTCGATCCTGGGGGTCGACGACGAGAACTCCACCGGAGCAGGGGCCCTCTACGGCCGGTTGGGGTACGAGTTGGTGCGGTCGGTCACTACCTGGGCGCACCCGGCGGGGGACTGACGCGTTGGCTCAGTGAATGTCGAGCATCCGACGGGCGTTCCCGCGCATGATTTTTTCCACGACGTCGCGGGGCACGCCTTCCATCAGTTTGGTGGCCACCGCTTTGGTGTCCGGCCAGGTGGAATCGGTGTGGGGGTAGTCGGTCTCGAAGGTGATGTTGTCCTCGCCCACCTTGTCGAGCGCATCGATTCCGTGCTGGTCGCGGAAGAAGCACCCGAAGATCTGACGGTAGTAATAGGTGGAGGGAGGCTCGGGAACTAAGTCGGCCACGCCGCCCCATGCCCGGTGCTCCTCCCACACCGTGTCGGCCCGCTCGAGAATGTAGGGGATCCAGCCGATCTGGCCTTCGCTGTAGGCGAGTTTCACCTCGGGGAACTGCACAAGTTTGCCCGAGAAGAGCCAGTCGGCCATCGAGGCCATGGCGTTGCCGAAGGACAAGGTGGCAGCCACCGCCACCGGCGCATCGGCGGAGGTGGCGGGCATGCGCGAGGACGAACCGATGTGCATGCAGATCACTGTTTTGGTGTCCTGGCAGGCGGCGATGAACGGGTCCCATTCGCCGGAGTGGATCGACGGGAGGCCGAGATGGGGAGGCACCTCACTGAAGCACACGGCGCGCGCCCCGCGTGCGGCATTACGAATCACTTCCTGGGCGGCGAGTTCGGCATCCCACAACGGAATGATGGGCAGCGGAAGCAACTGGCCGTCGGAGTCGCCGCACCACTCCTCCACCATCCAGTCGTTGTAGGCCCGCACACACGCCTCGGCGAGGTCTCGGTCCTTGGCTTCGGTAAAGGTCTGGCCGCAGAAGCGGGGAAAACTCGGGAAGCAGAGCGACGCCTCCACGTGGTTCATTTGCATGTCTTGGATGCGGGCCTGGGGGTCGTAGCAGCCTGGCCGCATCTCGTCGTAGGTGATCGGTGACATCGTCATGTCGTCGCGGTCGAAGCCCACCGCCGCCACATGGCGTTTGTGGATGTAGACGAGGTCCTCGTAGACCCAGCAGTCGGCGAGGGGGCCCTCCGGGTCGAAGGTCTGCTCGTACTGGCCACCACCGATGTGCTTCATGTGGCCGATGCCTCGACGCTCCACGTGCGGGCCCGCTTCCCGGAAGCGTTCCGGGAGCCATCGCTCCCAGAGGTGGGCGGGTTCCACCACATGGTCGTCCACGCTGACGATGGTGGGAAGTTCCCACTCGGTGTCGGTGGACTCGCTGGTGGGGTCGGTGATGGTCATGGAGAGTCTCCCGGTGGGCTCGCCAGAATCTGACGGCGTGTCAGGGATTGTAGCGGCGCCCTGTAAGGTGCGGTCCATGGCGCTCGACTTGGCCGGTTTGGTAGATCCAGCCCACACCGCGCTCGTGACCTCCGAGGTGCAAAACGGGGTGGTAGGAGCCACCTCGGCGCTGCCGGCCCTGGCCGAAGCGGCCGCCGTGGAGATGCTGCCAAACTTGATTCGGCTCCTGCCGGCCGCCCGCTCGGCGGGGGTGCAGGTGGTGCACTGCACGGCGTATCGCCGAGCCGACGGCAAGGGCGCCAACCACAACGCCCGACTGTTCATGGGAGTGCGTAAATCGCCGGTGGGCCTGCTGCCGGGCAGCGCGGCAGTGGCGGTTTTCCCCCCCCTCGGCCCGGAGCCCGATGACCTCGTGCTCACCCGTACCCACGGCCTGAATCCGATGGCCGGCACCGACCTGGACCCGGTGCTGCGCAACCTGGGGATTCGCACCCTGGTGGTCACCGGGGTGTCGGTGAACGTGGCGATCACCAATTTGGTGATGGATGCCGTCAACCACGGCTACGACGTGGTGCTGCCGCGCGACGCGGTGTGCGGCCTTCCGGGCCCCTACGCCGATGCGGTGATCGACAACACGCTGGCGCTACTGGCCGCGGTAACAACAACCGACGAACTCATGGCGATCTGGGCGGGGTGATTTTGGGAACGATGGAGACGGGAGTCCGCGGTGACCTGCAGTGGGGCACGACCGCCAACCTCGTGCGCTCGGCGGCTGAGCGATTCGGCGCTCTGGAGGCGTTGGTGGATGGTGAAAAGCGCTTGTCCTTCAGCGAACTCGGCGCCGCCGTGCACGACGCCGGGCGGGCCTTTCTCGCCGCCGGTCTCGAGCCGGGCGACCGGGTGGCGATTTGGTCGCCCAATGTGTGGGAGTGGGTGGTGGCGCTGCTCGGCCTGCAGTCGGCCGGTGGGGTCGTGGTGCCGATCAACACTCGCTACAAGGGTGCCGAGGCCGCCTTCGTCCTGCAGCGCAGCCGGGCGCGCCTGCTCATCACGGTGCAGGGTTTCTTGGGCAACGACTACCTCACGATGGTGGCTGACCAGGATCTCCCGGACCTGGAGCACATCGTGGTGCTGCGGGGCGATGCGCCCGCGGGCACCATCACCTGGGCGGGGTTTCTGGCGTCGGGAGCTGCCGTGGATCCCTCGGCGCTCGATGAGCGGATGGCGACGCTGGGGCCCGACAGCGTGGCCGACATCCTTTTCACCTCCGGCACCACCGGGCAGCCCAAGGGGGTGGTGGGTACCCACGGTCAGGTGCTGCGAGGCTTTGCCGACTGGGCGGCGGTGATTGGTTTGCGGGCCGGCGATCGCTACCTGGTGATCAACCCCTTCTTTCATGCCTTCGGGTACAAGGCGGGCATCGTGGCGGCCCTCACGGTGGGGGCCACCCTGGTGCCCCAGGCCGTGTTCGACATCCCGACGGCCATGGCGATGGTGGCCGCCCACGGCATCACGATGCTGCCGGGTCCGCCGGCGATCTATCAGACGTTTCTGAACCATCCCGACCTCGACCTCACCAAGATGCAGACCCTCCGCTTGGCCGTCACTGGGGCCGCCGCGGTGCCGGTGGAACTGGTGGAGCGAATGAAACACGAACTGGGTTTCGAGGTGGTGGTGACCGGCTACGGACTCACCGAGGTCTCCGGGATTGCCACGATGTGTCGGCACGACGACGACGCCCTCACCATTTCCACCACTTCGGGCCGGGCCATCCCCGGGGTCGAGGTGCTGGTGGTGGACCCCGCCGGCCTGGAGGTGCCCCGGGGCGAGGCCGGTGAGGTGGTGGTGCGTGGGTACAACGTGATGCGGGAGTACTTCGAAGATCCGGTGCAGACCGCCGAAGCCATCGATAACGATGGTTGGCTCCATACCGGCGATATCGGGGTGATGGACGACCGCGGCTATCTAGCCATCACCGATCGGATGAAAGACATGTTCATCACCGGTGGGTTCAACGTCTACCCCGCCGAAGTGGAGCGCCTGCTCCTGTTGCACCCCGACATCGCGCAGGCGGCGGTGATCGGACTGGCCGATGAGCGGATGGGCGAGGTGGGTATGGCCTTTGTGGTGGCGTCGACGGGGGCGAACCCCACCCCGGAGGCGATCATTTCCTGGGCCCGCCACGAGATGGCCAACTTCAAGGTGCCCCGGCAGGTGCGCATCGTGCCCACCCTGCCTATGAACGCCAGTAACAAGGTGCTCAAGACCGAACTGCGGCGGCAGGCGTAGCCTTTCGGTATGTCCGAGATAAGCCCGCGGCGAAGGGTAGATGACCACAACGAGGAGTTACGGGCCGCCGACGGACGGGTGCCCGGCCGTCGAGGGCGCGCCACTCGGCAACGCCTCCTGGCCTGTACCCGCGACATGCTGACCAGCACCTCCTACCGCGATGTGAAGGTCATCGACATTGCTCGCGAGGCGGGTACCTCACCGGCCACCTTCTACCAGTACTTTGCCGATGTAGAGGCGGCCACCTTGGTGGTGGCCGAGGAGATGGCGCAGCACGGGCAGCACCTCCGAGTGATCATCACGGAGGGATCGTGGGCGGAGGGCGAAGCGATGGCCACCGCGCTCGACCTGGTGGACGCGTTCTTGGCGTTTTGGGATGACCATCGCTCCGTGTTGCGAGTGGTGGACCTCGCCACCGACGAAGGGGATGGCCGCTTCCAGAAGATTCGGGTACGCCTGCTCAACGACATCACCACTGCGCTAGCCGATGTGGTGCGGGAGGCCCAGAAGGGCCACCGGATCCCCACGGTCATCGACCCGATGGCGGAGGCCGGGGTTTTGGTGGCCATGCTCGCTCACACCGCCACCCACCAGTACGGCTTCGAGTTTTGGGGAATCCGCACGGCGAAGTTACGCCAATCGATGGCCCGCCACGTGTCGTGGGGCGTCACCGGGATCATCCCGCCCGACTGATGGAATCCTCGACGCGATCTGACGCCATTGCGCTGGGCCTCCTGCCTCCCTATCGCCTCGGGGTGGCCAGTGACCCTGCCTGGATGGGGGTGTTCGCGCGCCACGCCGATGAGAGTGGGTTCGAGTCGCTCCTGGCGGTGGAGCACGTGGTGGTGCCGGTGGGTCATGCCAGCCGCTACCCCTACAGCGAGACCGGACGTATGCCCTTACCCGACGATTGCGATCTGCCCGATCCGCTCGACCTGCTGGCCTGGTTGGCCGCTCGAACCGAGCGGATTCGGCTGGGTACGGGCATCCTCGTGCTCCCCGAGCACCACCCCCTCACGCTGGCCAAGCGCTGCGCCACCATTGATCGCCTCTCGGGGGGCCGGTTCTTTCTCGGGGTCGGCGTGGGCTGGAATCGCGAGGAGGTGGCGGCTCTGGGCATCGATCCAGACGAGCGCGGCACCCGCACCGATGAAGCCATCGATGCCCTCCGAGTGATCTGGCACGACGACACCCCTGAGTTCCGCGGGCAGCATTTCGCCTTCGCGCCGGTGCACAGCCACCCCAAGCCCGTCCAGGCCCGGATTCCGATCCTCGTGGGGGGCCATGCCCCCGCAGCCGCCCGGCGCGCCGGCGAGCGCGGTGACGGATTCTTTCCCCTCGGCCTGACCGGTGACCGGCTCGATGAGCGCTGGGCTCAGGTGCAGCAGGCGGCCATCGCGGCCGGCCGCAACCCGGCGTCGGTGTCGCTCACCCTCGGCGGTGTGTTGGGCGACGACACCGCCATCGCCCGGGCGGCCGAACGGGGTGCCGAACGGGTCGTGCTCAGCCTCCGCACCGATGACCTCAACGCGGCCCGTCACGCCATGGATGCCGCCGTCGCCTTCCGCGACACCCTCTAGATGCCCCCTCCGGTGACCATGAGCACGATGGCCGCCAGGGCCAGGATCATCCCGCGGCCCACCGCCGGGCCGGTCGCCGCCACCTTTTCCGCCCCACCGATGGGGTCACCCCCGTGCGGGTGGGTCTGGTAGACCACGTTTTAGTTTTCGGGCCGCCAAGGAAAGGGGGGAGCCATGGTCGCCTTCGGGATGCAGCTGCCGGTGCAGTCACAAAGCACCCTGTTCGCCCAGCCCTGGGAAGCGGCGGCCGGCGTGACCGAGATCGTGCAGGTGGCCCAGGCCTGCGAGGCGGCTGGCTTTGCCTACGTGGCGGTGTGTGATCACGTGGCCGTGCCCGCCCGCGTGGCCGAGTCGATGAGCACCGAGTGGTGGGACACCATCGCCACGCTCTCTTATCTCGCCGCCGTCACCGAGCGGGTACGCCTGCTCAGCCACGTCTACGTGTTGCCGTACCGTCATCCGCTGGTGGTGGCCAAAGCGTGGGCCACTCTTGATGCGCTCTCGGGCGGGCGCGCCATCCTCGGCGTCGGCGCGGGCCATGTGGAAGGCGAGTTCGCCACTCTGGGCGTACCGTTCGCAGCGCGCGGCGCGCTCCTCGACGAATCTATCGATGCCCTCCGGGCGGCCTTCTCGGCCGAATTTCCCTCCCACCATGGCCAGCACTGGCGCTTCGAGGGGGTGGGGCAACGTCCCCGGCCGGTCCAGGCCTCGCTCCCGATCTGGGTGGGGGGTTCGTCCAAGCCGGCCATGCGTCGTGCCGCTGAGCGGGGTGACGGATGGTTGCCCCAGGGGCCGCCAGAGGGTGGTATGGAAGCCGGCATTCGGTTCATCCGTGAGCACCGAGCCGCCACTCGGGGCGATGACCCGATCGTGCTCGGCGCCCTGTCGGGTCCGCTCTTGGTGGGGGAGCCGGACTGGGATGCGCCGCGCTGCTTCCGGGGCGCACCCGCCAAGATCGCCGGGTACCTTCGCACCTACGCCGATCTTGGGGTAGATCAGATCCAGGTGAGCTTCGCCAGTCGCTCGGCCGGGGAACTGTGTGACCAGATCGCCGCCTTCGCGGCCGAGGTAGTCCCGCTCGTCAACCAGTAGGAGAACGTGATGCTGCTCGAGGGCAAGGTGGCCATCGTGTCCGGGATCGGTCCGGGCATGGGGCGAGACGTTTCGTTGCAACTCGCCCAACACGGTGCCGACATCGTCTTAGGGGCGCGCCGCACCGAAACATCCGAAGAGGTGGCCGCAGAGATTCGCGCCCTGGGCGCCCGGGCGGAGGTAGTGGCCCTCGATATCACCGACCCAGCCATGTGCTCGGCGGCGGTCAGCACGGCGGTGGCGACCTTTGGGGGTCTCGATATCCTCGTGAACAACGCCTTCCAGGACGGCAACCGGCGACAGTTCATGGACGCTCCGCTGGAAGAGTGGCGCCTCACGATGGACATCAACTTCTGGGGCACCCTGCAGATGACCCGGGCGGCGGTGCCCGCCATGATCGAGCGCGGGGGTGGTCGGATTGTGATGGTGAACTCCATGTCGGCTCACCGGATCCAAGCCCGTTCCGGTGCCTACGCCGCGTCCAAGGGCGCCTTGGAGACAGCCACCAAAACTCTGGCCACCGAACTCGGGGTGCATGGCATCCGGGTGAACGGGATTCACCCGGGCTACATCTGGGGCGAGTCGGTGGAGTGGTATTTCAATTACCTGGGCGAGAAGCGCGGGATCAGCGGCGAGGAGGTGTATCGCGAGGTGGCGGAGGAGACGAGCCTCAAGTACCTGGCCCACTCCCGCGAGATCGCCGGGTCGGTGGTGTTTTTCGCGTCGGACCTCTCCAAGCCCGTCACCGGCCAGAGCCTCGACGTGAACTGCGGCCACTGGATGACACCGTGATCAAACTGACGGTGCTGGTGAAGCGCAACCCGATCTTGTCGGTGGAAGAGTTCCATGAGCAATGGCGCCAACACGGCCGCATGATCGCCGACGAACCGGTGTTCTGCCGTTACATCAAACGCTATGAGCAGCATCACCGCGCCCTCAACGATTACCGCACCGGCGACACCTTCGATGGCATGGCCATCCAGTGGTACGACCACTTTTCGGACTTCATAGATCTCATCAGCACACCGGAATACACGGCCAAAATGCAGCCCGACGAAACCCGTATCCTCGACCCGGGCGGCTTGGTGATCCTTTTCACCGAAGAGGCTGAAGTGTTCATCGCCTGATGTCGATCACTCGCTGTTGGTGGTGCGGCGAGGATCCCCTGTACGTGGCGTATCACGACCACGAGTGGGGCACTCCGCAGCGCGATGAGCGAGCGCTGTTCGAGTTGCTCTGTCTCGAGGGATTCCAGGCCGGTCTGTCCTGGATCACCATTCTGCGCAAGCGGGAGGCCTTCCGAGCGGCCTTCGACGGTTTCCACATCGCCACCGTGGCGGCCTACGGCGACGCCGAAGTGGCGCGGCTGGTGACCGATGCCGGGATTGTCCGACACCAGGGCAAGATCGCCGCCACGATCGCCAACGCGCGGGCGGTGGAGGCCATGCATGGAGATGGCCGTACCCTGACGGAGTTGGTGTGGCGCCACGCGCCCCCCACCCGCGCCATCTGCCTTCTCACCGCCGCCGAGGTTCCCGCCGCCACCCCCGCATCGATGGCCCTGGCTCAGGCTCTGAAGCAGGAAGGTATGCGGTTCGTGGGTCCCACTACGGTGTACGCCTTCATGCAATCGGCCGGGTTGGTGAATGACCATCTGGCTGAGTGTTTCCGCTCCCTGTGACCAGCCGTTAGATCCGAGCGGCTACTGCCGCGGCGCTGGCGAAGGCGGCGGCAAGACCGCCGGGGCCATCTCTCTGGGCATCGCCGATCACGTGGAGTTCGGGATGAGTAGGCGGCGGCGGGCCAGAGTGGGGAACCATCCGCACCACGGTGGTCGCCCCGGTGGGGGCCGTCGCCTCGATGGTCACCCCGGCGCGCTCCGCGGCGGCCACGAGACGGAACCGTCCTGGCAGTCCTAACTCGGGAGCCAGGACCGGCGCGTCCGGAACGAGGGTGACGGTGAGACCATCGCGTCGTGCCCGCAGAGCCACCGACACGGCGGCTTTGTTGCTGCCGTGGATGGTGACCGGTCCGGCCAGTTGGGTCACCCCATCGAGCCACGGTCGCAACACCGAATCCGCTGGCCATGATCGGCCGGTGGCCCACACCACTACGTCGGCGCCAACCTCGCCCTCCAGCGCGACGCCAAGGCGGATGGTCACCCCGGCGTCTTCGGCTCCGCCGATCAGCCAGGCCAGCAAACCGGCGAGGTCTGGGTCCGTTTCTTCGGCCAGGGCCAGGGCGCCGCCCAGTCGGTCACTGGCCTCCCACAGTTCGACGGCGTGGCCGCGCTCGGCCAGGCGGCGGGCGCATTCGAGGCCGGCCGGTCCACCACCGGCCACCACCACCCGCCGGGCCGCCCCCGGCCGGGGCGGGGGCAGCGCCGACTCGTGGCCGGCCTCGGGATTGACTGAGCACTGCACCGGCGCATTTTGGAAGATGGCCCCGATGCAGCGGTACTGGTAGGTGCAGGGGCGGATGCGATGCCGCTGGCCCGCCGCCAGTTTGGCGGGCAGGTCGGGATCGGCGATGAGGGGGCGGCCCAGGGCGATCACGTCGGCGAGGCCATCGGCCACGGCCTGCTCGGCGGCCTCGGGGGTGAGGCGGCCCATGGCGATCACCGGTACACCGAGGTGGCGGCGTACCCGGGCGGCGTCGGCCAGCAGTGCTCCCGGCTCGTGGGGGGTGTGACCATCGGTGATGCCGGTGGCCACCATCGGCTCGCCGTAGGCCGTCACATGGATGGCATCGAGGCCGGCCGCCAGGCCGAGTTCCATCGCGCTGAGGGCATCGTCGATCCGCTGCCCGTCGGCGCGGTGCGCCTCGAAGGTGCCCACCCGGGCCCACAGGGGGAAGGTCGGTCCCATCGCCCGGCGAACGGCCCGAATCACTTCCACGAACAGTTCGCAACGGGCGGCTAGCGATCCCCCCCAGCGGTCGCGGCGCTGGTTGCTATGGGGCGACAGGAACGCATGGAGCAAGTAGCCGTGGCCCGCGTGCAGTTCGATGGCGTCGAAGCCCGCCGCTTTCACGCGCCGGGCCGATTCGACGAAGCGGTCCACGACCCAAGCCAAGTCGTCGTCGCTGGCCTGCTGGACGCGGTAGGCGGCGGTGGGGGAGGCGAAGGGCGCCATCATCCCGGCTGATTCCTCGGCGGTAACCATCGCCGAGAGGGCGTCGGGCGGTTCGGGGCGCTTCTTCGATGGGACGAGAAGCGGGCGGCCCTCGGCGATGTCGAGGAGGCTGTTACCTCCACCGTGTACGAGTTGGGCTGCCACCACGGCGCCGTGGCGATGGATGTCGCTGGTGAGACGGGTCAACCCCGGGAGTTGGGCATCATCGGAGGCGGCGATCTGGCGCCGGTCGAATGACGCGGTGGGATACGCCACGGCCACTGAACCCACGATGATCAGGCCGGTTCCACCGCGTGCCCGTGCCTCGAACCACGCCGATTGAGCATCGCCGACGGTGCCATCGGGCTCGCCCAGGTTCACCCCCATGGGGCACATGGCGATGCGATTGCGCAAGGACAACGACCCGATTGCCCCGGGGGAAAAGAGGTGGGGGAAGGCGTTCACCAGAGGTCATCGGTGTAGGTATCGGTGCCGGGGATGGTGGGGATGAACGGGGCCGACCAGAGCACCTCGCCCACTCCATCGTCGTGAAGAAGGCGGGCCGCCGCTTGCCGCTCTTGGTGGGCGATGGCCGGATCAGTGGTGCTGAAAGAAAGGGTGAGGAGGCAGTCTTCCAGGCCGTCTTGGCCCTGCTGGGCCACCGGCGCGTTGGCCGGCAGCGGAATGGGGGTGAAGCCCACCTCGAGTTCGGGGTGGAACGTTGTGTGCAGGTAGGTGCCCAAGGCTTCGGCCGTTACGCCCTCACCAGGACGCACCAGGGTGGCGGTCATGGCGCTGAAGGGGTGATCGAGGGCGAGCTCGGCGGGGACGGAATTGTCCTCGGCGGCGGTGAAGGCATGGCGGTACATGAGGGTGTGGATGTGGTCACGCTCGGCGAACATCCGTCCGTTGGCGTGGAGCCAGTGCACCTGCCGCAGGGCCCAGTCGACGTGGTCGTCGTGGTGCCCCTCGAGGATCCAGTAAACGGCCACATAGGAGCCAGCACCGATGCCCCCGAATCGGTTGGCATCGGTGCCGTAGCGGAGGTCTTTGAGGGGTCGTGTGGCCACGAAACGGCGCCCGGCGAACAGCCACGGTCCCACCATGCATCCGGCATAGAAGTGATCACGCTCGTACCAGCGGTTGTAAGCCACTTCGTGGCCCCGGTGGGGTTCCACCAGCGTGAAGAGCATCGACCCCAACCGCACGTCGCCTCCGATGTCACCCATGGCGCGGGATCCTACGACCTCCCCCGTCGCTCCCGGTCCCGCGCTCCATCCCCCCGAGGGGGGGAGTTACGAGGTGATGCCGTAGCGCTCCAGACCAAACGCCCGGATGGCGTTTCCGCGGAGAAACTTCCAGGTTTCCTCCTCCGAGAGCCCGGCCTGGGCACAGATGCTCTGAGCCACCTTTTTGGAGTGCGGGAAGGTGCTGTCGGCGTGGGGGTAGTCGGTCTCGAAGCAGATCTGGTCCATGCCGATGATGTCGCGGTTCTTGAGGCCGATCTCGTCGTCGAAGACACACCCGTAGATGCGGTGGTGGAGGTAGCTCGATGGCTTATGAGGGAGGCTGGTCCCGAAGGAGTTGTCGCCCCGTTCGGCCCAGAGCTTGTCGGCCCGCTCAAGGACATAGGGCATCCAACCAACCTGACCCTCCGAGTAGGCGATCACGAGAGTGGGGAAGCGCTCCATCGTGCCCGAGAAGATGTAGTCGAGCATTGAGCCCATGGCGTTGGAGAAGGTGAGGGTGGAGCTCACGATGAAGGGCGCATCGGGCGACGTAGCCGGCATACGCGACGAAGAGCCGATGTGCATGCACACCACGGTTCCGGTGTCCTGGCAGGCCTGAAAGAACGGGTCCCAGTGGCGGCCCTTGTCGTGCACCGATGGCAGGCCGAGGGGATAAGGGTTTTCCGAGAAGGTCACCGCGAAGCAACCGCGCGCCGCGTTGCGCCGCACTTCGGCCGCCGCCAGGTGCGGGTCCCACAGCGGCACCATGCCGAGCGGAATCAGGCGCCCCTGGCCATCCCCGGCACACCATTCGTCGATCATCCAGTCGTTATAGGCCTGGACACAGAGCAGGGCCAGGTCTTTGTCCTCCCGCTCAAAGAAGGTCTGGCCACAGAACCGCGGGAGCGTGTTGGGGAAGCAGAGGGAGGCCTCAACGTGGTTGGCGGTCATGTCGATGAGCCGGTCCTTTTGGATCCAGCAGCCGGGACGGATCTGGTCGTAGGTAACCGGGGTGACGTCGATGTCTTCGAAGTCCAAGGCGGCGCTGAGTTTCGGCAGCGGATAGATCAGGTCGTCGTAGATCCACCAATCGCAGGGCTCGCCCCCCGCCACGCCCTTCTCGTAGGAGAAGACACCGCCTTCGAAGGTGAAGGTGGCGGTATCCCGCTCCACCCGGGGGGCACGGTCGAGATACTTGGCGGGAAGACGGTCGGTCCAGAGGGTGGGCGGCTCCACCACGTGGTCGTCGACCGAGATGATGAGAGGGAGGTCTGCAGCCATTCTCCGATCATAGAACCGCCAAAGAGAACCGGTTCTAGTTGGCGGGGGCGCGGGGGATCAGGGCCCGTACGGTCCCCCGGAGGAACGACCAGACGACGTCGGCGAAATCGAAGCGGTCGCGCCACAACACGATGCGTCCGTCGCGCACCTCGAAGGTGCCACACACCCAGAAGGCAGCGGACACCGACCCGAAGGTCAACACGTCGGTTCGCTCAGTGAGCACGATCGGTCCGTTGGCGGCCACGTTGTGCCACTGCACCTCGAACCCTCGTCCGTAGCGGGCCAGCCAGCGGAGTTGCTTCGCCACCGCGGCCTGGCCGCGGGCGGGGGGCATCGGCACATTCTGGTAAACGATGGCGGGATCGAGGAACTCAAGAGCGGCATCAATGTCGAGGCGTTCGAGAGCGGCCAGGAACTGTTGCACGAGTTCAATTTCGGTTGAGGTGGTGGTCATGGGTGGCTCCGCAACAGCTCCAGTAGGTCAGTGGGGTGGTCGAGGATGTGATCAGTGGGAAGGGCGCTGGCCCGAGCCCGGGGATTCCATCCCGCTAGTGCGAACCGCGCTCCGACGCGGGTTGCGCAGGCTCGGTCGTGGGAAGTGTCGCCGATGTAGAGCGTCTCAGCCGCGTTGAGTCCCATTTCGGCGAGCAACGGGGCCAATCGCTTCTCGGCCCCCCCGAAGTCGTCGGAGAACCAGGCCGCCTCCGGCGCCCAACCGAAACGGGCCAGTTCGCTCTGGCCGGAGGTTCGGTCCTTGTTGGATGCCAGCCCCCAGCGGGCGAGTCGGCCCAGGACGTCGGTGATGCCGGAAAAGGGAGCGGCGGCGGACCGGTCGTAGTGATCGAGGTATGCCTCCACGGTGATGCCAGCCTGTGCGCAGGCCTGGCCCAAGGGCAGACCGAGGGGGGGCACGGCGTGGGCGTCGAGGCCCAGGGCCAGGAACGGCGCGGTGAGGGCAGCATCAGAGTCCACCAACGTCCCGTCGAAATCGAAGAGGGGTGTAAGAGGCACCCCTGCATTGTGTCCGACCGGCGCCGTCTCCACGAAGCCCGGTCGCTGGTCCGTTGGGTAAAGCCAGTCCGACCCCTACGATGAATGCATGCCTGCTTCGCAAACCTTTATCGATGTTGTGACCAAGGGAATGAATGTGGTCCACAAGTCGGTGCTGAAGGTCAGTGGAGGTCGCCTCGGATGGGACGTGGGGGGCATGGCGGCGGTCGAGTTACACACCACGGGTCAGCGTTCCGGCCAGCGCCGCTCGGTGATGCTCACCGCACCGATCCTCGACGACGACCACGTCGTGTTGATCGCCTCGAAAGGTGGCGACGATCGCCACCCCGACTGGTACCACAACCTCGTGGCCGATCCGAAGGTGGAAATAACGCGTCACGGGGAGACCACCAAGATGGTGGCGCGTACCGCTTCGGTCGAGGAGAAGGCTGAACTCTGGCCGACCATCGTGGCCGCCTACAAGGGCTACGCCGGCTATCAAAAGCGCACCGAGCGCGACATTCCTGTGGTGATTTGTCGGCCGCTGTCCTGACGGGGGCGGATCACTCAGCCAGCGCGTTGGCCACCGCCACGATAAGCGCGTCTACCTGGGCGGGGCTGGCCCCGGGGGGCACGATCACCAGTTCCAAATAACCGGCGTTGGCAACGATTGCGATGTGGGTGGCCCGGTCGGTGAACCGGACGGCCCGGTCGCCGGCCGCCACCTCCACCTCGGTGCCGCCGGGGCCGGCGCCCGCCTGGCGGATGGTGGTGGCGAGGTAGTCGAAGGCATCCTCGCCGCCGAGGGCGGCGGCGTCGATCGAGACGATCGACACGCTCGACTCGCTGCCACTAGCGGATTGGAAGGCGTAGGTGCACTCGGGGGTGTCGTCGCTATCGGATGCGGTGGCACCGGTGATTTCCAGTCCGAGACTGGCGGCCACCATGGTTGGGGTTATCCGGTCGCACAGCGCGGCGCTGTCGATCACCGGAACCGTGGTGGGGGATACCGGCCGCTCGACGGTGATGGTGGCGGGGGGAGAGCCACAGCCGACTACTGCGCCCAGGCTGAGGGACAGTGAAAGCAGGAGGGGCGCCCACGAGCGCATGACCAGCATCGGGAATACTCTAGGGATCTCTCGTCCCTCGGCGAGGGCAACCGGAGCGGCTGCACCTGACACCCCAACCGGGAGCGTTCTAGGGTTAGGGATGACAACACAGACGTTCAGGCTGCTCATCGATGGTGAGCGAGTGGCTGGCGACGGCGGGTCCTACGACATCATCAACCCCGCCACCGAGACGGTGGTGGGGCAGGCTCCCGAGGCTTCCCTGGCTCAGGTCACCGCCGCCGCGGAGGCTGCTGCCGCCGCGTTTCCGGCGTGGAGCCGCACGAAGCCCGAGGAGCGGTCAGCCCTGCTGAACAAGGCGGCCGACCTGTTGCGCGAGCGGATGGATGAGCTGATTCCGTTGGTCCAGGCGGAAACGGGGGCTACCCAACGCGTGGCGGCCACGATGCAGGTACCTACCTGTATCGAGCGTTTTCGCCGTTACGCCCGCGGTGCGATGGAGCCCACCACCACGGCGTTGCCGCCCGGCGAGATGCCGGCCACCGCGCTAGCGGCTGGTGGGCTGATGAGCGCGATCGCGGTGCGCCAACCGGTGGGGGTGGTGGCGTGCATCACTCCGTACAACTTCCCGCTCGTGAACATGGCCGGCAAGATCGGCCCGGCCTTGGCGATGGGGAACACCGTGATTGTGAAACCCGCACCCCAGGATCCGTTGGCGATCACGGTGTTTGGTGAGATTCTTGATGACGCCGGTTTCCCGCCGGGAGTGGTGAACGTTGTCACCGGTTCCGGCGCGGCAGCCGGGCAAGCACTGGTGGCCTCGGACCACGTCGACATGGTGAGTTTCACCGGCTCCACCCCGGTGGGTCAGGCGATCGGGGAAGTGGCGGGCCGGGGCATGAAGCGCCTCCTGCTTGAACTCGGTGGCAAGGGGGCCGGCATCGTGTTCGACGACGCCGACCTCAAGACCGCCATCGGTACGATCGCCAGCGTGTGGGCCTTCCACAGTGGGCAGATCTGCACGGCCCCCACGCGAGTCATTGCGCAGCGGGGGGTATACGACCAGGTAGTGGCGGGCCTGGCGGCGGCCGCCAGTCGGCTCACGGTGGGCGATCCGTTGGCTCACGACACCGTGGTGGGCCCGCTGATCTCGGCGGTGCAGCGAGACCGGGTGGAGGCACTCATTCACAAGGGTGTGGAGCAGGGTGGCGAACTCATCGCCGGTGGCCAACGCCCCGATTTCGAAACCGGTTTCTATGTGGCGCCCACCCTCATCGCCGGGTGTCGGCCGAACAATGCCGCCGTGTTGCAGGAGTTCTTCGGCCCGGTGGTGGTGGTGGTTCCCTTCGACGATGAGGACGAAGCGGTGGCGATTGCCAACGGCACCGAGTTTGGCTTGTACGACTACGTGTTCTCCGCCGACACCACCCGTGCCCTGCGGGTGGCCAAGCAACTCCGCACCGGCAACGTGGGATTGAACACGGCTCAGCGGAATCATGAGGCGCCCTTTGGCGGCTTCAAGATGAGCGGGGTCGGTCGCGATGGCGGCAGCTTTGGCCTGCAGGCCTACAGCGAACTGCAGTCCATCGTCTGGCCCGGGTAGCGCCGATGCCCCCCCGGGGGCGTTCCGGACTGACGCAGCACTAGAACGTGTTCTAGTCTGCCACCATGGCGTCTTTTGACCTGGTGATTACCAACGGGACCGTGGTGGATGGAACGGGGTTGCCGCGTCGCCGCGCCGACGTTGGTATCAAAGACGGGCGCATCGCCGCCGTCGGGTTCATCGCGGCCACCGAGGGTGATCGTGTGATCGATGCCACCGGGCGGGTGGTGGCCCCTGGCATCATCGATCCCCACACGCACTACGACCCACAACTCACCTTCGAGCCCTACGGCACGTCGAGTTGTTACCACGGTGTCACCACGGTGGTAACGGGCAACTGCGGCTTTTCGGTGGCCCCCCTCAAGCCCGGTGATGGGCCCTGGCTGATCCAGTTGTTTGCACGGGTTGAGGGTATGGATGCCAGTGCGCTCGAGGGCATCCCGGTAGACACCTTCGAGAGTTTCCCCGAGTTTCTCCAGGCGATGCGCGGGAAGATTGGGATCAATGCGGCGTTCTACATCGGCCACTGCGCCCTGCGCCGCTATGTGATGGGGGAGGCCGCTCAGGAGCGGGCCGCCACCCCCGAGGAGATCGAGCACATGGCCCAGATCGTGCGAGAGGCGATGGCGGCGGGGGCGGCCGGATTTAGCTCCACGCACTCGCCTACCCACTTCGATTCGGCCGACCGCCCCGTGCCTTCCCGGCTCTCCAGTTTTGATGAGTTGCGCACATTGGCGGCGGCGACGGGGCGCTCGGGGAGTGGCTCGATCGCCTATCTTCCGGGCTCGGCGGTGGGGGGTATCACCGCCGACGATGAGGAACTTCTCATCGAACTGTCGCTGCTATCGCGCATGCCGGTGATCATTCAGGGGCTCGGGGCGCGCTCCAAGGTGGATGCGCCCACGGCCGGATGGGACAACGCCAAGCGCTTCGTCGACGAAGCCACCAGTCGGGGGGCGGCGGTGTATTCGATGGCGATGTCGAAGCCGTTCAACCGAACCTTCGACCTGGTCACCGGCACGAAACTCTATGAAGGCGCCCTCGCTCTCAATCGCCTCTTTACCGAGGCCACCACTGTGACCGAGCGCTTGGCTCTCATGGCTGACCCCGCCTTCCGGGCGGCGGCGCGCCATTCGGTGGATGATCCGAATCGTGATGCCGCCTTGGGCCCCACATTGCCGCCGCCCGGGTGGGCCATGCTGCAGGTGAACAAGGTGACGACATCAGAAAACGAACACCTCCTCGGCCGTTCGCTGGTGGACATCGCCGCCGAGCGGGGGGTGCATCCCACCGATGCGTTCCTCGACATCGCAGCCTCGGAAAACCTGGCGGTGGAGTTCGTTTGGAAGACCGAAACGCCTGAGTGGATCGAGGGCACCAAGATGGCTCAAGACGACCCCCACATGATCGTGGGTACCTCTGATGGGGGGGCCCACCTGGATCGTGACGACGGCGCCGAGGCCCACAGTTGGTTCCTCCAGTACTGGGTGCGCGAATGGGGTGGGTTCACCCTCGAAGAGGGAGTTCGCCAGATCACCGCGATCCCCGCTGCCCTGTGCGGCCTGAATGACCGCGGCCTCCTCCTTACCGGCTACGCCGCCGACATCATGATTTTCGACCCCGATACGGTTGGTCCCGATCAGAAAGTACTCGCCCATGACTTCCCGAACGGGGCCGCTCGCTGGACGTCAAAACCTCGGGGTGTGCACGCCACGATCGTCAACGGTGTGCCCATCGTGATCGACGGCGAATTGCAAAGCGATGCCGGTCTGCCCGGTCATGTTTTGAGCCCGACATGAGAGGGCTCGTGTGGACGGGCGAGTTGGAGGTACGCGACGACGTCGAGGTGCGCGGCCCGCGCCCTCACGAGATCGTGGTGCGAATCGTCAACGCCGGCCTGTGCCACTCCGATGTGTCGGTCTTGAACGGCACCATCCCCTTCCCTACTCCGGTGGTGTTGGGGCATGAGGGTGCCGGGGTGGTGGAGGAGATCGGGTCGGCGGTGCGCAAGGTTCAGCTAGGTGACCATGTGGTGCTCACCACGCTCGGCAGTTGTGGTCTTTGCGACGCCTGCGATCGCGGGCAACCCACGCGTTGTCGCGACACGATGGGCAAGTTGAGTCGTCCCTTTACCGTGGGCGGAGAAAAGGCGTTTCAGTTTGCCAACGCCGGCGTGTTCACCGAGCGCACCGTGGTGGCGGAGAGCCAAGCCGTGGTGATCCCCAAGGAGATGCCTCTTACCGCCGCCTGTCTTATTGGTTGTGCGGTTGTCACCGGGGCGGGGGCGGTGCTCAACCGAGCCAAGGTGCAACCAGGTCAGACGGTGGTCGTCATCGGGGCCGGTGGTATCGGACAGTCCGTGATCCAGGCCGCTCGCATTAGCGCGGCGGGGCGCATCGTGGTGATCGATGCCAATCCTGGCAAGGAAGCCGTGGCGCGACAGTTCGGAGCGACGGACTTCCTCGATGGTTCCACCCTCACCGGCGACGGCGAGTTGGTGCAGGCCGTGAAGGACCTCGGGTTGCCCAACGGGGTCGACCACGCCTTTGAGTGCGTGGGCCATCGGGCGCTCATCGGACAGGCCATCGACCTGCTGGATTGGGGCGGTCAGTGCATTCTGCTGGGTGTCCCCAAGGTGGGCACCGAAGCCAGTTTTGTGGTGAACACGCTCTACAACGATAAGTCGATCATGGGGTGCCGCTACGGAAGCACTCGCCCCCATCACGACATTCCCATGTTCGTGAACTTTTATCTCGATGGACGGCTCCAACTCGATGAGATGGTGAGCAAGGTGTATGACCTCGCCGACATCCAACAGGCGCTGAACGACATGCAGGCGGGGATACTGAATCGCGGGGTTCTTTCCCTCTCCTAGGCCGGGATCAAGCGGCGCTGGTGAGGGTGGTCACGATGCCCACGTGGCGGGGGTAGCCCGCAGGCGAGCGAGGAGTTCCTCTTGGGAGTGAACCCCGACTTTGGCAAAGATGGCCGTGAGGTGGTTGCGCACCGTACTGGCGCTGATAAAGAGGTCTCGGGCGATTCCGGGCACACGCTCGCCGCGCAGGAGGCGTCGCAGCACTTCCCACTGTCGGGGCGAGAGTTCTTCGGATCCCGGCAGCAGGGTCACGTCGAGGCCCGCATCGGTGCGGACGTCGAGGCCGGCGGCTTCGAGTTCCTGGGCGATGCGGCGGAGGTGCTGTTCGAGGCGGGCGGCCCGAGGATCGTTATGGATGGAGTTGGAGCGGGTGATCACGAAGCCCAATTCCTCCGAGCGCTGCGCCATCGGTGCCAGCACCATCTGTACTTCAACCCACCGTCCGGGTCGGCCCAGACAGGTGGTGGTGGTTACGCCGACCCCATCGACGATGACTGTTTCGGGCAGGTTGATGAGGGCCTGGCGATCGCCATGGTGGGCATACTCCAGCAACGATGAACCAAGGAGTTGGGAGTTGGGGACACCGAGGAGGTCGCCCGCGTCGATACTGATTTGGCCTATCCGCCAATGACCGTCGACGATGCCGAAGACGACGCCAGCGGCATCGGACGTGGCGTCGCTGATCACGGTCGGGTTCATAGCCTTCATTAACGACATTGGCGGCGTGGATCTTGAGTTTCGAGCGCGTCTACCTCGTCGTCCGGGCAAATTTGGGCGGACCCGGTAGCCTAAAGGCGAACAAACCTTTCGCCGATCTGTGGGGGAGAGCGAACGAGGGGGTCATGGGTGCTGCCGGACGATGTGCTGCGGAGGGTCCTCCAATTGGTCCCGGCCGCCATCGTGGTGATCGACTCGGCGGGAGTGATCGTGCTCATGAGCGGGCAGGCGGCGGAGATGTCGGGGTGGTCACAGTCTGAATTGCTGGGTCGCGGCATCGATCAACTGTTGTCGCCGGAGTCGATGCGGCAGCACTCCAGGTATGTCACCCGTCAGTTACAAGATGGTCCCGAGGCAAAATTCCGCCTCATCACCCAGCGATCCGACGGGAGTTCGTTTCTCGCCGAGGTGACCCTCACGGTCTTCGATCACAAAGAGGGGGAGCAGTACATGATCGCGAATCTGGCGGATGTCGGGGATCTGGGCATGACCTTCGGGGCGGACCCTGAAGCAGCCCCTCGAAGCCGGCAGGATTCCGATCGGCTCGCCGGTCTGGCTCAACTCACCGCCCAAATTTCCGGCGACCTCACCCAACTGACGTCGGTCACCCTGGACCATGCATTGCTCCTCGAGGGGAGCATCACCAACCCGGAGGGGTTATCCACGCTGCGGCACCTTCAGCAGGCGGCGGCTGGGGCGGCGGTCCTTGGCCAGCAGATAAATGACCTTGCCCGGCGGGACTCGGTCATGGAGGAGCCGATCGACGTGAATGAGGTGGTGTGGAGCTCTGCCGAGGCGTTGGCTCTCGCCGCCGGCGACGACATTGTGGTGCACCTCAAGCTGGCTCTTTCTCCCCTCTGGGTGATGGCCGATCGACGGGAACTCGAATACGTCCTCCTGTGTATGACGCTGAACGCGCGTGATGCCACGCCGGGAGACGGGGCACTAACCATTGCCACCGGGTCTGAGCCGCACGCGGATGGCACGGACCGTCCGCCGGCGGTGAAACTCTCGATGACCGATGAGGGGGTAGGGATGTCGCCCGAGTCGGTGGAGCAAGCCTTTGACCCGTTGTTCACTACCAAAGCGGACCGGGCAGGGATCGGCCTGGGGTTAGCGTCAGTGCGATCCTTCGCGGAGCGTGCCTTGGGAACGGCAGCAATACATTCCGTGGTGGGCGCTGGGACCACCGTGAGTTTGGTCCTGCCCGCCCTTGACGCGGTGGCGCATTTCGACCGGCGGGACCGAGCCACGGCTCTGGGAACGACCGGGATCGTCGATGAACCCACGGCGGGCCACTGAGGGTCGTTTCGATGAGGCGCCAGCAGGGCTACGGGGCGATCATGGCAATCACTGGCAGTGCCGCCCCGCCGTCACCGCGGAGGAGGGTCATGGAGTGGGTCGGGTGGTGGCGCGGATGAGGCGGTGTCGGGTACCCAGTTGCCGTGGAAGCCAAGCGGCACGCGGTTCGGAAGTTGTACGCGCGCAACCGGGTCGCCGGTGGGATCCATGGCGGAGAGCACGAGCAGTTCGCAGCACTGGGTAGTGGCGTCGTGTACGAAGCTCATGAGCCAACCGTCGTCCTCGGCGGCGGTGGCATGGCGCGGGACCATCACCCATTCACCCGCCGCCCGGCCGGGGCCTAAATCGGAGCGCAGGAGGTCACCCGATCGGCCATCAATGCGGATCAGGTTTCCGCCGAAACTGTTGTCCTGATCTCGGCGACGAACTTCAGAGCCATAAGCCCACCGATGGCGGCGACCGACCACTCGCTCGTCCACCCGCGGGAACTCCAGCGGCTGATCGCTGAGCTGCTGCTCGTGCACCCTGCCGGTGACGGTATCTATTCGCCATCGCCACAGCAGGGGTGCATCGTCATCGGGGCCGAGCGTCTGGACATCGAACATGCGGTCGTAGCGGATGACGTCGATCACCACCGTGTCGCCATCGTCGTGGGCGTTGACGGCATGGAACAGATAGCACGGGGCCACCTCAAACCAGCGCACCTCGGAACCCGAACCACCGAGGGGGATGAGCCCGATGCGGGCGGGTCGATCCTCACTCCAGGAGTAGGGGAACCGACCGCCCTGCATGGCGGTGTCGAGATTGAAGGTCACCGGCAGGTCGTAGACCACGACCCAGCGCGCCGTGATCGAGCAGTCGTGCACCATCGGTCCATCGGACACCTCGACGGGCGATAGGTGCTTCACCACGCCATCACCGCTGATGACGGAGTACTCGAGGTACGGGATGCTCCAGTGGTAGGAGATGGCGTGGCGGTCGCCGGTCACTGGGTCCACCTTGGGGTGGGCGGTGTAACCGTGGGGAAGACCACCGTCGAAGTCGGAGTGCTGCACGGTCTCGAGGTCGTAGGTCAATTCGACGGGGCGGGCCCCGGCTTCCACGAGGGCAAACGTCTTGCCGCCCAAGCCGATCACGTTCGTGTTGGCGGTATCCATGTTGGCGTGGCGTTCGCCGGGCGCCGGAATCTCGCCGAGAAGTTCGCTCACCCTGGTGGAGCGCACCATGCGGGCGCGGTACCAGTGGGCCTGTCCGCCGCCGAGTCGAAGCCCATGCACCATGCCGTCCCCGGCAAACCAGTGGTGGGTGGCGGGGTTCACCGCGGTAATCGGGTTCGGGCCATTGCGCAGATAGCGGCCCTCGAGTTCTTCCGGAAGCGTTCCCTCCACCACGAGTTCGGTGGCGGTGACGTCACCTTCGATGGGGGCGTAGGGCCCGGACAGCCACTTGTTCTGGGTGCTGACCATGCCAGGCTCCTCGGGTGGTTCCACCGATCACGCTCGTGCGGCCCCCGGGGCGGGGCTAGGTGGGCTAGACACCCATGCTATGGCGCTAAGCGATGCACTCCACGATCTGGCGGCGGAGGTATCCAACTGGGGTCGCTGGGGTGAGGCCGACGAGATCGGCACCCTCAACCTCATCGACGAAGCCGCCGTCGTCCGGGGTATCGCCGCCGCTCGTACGGGGGTGCGTATCCCCCTGGCCATTCGGCTCGACGCCAACGGTCCGCAACTGGGCACGATCCCGGGCCGCATCAATCCGTTGCACACGATGGTGGCCATCAACTCCAACTACACCGGGGGCGATGACGACGCGACGGCCTGCTGGAGCGACGACACGATCACCATGGGCTTGCAGGCCTGCACCCACTGGGATGGTCTCGCGCACGTGAGCTACGGAGGCTTTATCTACAACGGCTTCCCGGCCGAGAGTATTACCGCCGCCAACGGGGCCACCCGATGCGGGATCCACAAGGTGCGGAACATCGTGAGCCGGGCCATTCTGCTGGACCTCCCCCGTGCCCTGGGCCAGGAGATCCTCCCTCCTGGCTATCCGATCACCGAGGACGATCTCGATGCGGCCGTGGCCCAGGCGGGGGTCCAGCCCCACTCGGGCGATGTCATCCTCGTGCGCACCGGGCAGATGACGTACTTCAAGCGCCAGGATCGCGAGGGGTATCTTCTTGGCGACCAACCGGGTCTGAGCCTGCGCACCATCCGGTGGTTCCATCGTCATGACATCGCCGCGGTGGCCATCGACACGTTGGCGATGGAGGTCTATCCCTGTGAGGACCCCCACTTGATGTTCCCGGTTCACATGATCCAACTGCGTGATATGGGCCTCACCCAGGGGCAGAATTTCGATTTGGAGGCCCTCGCCGCCCACTGCGCCGCCGACGGCGTCTACGAGATGCTGCTGGTGGCTAACCCTGAGCCGGTCACCGGCGGCACCGGCGCACCGGTCAACCCGGTAGCGATCAAATGAGATACCCCCCATGAGCGCCCCGGCGTCGTTTAATTTTGCTGATCTCTGGGAGATGGCCGTTGATGCCGTGGGGGATCGCGAGGCTCTTGTGGTGGGAGAGCAACGTCGTACGTACAGCCAACTCGACGAGCGGGCCAACCGATTGGCTCATCACCTGACGGGCCGAGGCGTGGGGCCGGGCCATCACGTGGGCCTCTACCTAGAGAACTGTGCCGAGTACATCGAGGCGATGCTGGCCTGCTTCAAGATTCGGGCTGTCCCGATCAACGTGAGTTATCGCTATGTGGCGGGCGAACTGCGCCATCTACTCAACGACAGCGACACGGTTGGGGTGCTTCACGGTCCGCAGCACCAGCCTGTCCTCGCCCAGGTACTGCCGGAACTTGATCAGCGGGTGTGGACGTTGGAGACGGGCGAAATGTACGAGGCGGCGCTGATGGCGTCGTCGTCGTCCCGGCCCTCCGTACCGGAACGGGGCGACGACGACCACTACATCATCTACACCGGCGGCACCACGGGTCTGCCGAAAGGGGTGGTGTGGCGTCACGGTGACGCATTTTTCTCCTGTATCGGGGGCGGTGACCCCATGCGGATGGAGGGAGAGGTGACCACTCCGGGAGAACTGCCGGCTCGCATCGGAGATGGCGTGACGTACCTGCCGTTGGCACCGTTGATGCACGCGGCCGCTCAGTGGACGTCGTTTATGTGGTTCTTTGCCGGGGGCACCATCGTGCTGATGGAGGGATCCCTCGATCCGGCGAAGGTCTGGCGCACCGTGGCGGCGGAGAAGGTGAACCTGCTCACCGTCGTGGGCGATGCGGTAGCCAAGCCTTTGCTCGATGCCTGGGATGCCATGCCGGGTCCGGAGCGCCCCGACATCTCCAGCGTCTTTGCTATCTCCAACGGAGGGGCGCCGATGTCTACCGGTTGCAAGGTCCGCATCCTGGACCGTTTCCCCAATGTGATGGTGGCCGATGGTTTTGGTTCGTCGGAGGCGGGCATCCAGGGCTCGTCACGGGTGGGGGCCAACGACGTGCCGGCGTCGGGAGTCATTCGGTTTTCCACCGCCGGGGCCAAGCCGTTTTTGGTGCTCGACGACGAGGATCGGCCGGTCGTGCCCGGTGACGGGGCGGTGGGCCGCATCGTCACCGGAGGCCGGCTACCCCTTGAGTACTACCGCGATCCGGTGAAGACGGCCGCGACGTTTCTCATGGTGGACGGCGAGCGTTGGCTGATCACCGGTGACCTCGCCAAGGTGGCCACGGACGGCTCGGTGGAACTGCTCGGCCGGGGGTCCACGTCCATCAACACGGGGGGTGAAAAGGTGCACCCCGAGGAGGTCGAAGGGATCATCCACGGGCATCCCGCGGTGGCCGATGTGCTGGTGGTGGGCGTGCCTGACGAGCGTTGGGGGAGCGCGGTGACCGCCGTCGTGCAGTTTTCCCCCGGTACCTCGGCATCATTGGAGGAGATCGTGACGCATTGCCGGGGCCAGTTGGCGGGTTACAAGGTGCCCAAGCATCTGGTGGTCGTGGACCGGGTGATGCGCTCTCCGGCGGGTAAGGCTGATTACCGCTGGGCGGTCGCCACCGCCACCCAAGGAACGGCCCGGGCGGGGAGGGGCGTCAGCGAGTCCTGACCACCGCCTGCCAGGGGAAGACCACATCGAAGGGACACACGAGGTTGGTGGCCCGCACCAGCCAGGTGATGGTGTCGGCGGCGGGGGTGGCGTAGGTCTTGAGCACGAGGCCGCGTCGTGGGTTATCAGCGGCCACATACCATTCGGTGAGAGCGGCGCAGCCATGGTCGGAGAGCCACGGGGCCGCCCGGCCGCCGAGGCCGTGTTGTAACCCGATCTCCCCGGGAGTCCAGGTAGCCAGCGGAACCGAGGGGCCGCGGTTGCTGAAAATCGACATCAGTCCACTGCGAACGGGCACGTGTTCAGCGTTCACGCCCGGCCCCAGGTTGATGAAGGCGGCGTGGTCGAGGTGCTCCAACAAGGGGGTGATGTCGCCGCCGGGCAACTCGAGGAGGACGTCGGGCACCGGGAGAACGGTACCGCCAGGCGATACCGGAGGAGGAACCCCTACCCCCTAAGGGTATACTGGGGCAATGCATGGATACGGAGAACATCGAGAACAGCACCTGGCCGCGTTGCGGCGCGTGGAAGGGCAGGTTCGGGGCATTGCCCGCATGGTGGAAGACGACAAGTACTGCGTCGACATCCTCACCCAGGTGTCGGCGGCCACCCGGGCCTTGCAGTCGGTGGCGCTCCACCTCCTCGAGGAGCACCTGAGTCATTGCGTGGCCGGAGCGGTCGAGGACCCCACGGTCTTGGCGGAGAAACTGGCCGAGGCCCACACGGCCATTGCCCGGTTGGTGCGTTCATGACCACCACCACCACCTACACCGTCACCGGGATGACCTGTGGGCACTGCGTGGCGGCGGTCACCAAGGAGATCGAGGCCCTCGCCGGGGTGGTGCAGGTGGAGGTGCAGTTGGAGGCGGCTATCGCGGTGGTGACCGGCACTGCCTCCACCGATGCCATCCTCGCCGCCGTCGTGGAAGCGGGCTACGACGCCCGACCTCAGCGGTGAGCGCAGAGTCGGGGCAACCGATGGAGGACGGCTATGGCCAGCACGGCTGAGGCGAAGCGGACCACCATCGATCTCCGTATCGGCGGCATGACGTGCGCGGCCTGTGCGGCGCGTATCGAACGGACGCTCAACAAGGTCGATGGCGTCTCGGCCACCGTGAACTATGCGTTGGCATCGGCGCGCGTTGAGGGCCCGGTGTCGCTTGATCCGGCCACCCTCATCGCCGTGGTGGAGGGGGCGGGATACGAGGCTCGCCTCCCCCCGCTCGATGGTGCCCCGATCTCGCCGGAGAACAGCGGCGTGGATGCGCTCGGGCGTCGGGTTGGCATGGTGGCGCTGCTCGGCGTTCCAGTGATTCTGTTGGGGATGGTGCCGGCCTGGCAGTTCACCCACTGGCAGTGGGTCGCGTTGGTGCTCACCTTCCCGATCGCCACCTGGGGCGCGTGGCCCTTCCATCGGGCGGCGGCGGTGAACCTCCGCCACGCCACCGCGACGATGGACACCCTGGTGTCGGTCGGCGTGACGGTGGCCTTTACCTGGTCGGCGTGGGTGGTGGTCTTCAACGGGGACGAGGAGTCGAGCATGCACAACGGCTTCTCCTTCACCGCCAACCGAGCCCACGCCGCCAGCGCCGTCTACTTCGAAGTCGTGGCCGCCATCACACTTTTTTTGTTGGCCGGCCGTTGGTTCGAAGGGCGCGCTCGACGGCGGGGCGGGGATGCGCTGCGCGCTCTCGCCGAGTTGGGAGCCCATGACGTAGCTCGTATCGGCGTGCTCGGAGAAGAGCGAGTGCCGGTGGAAGCGCTGGTGGTGGGTGATCATTTCGTGGTGCGTCCGGGCGAGAAGATCGCCACGGATGGCCGGGTGGTGGAAGGCGCCGCCGCCATCGATGCCGCCTTGGTGACCGGGGAATCCATCCCCGTGGAGGTCACGGTGGGCGATGCGGTCACCGGCGCCACGCTCAACGCCGGCGGACGCCTGGTGGTGGAGGTCACTCGGGTGGGCGCCGACACCACGTTGGCTCGGATGGCGAAGTTGGTGGCCGATGCCCAGTCGGGGAAAGCCCCGGTGCAACGACTGGCCGATCGCGTCGCCGCCGTTTTTGTGCCGGTCGTCATTCTCATCGCGATAGCCACCCTCGGGTACTGGTGCGCCCGCGGCGACTCCGTGGCGGCGGCCATGGTCCCGGCGGTGGCCGTGCTCATCGTGGCCTGCCCCTGTGCGCTGGGTTTGGCTACCCCCATGGCCCTGCTGGTGGGGACCGGTCGGGGTGCCCAGATCGGTGTGCTGATCGCCGGCCCGGAGATTCTCGAGGCCACGCGTCGAGTCGACACAGTGGTGCTCGACAAGACCGGTACCGTCACGACGGGCCGGATGACCCTGGTGGAGGTGGTGGTAGCCGATGGAGTGGACGCCGATTGGGCCCTCACCCTTGCCGCCAGCCTCGAGGCGGCTAGCGAGCACCCCATCGCCCGGGTGATCGCGGCGGCCGTGCCGGGAGATCGGCGAGAACCCGTGTCGGACTTCGAGTCGGCCACCGGTCTCGGGGTGAGCGGGGTCGTGGCGGGACGCTCGGTGGCGGCGGGTCGACTGAGCCACCTCACGGGAGCGGGCTATCGGCTCCCGGCATCGTTGTTCGAGGTCCATGAGCGGGCCGAGCAGCAGGGCCGCACGGCGGTGGCGGTGGCGTGGGATGGCGAAGTAGGTCTCATTGCGGTGGTAGCCGACACGGTGCGGCCCAGTTCACGGCGGGCCATCGCCGCGCTCGGAGCGCTCGGGCTCGATCCGGTCCTGGTGACTGGCGACCATTGGTTGGCGGCCCAGGCCGTGGCGGGGGAGGTGGGAATCGAGCGCGTGGTGGCGGGAGTGCTCCCTCAGGGAAAGGTGGCGGAGGTTCGACGCCTGCAGGCGGAAGGTCGGGTGGTGGCGGTGGTGGGAGACGGGGTGAACGATGCCGCCGCTCTGGCTCAGGCTGATCTGGGGCTCGCCATGGGCAGCGGGACCGACGCCGCCATGGCCGCCGCTGACCTCACCTTGGTGCGGGCCGATCTTGATGCGGCGGTGGATGCAATCCGGCTTTCTCGGCGCACCCTGCGCACCATCAAGGTCAACCTGGGGTGGGCCTTCGGTTACAACTTCGCCCTCATTCCCTTAGCCGCGGCCGGGCTGTTGAATCCGATGCTGGCGGGCTTTGCCATGGCCGCGTCGTCGGTCCTGGTGGTGGCCAATAGCCTGCGTCTCTTCCGGTTTCAGCCCACCCCGGCCGAGGACGCTCCGCGCCCGTCTCTCTTCTAGGGTGCCGCGGTGCCTACCCCCGCCCGAACTGACGTATCGGGGCGGCGGCCCGTGATGGGGCTGGTGGGGGCCTCCACCGCGGTGGTTGTGTGGGGGGTGTCGTCGGTGCTCATCAAGGGCGTGGAGGGCCTGAGCGGTCTGGGGTTGGCGTGCTACCGGATTTGGTTGGGGGCGGCGATCATCACCGTGGTGTTCTTGGCGTCCGGCGGACGGTTGTCGATCTGGCTCCTTCGACGGTCCCTGTTCGGCGGGCTCGCCTTTGCCGCCGATCTCGTGTTGTTCTTCGTGGCGCTCCAAAAAACCAGTGTGGCCAACGCCACGGTGATCGGGGCGCTCCAGCCGTTGTTGTTGCTGCTGGTGGCGGGCCCGATGTTCGGCGAGCGACCCCGTCTGGTGGAGGTGGGGTGGGGGGCCGTGGCGGTGGCGGGCACCGCATTGGTGGTGGTCGGCGGCGATGGCGGGGGTGCCAACAGTCTGGCGGGCGATCTGCTGGCGGTGGGTGCCCTGGTGGCCTGGACGGCTTACTTCATCTTTTCCAAGTCCGCTCGTCAGGAGCTGAGCGCCCTCGAATACCTCACCGGTATGGCGATCGTGGCGGCGGTGGCGGTGGTGCCCCTGCCGTTGTTCTTCGAAGGCACCCTGGGCGTGACCGATGCCAACGGTTGGCTCACTGTTTTTTACATCACGGTGATCAACGGACTGCTGGGCCATTACCTCATGGTGGCGGCCCACGGGCACGTGTCGTTGCTCATGTTGTCGCTGCTCACGCTGGGCATCCCCGTGCTGGCGGCCGCCGCCGCCGCTCTTTGGATCGATGAGCCGCTCAGCGTGCCCCAACTGGCGGGGATGGCGGTGGTTCTTTCGGCCTTGGGGGTGGTGAGCGTCAGAACGGCCCGCCAGCGTCCCGACATTGCCGAAGCCGACCTGGAGGCGATACAGGCCGCCCCCTATCCCTGAGACTCGCCGTAGGGTGTCGCCCCATGGACCTCCCCGTGATGCTGCGTGAGTCGTTGGAACTGCAGATCCTCGACCAGGACCCTGAGCGCGCCGCCGCCACCATTGGCGAGGGGGTGGCCACCCACGGGGCTGTCGTGGTGGCCAGTGTGCTGCTCGAGGCCACCGCCGTGGCTCTGCGCCGCATGGTGAGCATCACCGACGAACCCCTCGATCTGGCGGAGCTCGTATCCACGCTGGCGATCGACGGAGCCATCCCCGATCACCGCATCGAGTTGCTCTCCGAGATCCTCACGGCGGCCGCCGCCACCGCGGGCGGGATCCGCCCGTCGGTCGATGCGCTGCTCACTCGCCTGGGGGACCAGGATCTTTTGTTCGGGTCGTGGCTGGGTTTGCTCACCGGGCTGCGGGTGGCATCCTTGGCCATCGAGGTCACCGAGTCGGAGATTCTCGAGGATGTGCTCCTCGCCTTTGAGCTCGACGTGTGACCGTCGGTCCCTCTCCTTCGACGGTCCGGGTTGGTTGCGCCTAGATTCTGACGGTCCATGAGGCCATAGATCGATCGAGTGGGGAGATCACCGCATGTCGAATGAGGACCGAACGAGCCTCTGGGCACTTCTGGAGGAGCGGGTGCGGGTCAACCCCGACGGGCTGGCGGCGGTAGACGAAGACGGGCGCACTCTGACCTGGGCGGAATCGAAACGGGCGGCGGAACGGGCGGCGGCGGGATTCCACGCGTTAGGAATCGGGGCCGGCGACGTGGTGTCGTGGCAGTTGCCCACCTGGCTGGAGGCCAAGGTTCTCGTGCTGGCGCTGGCTCGGTTGGGAGCCATCCAAAACCCGATGCTGCCGATCTACCGGGAGCGCGAGGTTGGGTTCGTCGTGCGGCAAGCCCAGTCCAAGGTTCTCGTTGTCCCGCAGGAGTGGGCGGGCTTCAACTTCGAAGCCATGGCCACCGACATCGCTGACGCCGTGAAGGCAGAGGGCGGGTCGCTCACCGTGGTGGTGGCCGACAAGGTACTGCCGCAGGGTGATCCCGCCACGTTGCCACCGCCGCCGGACCCCTCGACAGACCCGGTTCGCTGGTACTTCTACACCTCGGGCACCACGGCGGATCCCAAGGGCGCCCAACACACCGACCGCACGATCCTCGCCGGCGCCCTCGGCATGAACGAGCGGATGGAGGTGACTGCCGCCGATCGCAACGCCGTGGTATTTCCCTTCACCCACATCGGTGGTATCGGGTGGCTTTTCAGTGCCCTCGCCGTGGGGTTCCCAACCGTCTACATCGAGCGGTTCGATCCCGCTAAGACCATTGCGCTGATCCAGCAGCACGAGGTGACCATGGCGGGGGCCGGCACCCCGTTCCACATGGCGTACCTGGCCGCTCAGCGGGCACTACCGGCGGGAGAGCGCCTCTTCCCCAGCGTGCGGGTGTACTGCGGTGGTGGGGCTCCGAAGCCGCCCCAACTTCACCACGACGTGAAGGCAGAGATGGGTGGGGTCGGGATTGTGTCGGGGTACGGACTTACGGAAGCGCCGATTATCACGATGGGCAGTATTCGCGATAGCGACGATCAACTTGCCCACACCGAGGGCCGGGCCGCCGGCACCACCCGGTTGCGACTCGTCCGGCTCGACGGGCACGATGCCGGTGTGGGCGACGAGGGCGAGATTCGCGCCAAGGCGCCCCAGATGATGCTGGGTTACCTCGATGCCACGCTCGACGCCGAGGCCTTTGACGAGGATGGCTGGTTCAAGACCGGCGATCTCGGCAAACTCGACGCCGACGGGATGCTCACCATCACGGGCCGGGTCAAAGACGTGATCATTCGGAACATGGAGAACGTCTCCGCCAAGGAGGTGGAGGACATCCTCTTTGGGCATCCCGCGGTGGCCGACGTGGCGGTGATCGGCATCCCCGACCCGAAGACGGGCGAGCGGGTCTGCGCGGTGGTGGTGCCGAGCGACCCGGCGGCGCCGCTGAGTTTCGCCGACATGGTGGCCTTCGCTCGGCAAGCGGGCCTGATGACCCAGAAACTGCCGGAGCGGCTTGAGATCGTGGATGCATTGCCACGCAACCCCACCGGCAAGGTCCTCAAGTTCGAGCTTCGAGACCGCTTCGGCTCCTCCTGAACTGATCCCTGAACCCATCCCTCTCCCCCCCCCGAAAGTAGGAATTCTCATGGCTCTGCTGTCCGGCAAGGTTGCCGTCGTTACTGGTGCCGGACACGGCATCGGCCGAGCCCACGCGCTGGAACTGGCGAAGCACGGCGCCCGCGTGGTGGTCAATGACCTGGGCACCTCGGTGGCTGGCGATGGCGCCGACGAGAAAGCGGCCGACCTCACCGTGGCGCTTATCACCGAGCGCGGTGGTGTGGCGGTCTCCAACTACGACGATGTCTCCAACTACGACGGGGCGGGACGCATGGTGGGCCAGGCGGTGGAGACCTACGGAAAACTCGACGTGCTGGTGAACAACGCCGGCATCGTGCGCGACACCGCCATCTGGAACATGACCGAAGCCGATTTCGACTCGGTGATCAAGGTGCACGTGAAGGGCACCTGGGCGCCGTCGCATCACGCCGCCCGTCACTGGCGGGAGCGGGCCAAGACGGGCGAGGCTTTCACCGGGCGGGTGATCAACACCACCTCGGGAGCAGGCCTGGTGGGGAACTTTGGTCAGACGAACTACGCCACGGCCAAGGCCGGCATCGCCGGTTTTACTCAGACATTGTCGCTCGAGTTGTACAAACTCGGAGTCACGGTAAACGCCGTGGGCCCGGCCGCCGCTACCCGCATCACTGGCACCATGCCCGGTGCCCCGGCGGTCATCGAGGCCGATGACGTTCCCGAGGGCGAATGGAATCGCATGGATCCGGCCGTGTCGTCGCCGCTGGTGGCGTGGTTGGCCTCCGATGAGAGCCAGCATGTCACCGGTCAGGTGATCCGGGCCGTGGCCGAGGACATCGTGTGGATGGAGGGCTGGAGCGAAGGTGCCACGCTATCGAACGGGGGTCAGCGGTGGGATGCCGAGAAACTGGGGATGCAACTCGCCACCGACCTGTTCAAGACTCGCGCTCCTGGGCTGCGGTACTGACCATCGCCAGACCATGAGCGTTCTAGGGATTCTGGTGGGCCCGGGGGTCGTGCGGGCCAACTGCGTCGCGGGGCTGGCAGCCTTCGCGCGACGGGCCGGATGTGGGGTGGTGAACACGTGGGGGGCCAAAGGGGTGTTTCGCTGGGACGACCCGTTGCACTTCGGCACCGCCGGTCTCCAGGCGTGGGATTTCGACCTGGCTGGTCTCGGTGAGGTGGATGTGCTGGTCACCAGCGGGCTCGACCCCGAGGAGGTGACGTCCCAGCCGTGGGAGGGTCGCGCCGAGGTGGTGGATGTGGCCCCTGAAGCGCTGGGGACCTTTCGGGGCACCCTGCCCGCCGGTTGCACCGAGCGTCCCCTGCTCTACACGGCCCTGGCCGCCGTGGTGGGGCCGATGTACGACCAGCCTGATTCACCGCCGGCTCGGGCCGCGGGCCTGGCCGCCGCCCTTCCCGCGTCGGGGGTGGTGGTCGCCCGTCCCGGCCTGGTGGGATTCTGGATTGCCCGCACCTTTCCCACCGAGCGTCCCGGCAGTGTGCGGATCACCCCGACGGGCGAGGCCACCGTGGCCGATGAGGACTGGGCCGACCTCGACCTCAATCCCGAGGCGCTCGTAGCGGTGGCGGGTCCGATTGTGGCCTGGGGCGGGATCCCGCCCGGCCCGGCCGACCGCTAGCGGTAGCCGAGCTTGCGGGTGCAGGCCGGCCAGCTTCCCCAGCCGGCGGAGCGCTGGAGGTTCTGGCCGATGGCGATCTGGGTTTCCCGACTGGCCTGGTCGGGGCGACCGGTGCCACCGGCGCCGCGCCACGAGCTCAGGCTGAACTGGAGGCCGCCGTAGTAGCCGTTGCCGGTGTTGATGGCCCAATTGCCGCTGGACTCGCACTGGGCAAGTCGGTCCCAGGCGGCGGGATTATTCGGGTCGTTGAAGCCGCCACCGGTGGTGACCGGTTGGACCGCCCGCGGGGGCGGCGGCGGGGGCGGCGGCGGCGGCGGCGGCGGC
>VFJN01000082.1 GCA_009886035.1 Actinomycetota bacterium
AGTCGCGATCATTGGTCGACGGTTTTGGGGAAGCACGGGCGCTGGGAGAAACGCTGGCCTGCATCGAGGAAGCGGCGCTCGACCTGCTGGTCGGCTTTCCGCGGCGATGAGCACGAAGTGATCTCTGGGGGTTCTTTGACCGACGATTCGCGGTGCCCGCCTGGCCGGGGGACGGCCCGCCGGCGGGTGCTCTTTCCCGGGAGGCGGGGCGCCATCCGGGGCGCACCACATCTCCGGATTCATGCATAAAGGTGCATTAGGGTCATCTCCGTGAGCGATCGCATCCGGTCTGCCGGGTCTGTGGCGTGGTCCCTGGTGGGGCTTTTGATTCTGCTCGCGCTGCTGGGATTCGTGGCTTGGATCTTCCGCGTGATCTTCCCGCCGCTGGTGCTCGCCGGCGTCATCGTGTTCCTCTGCAATCCAACGGTCACCCGTCTGCAGCGGCACCGCGTCCCTCGGGCGGCGAGCGCGGCCCTCATCTATGGGGCGGTCCTGGGCGCCTTGGTGCTCACGGGTCTGTTCGTTGCGCCGAACGTCAGTCGCCAAACCGATGCGCTGGCCACCGAATGGCCGGATCTTCAACGCGATATTGAGCAGCGGGTCGACGACCTGGCGAAGCAGTCCCAAGACGGCAACTGGCCCGTCCAAATTCCGACCTACGCCAACATCGAGAAGCAGTTCGCTCCGTCCGACGCGGCCGACACCGACGATGACGGCACGGTGAGCCCCGCCGAACAGAAAGACCGCATCGTGCGGCAGTTCAAATCCGTGCGCGCGGTGTTCCAGCAGGTGTTCCACGTTGGGTTGATCTTCGTTCTCGCCCCGGTACTCGCGTTGTACCTCCTGATCGACCTCCCGCATATCCGACGTGTCTTACGGGGGCTGGTACCGGAACGAAATCGCAGCGATGTGATGGTGATCACCCGACGTCTGAGCGCCGCCCTCGGTGGGTATGTGCGCGGACAGTTGGCGGTGTCGCTCCTGGTTGGTGTCATGTCCGCCCTCGGCCTGTTGATCATCGGCCTGCCCTATTGGCTGCTGGTGGGCATGGTGGCGGGGATTTTCAATCTGATCCCCTTGATCGGCCCGTGGGTCGGGGCCGTGCCCGCCATCGCCATAGCCCTGAGCACGGGTGGGGGCACGCACCAAGCGCTCCTGGCGGCCCTGGTTATGGCCATTGTGCAGCAAATCGACAACCACCTCATCAGCCCCATGGTGATGCAGCGAGCCGTGAAGTTGCACCCGACCGTGGTGATACTGGCCCTGCTCGCCGCCGGCTCACTGTGGGGTTTCGTGGGCATGCTGATCGCGGTTCCCACGGCGGCTGCGCTGAAGATTCTGGTGGGTCAGGCGTGGCGCCGCTTGGCCCTCGACGAGCCGCTCGACGAGATCGAAGCCCGCTGGGAATTGGACTCGGAAAGTACGGTGAGTGGCGGGTTCGTGGAGCGAGTGGGCACCGATGTGGGGCCCGATGCCGACGCCACCGGGCTCGTCTGACCGCCAGGGATACCGCTAGTTCGGCAGGGGGCCTCGCAGCGCCACGAGGGCCGTGGCCACGGCGTGGAGGCCGTCGTCGAGGGAGATGGGCCCCGAAGGGATCGGATCGCTGACGGCCATCTCGGCTCGTTCCCGGCTGCACCCGGTGAGGGCTCGCACGAGGTCGACGAGGCGGTGGGGGCCGCTGTGGGGATAGTTGGAGTGGTGGGTCATTGGGGGCGGTGGCTCATTTCGGGGGGAGGGAAAATCCATGGGTGTGTGGCCTCAACCGGCACACCCGGATGTCGATAAACTCTCTTCCCCAGCATCGGTTGGTGGCCTCGCCACCTTGAGCCACTCGATGTGCTCGGTGCTTAGGCGCTGCGCCGCCGATAGGCCGGAAGGTCGATGAGCGCCGGGCGTTCGTCGATCCCGATCTCCACCGGTTCGAGGTTGGGCCGCACCAGCGTGGCGGGGTGCTCGAGCCCCATGGGGGATCGGCTGAGCACCGCTTGGAGCACCGCCAGGGCCTGAGGTCCGAGTTCGTCGAGTGGCCGGTTGCGATGGCGCCGGGTGCCCAGGTCTACCTGGGCGATGGCGTCGGTTCCGTCCATCGCGGCGATGTCGATCAGGAGAGCGATGTCCACTCCGTAGCCCTGCACGAACGGCAACCGTTCGAGGAGCGAGCGCCGACCGGCGTACTCGCCGGAGAGGGGTTGGACGATGGTGGCGAGGTGCGGGAACCAGGTGGCGAGGGCCGGCCGTGCCATCAGTTCGGTGACCCGACCACCGCCATAGGCGCCGCCGTCTACGGGGCGGTCGTAAAAGCCCTTCACGAACCCGATATCCGGGCGAGCGAGCAGGGGACCAACGAGGCCTTCGACGAAGCGGGGGCCAAAGTCTAAGATGTCGGCGTCGCACCACACGATGAGGTCGCCTTCGGCCGCCGCCACGGACTTCCACAGGGCCTCGCCTTTGCCCTCGCCCGGACCAACCTCGGGGAGCACATCGTTGACGCCGACGACTCGGGCTCCGGCATTGGCAGCGATCTCGGCGGTGCGATCGTGGGAGTGATCGTCGATAACCAGGATCTCGTCGATGAGGCCAAGGCCGTCCATCAGCGTCTCCCGGAGGAGTTGCACATTTTGGCCGATGGTGGCGGCTTCATCGCGGGCCGGCAAGCACATCGACACCACGTGGCCGAGGCGCGTCTTTTCGGCGGCCAGTTCACGGGCCGTGAAGTCTGTGTGATGAAAAGTCTGGTACCTGAGCCGATGCACGGCCTTATGCCTATCGGGGGAGTGTCCCGGCGGCAACTTCCTGCGACGGTGGGAATGGTCTCCAACCGGGTGGGGTCCGGTACCATCGTGGTTGTCCCCGAGCCCCTCCCTGAGGAACGATTCCGATGAGCGTCACTGTCCGAGTGCCCACCACGTTGCGTACCCTCACCGGAGGCACCTCCGAGGTGGCCGTCGAGGGAGCCACTGTTGGCGAGGTTCTCGCCGCCCTGGAGGCCATTCACCCGGGCTTCGCCGAGCGCATTCTTGACGACCAGGGCGGCCTGCGTCGATTCGTGAACGTCTTCGTGGCCGATGACGACATTCGGTTTCTGGAGGCACTGGCCACACCCGTGCCCGATGGCGAAACGGTGTCGATCATCCCCGCCGTTGCTGGCGGCTGACGGACGGACCGGCTCGCCCGGGCTTTCGGTATCCATTCCGGCTGGCCCGCCCCCGAGCCGGGATTAGCACTCTCCGGTTGCGAGTGCTGATCCAGGGTGATTGACTAGTTAGCACTCAAGCACCGCGAGTGCTAACGCAACTACTGCTATGGAGGACCATCCGCCGATGTCCAAGATCATCGCATTCGACGAAGAAGCCCGACGCGGGCTGGAAGCCGGCATGAACAAGCTGGCCGACGCCGTCCGGGTCACGCTCGGCCCCAAGGGCCGAAACGTCGTGCTCGACAAAAAGTGGGGAGCTCCCACGATCACCAAGGACGGCGTATCTGTCGCCAAGGAGATCGACCTCGAAGACCCCTACGAGAAGATCGGTGCCGACCTCGTCAAAGAGGTGGCGAAGAAGACCGACGACGTCGCTGGCGATGGCACCACCACCGCTACCGTCCTGGCCTGGGCCATGGTACGAGAGGGTCTGCGTAACGTGGCGGCCGGGGCCAACCCGATGGCGCTGAAGCGGGGGATCGAGGCCGGCGTAGCCGCCGCCGTCGACAATCTCACGAAGCTCTCCAAGGATGTTGAGTCCAAGGAGCAGATCGCGCAGGTGGCTTCCATCTCCGCCAACAACGACATGGAGATTGGCAAGGTCATCGCCGAGGCGATCGACAAGGTCGGCAAGGACGGCGTAGTGACCGTCGAGGAGTCCAACACCTTCGGGATTGAAATGGACCTCGTCGAGGGCATGCGCTTCGACAAGGGCTACATCTCCCCGTACTTCGTGACCGATCCCGATCGCATGGAGACCGTGCTGGAGGAGCCCTACATCCTTCTCGTGAGCTCCAAGATCACCGCCGTGCGCGACATGCTGCCGGTGCTTGAGAAGGTCATGCAGTCGAGCCGCCCGCTGTTGATTATCGCCGAGGACATCGAGGGCGAGGCCCTGGCCACGCTGGTAGTCAACAAGATTCGTGGCACCTTCAAGAGTGCGGCGGTGAAGGCCCCCGGCTTCGGTGAGCGACGCAAGGCGATGTTGCAGGACATGGCCATCGTCACCGGCGGCCAGGTGGTTTCCGAGGAGGTGGGTCTCAAACTTGAGAACACCACCCTCGACCTCCTCGGCACTGCTTCCAAGGTGATCATCAGCAAGGACGAGACCACCATCATCCAGGGAGCGGGCGTGGACGCGGACATCAAGGGCCGTATCCAGCAGATCAAGAACGAGATCGAAAACACCGACTCCGATTACGACCGTGAGAAGCTTCAAGAGCGTCTCGCCAAGTTGTCCGGCGGGGTTGCGGTACTCAAGGTGGGCGCCGCCACCGAGGTGGAGCTGAAGGAAAAGAAGCACCGCATCGAAGACGCCGTTTCCACCGCCAAGGCCGCTGTTGAAGAAGGCATCGTGCCCGGCGGTGGGGTGGCCCTCGTGCGCTCGCAGGCCGCCGTGCTGGCCGTCGCCAAGAAGCTCAAGGGCGACGAAGCCACCGGCGCCAGCCTGGTGGCCAAGGCCATGGAAGAGCCCCTCCGGCAGATCGCCCTCAACGCCGGTATCGAGCCGGGCGTGGCTAGTGAGCGGGTGAAGGCCATGGATGGCAACGACGGCTTGAACGCCGCCACGGGCGAGTACGAGGACCTCATCAAGGCCGGCGTGGCCGACCCCACCAAGGTCACCCGCTCTGCCCTGCAGAACGCCGCTTCCATTGCGGCGCTCTTCCTCACCACCGAAGCAGTGATCGCCGACAAGCCTGAGCCTGCGGTGGCCATGGGTGGCGGAGGCATGGAGGACTACTAGTCGGCAGAATCTAGGGCGGTGGACCAACGCCGCTGTTTTGCTTTGCGCAGCCCGCCCCTCTGGGGCGGGCTGCGATCGTGGTGGCCGCCGTCATCGACAAGTCATTTTCAAGGGTGGACGCATGGCTGAGGGTACGAGGATCGTGTTGATACGCCACGGTGAGTCCCGGGCGCAGGAACTAGGGATCGTGGCGGGGCACGCGGGGTGTCAGGGATTGTCCGAGCGCGGTCGAGCGCAGGCCCAGGCGTTGCACGATCGGTTGGTGGAGTCCGACGAACTCGCCGATGCCTCGGTGCTCTACGCCTCGTTGATGCCCCGGGCGATCGAAACAGCGCAGATCATTGCACCGGCTATGGGGGGCCTCGAACTGCGCCTGGAATGTGGCTTCTGTGAGGGTCATCCCGGGGATGCCGATGGGCTCACCTGGGCGGAATGCGATGAGCGCTATCCGGCGCAGGAGTGGACCGCCGACACCGCTCGGGCCCCCGGCTGGGAGACCTGGACGGACATGGGAGTGCGGGTGGCGGACGCCCTTACCGGTCTTGTGGATCGCCATCCCGGCGAGACGATTGTGGTGGCCTG
>VFJN01000100.1 GCA_009886035.1 Actinomycetota bacterium
AAGCCAAGGTGAGCGGCCACCGATGCCTCCAGGGCATCGACCTTGTCGGCACTACCAAGGAGGTCGGCCATGTCCTGCTGCGTACCTACCGGCCCCTTGATGCCCCGCAAGGGATAGCGGGCCAGCAACTCCTCCACGCGGCGGAACGCCTGCAGCAACTCCTCGCCGGCGTTGGCAAAGCGCTTGCCCAACGTCGTGGCCTGGGCGGCCACGTTGTGGCTCCGACCGGTGATCACCACTTCGGCGTACTCCCCCGCCCGCTCGGCCAGGCGGGCCAAGGCCGTGACCATTCGATCCCTTATGAGTTCGAGCGCGGCGCGCACCTGCAATTGCTCAACGTTCTCGGTGACGTCGCGCGAGGTCATCCCCGCGTGAATCAACTCGTGACCCGCCAAGGCGGAGAACTCATCGATCCGGGCTTTGACGTCATGGCGGGTGATGCGCTCACGGGCCTCGATGCTCTCAAGGTCCACCTTGTCGATCACCGCGATGTAGTCGTCGATGGCGCGGGGTGGCCAGGCCACCCCCAGATCGGCCTGCGCTCGCATCACCGCCACCCAGAGCTGGCGCTCGAGCACCACCTTGTGTTCCGGCGACCAGATCCCCACCATCGGGGCGCTGGCATAACGGGCCGCCAGTACGTTGGGGATTTGCGCTCCAGGCATCGCCCCATCTTCCCACGCCACGGCCGCTCAGCCCCACCTCATAGCCAACCCATCGGCTTCTTCACTCACCCCTCAAGGACACCCCCGATCCGGTCGTTACTTTGACGGGCAGGAGCGATATCCGACGACGACGTGAAGGGGAGTCATGCCACAGTGCGAGAAACACCAGCAAGAACCTGGAAAGGCGACCTGTCGCCGGTGCGGTGGCCACTGGTGCGAAAGTTGCCTCGTCTACGCCTTCGGGCCCCAAAAGGACCCCTACTGCGTGAGTTGCGCCATGGTGGCCGGAGGAGTGCGGTGCTCTGGGGCTCGCCCGGCCATGTCGAAACGAGCCCTGCGGGCGCAGGGCAAAGCAGAGCGGAGGCGAGGCCAGGACACCCCCCTGACCCCCCCCGACCCCCTTGACCCGGCCCTCGAACCCGCCGCCACCGACTGGTCTTCTCCCTGGTGGGAAGAACGTCAGCCGGCCTGAATCCGCCGCTAGGGCGCTCAGCCCGCGATTTCGATGCGGTGATCGGCGAGTTGACGAGCCAAGTCGGCATCGGTGATGGCCAACATCTGCACCACCAGGAGGGCGGCGTTCACGCTGCCATCCACGGCGACGGTGGCCACGGGGATGCCCTTGGGCATCTGGACGGTGGCGTAGAGGGCATCCACCCCGTTGAGGGCGCCCCCCGATAGCGGCACCCCCACCACCGGAAGCGTGGTGTGGGCGGCCACGGCCCCGGCGAGATGCGCCGCCATTCCCGCTCCACAGATGAACGCGGCATAACCCTGCTCCCGAGCCGAAGAGGCCAGGGCCGCCACCTTGGCGGGGCTGCGGTGGGCAGAGTGCACCCGCACATCGGTTTCGATGCCGAACCGGGTCAGCGTGTCCACGGCGGGCTGCATCTTGTCCCGATCGTTCGGGGAACCCATCAGAACGGCCACTTTGTAGGTCATGTCGGAATCTCTCCTGCGATGTCGGTGCGGTGAAGCAATCCGGGCCAGGTGATGTGCCCGAGGGCGGCGTACGCCCGGGCCCGGGCGGTAGCAACGTTGGGACCTTGCCCGACCACGTCGAGCACACGGCCACCCGCGGTCACCAGGTGTCCATCATCGCCCATACCCACCCCCGCGCAGAGGACCAACGCCCCCTCGGCAGCACCCGCCGCCGTCAGGCCCTCTACCGGATCCCCGGAACGGACCGGGCCGGGATAGCCCGCCGCCGCCGCCACCACCAGCACGGCGGCGGTGTCGGAAAACGTCGGCGGGGTGTGGAGGTCGCCGGCGGCGGCTTCGGCGAGATGCACGGCGAGGTCTGACGTCATGCGCAGCAAGACCACCTGGCTATCGGGGTCACCGAAGCGGATGTTGAATTCCACCAGTTTCGGGCCGTCAGCGGTGAGCATCAGCCCGGCGTAGAGCACCCCCCGGTAATCAATGCCCCGCCGGGCGAGCTCGTCGAGCGTTGGCTGCACAAACCGGTCGATGACGTCTTCGGCGAAGTTGTCCGGCAGCCACGGCAACGGCGAATAGGCGCCCATACCGCCGGTGTTGGGCCCCACATCGCCCTCTCCCACGCGCTTGAAGTCTTGGGCGGGGGGAAGGGCCAGCGCGCGAGTGCCGTCGCACAGCGCAAACAGCGACACCTCCGGTCCGGTCATTCCCTCCTCGATGATCACCGTCTGCCCCGCCGGCCCGAACGACGCTCCCGAGAGCTTTTCGCGCACATCGGCTTCGGCCGAGGGGAGATCGTGGGTGACGAACACCCCCTTACCGGCGGCGAGGCCATCGGTTTTCACCACCCACGGGGCCGACAACTGGCGCAGAAAGGCCAGCGCCGGCTCCACCTCGGTGAAGGTGCCGTGGGCGGCAGTGGGCACGCCCGCCGCCCGGACGAGGTCTTTCATGAAGGCCTTGGATCCCTCCACCTGCGCGCCGTCGGCGCCCGGGCCGAAGACGAGTTTCCCCACCGCCCGCAACCGATCGGCCAGGCCATCCACCAACGGCTGTTCCGGACCGATGACGTAGAGGTCGGCCTCAAGGTGCTCGGGGTCGGTGGCTACCGAGCCCGGGATCCCCGGGTTCCCCGGGGTGACCACGACCTCTGCGGTACGGGCCAGCACCAAGGCCAGTGCGGCTTCCCGGCCGCCCGAACCCACCACCACGATCTTCACGCGCTCAGGTGAACGTACTGATCACGCCCAGGACCCACACCGAGGAGGCGGATAGGCACCCCGACCTCATCCTGCAGGAAGGCCACATAGTCATGCACTCGCGCGGGGAGGTCGCCGGGCTCGGTGGCGCCGCTCAGATCGCCACCCCATCCGGGGAAGGTTTCGTAAACGGGAGTGACCCGATGGAGCACGGATTGGTTGTCGGGAAGATGACGGATGCGCTTCCCGTCCACCTCATAGGCCACGCAGACCTTCACCTCATCAAAGGCATCGAGCACGTCGAGTTTGGTGATGGCCAGCTCGGATAGCGAGTTGAGCCGCACCGCGTGGCGGAGCATCACCGCATCAAACCAGCCGGGTCGCCGTTGGCGCCCGGTGTTGGTACCGAACTCGTGGCCGCGCTCCACGATGGCGGCGCCGGTGTCGTCGAGCAGTTCGGTGGGGAACGGCCCGGCTCCCACCCGGGTGACATACGCCTTGGCCACCCCGACCACCCGATCGATATGGAGCGGACCCACCCCCGCGCCGGGGCAGGCCCCGCCGGCGATGGGATTCGACGACGTCACGAAGGGATACGTGCCGTGATCAAGATCCAAGAAGGTGGCCTGGGCCCCTTCGAACAGCACGTTTTGGCCCGCTTCCAGAGCCTCGTGCACGAGGTTCACGGTGTCGGCGACATACGGCTCCATGCGAGGGGCCAGATCGTTGAGGTAGACATCGGCGATCTCCTCCACGGTCGGGGAGAGCTGGTTGTAGACCTTGGCCAGCATCGGGGCCTTGTCCTTGAGCACCAGGGTGAGTTTCTCCCGGAAGATCTTCGGGTCGTAGAGGTCTTGCACCCGGAGACCCACCCGAGCGGCCTTATCGGCGTAGGCCGGGCCAATGCCGCGCTTGGTGGTACCCAGCGCGTTCTTGCCGAGATGGCGCTCGGTCACCCGATCGATCAACTGGTGGTACGGAAGAATGAGATGGGCGTTCCCCGACACCTTCAGTTTGGAGCAATCAACCCCTCGCCCCTCCAACATCGACACCTCATCGAGGAGCACCTTGGGGTCCACCACCACGCCGTTGCCGATCACCGGAGTGATGTGGCCGTAGAGCACGCCACTCGGGATCAGTTGGAGCGCGAATGTCTCACCGTCCACCACCAGTGTGTGGCCGGCATTATGGCCGCCCTGGTAGCGCACCACGAGGTGCATCTCCTTGGCGAAGAGGTCGGTGAAACGCCCCTTGCCTTCGTCTCCCCATTGGGTTCCGACGATGATCGTTGCTGGCACGAGCCCGCCTTCTCTAGTGGCTTCACGGACGGTAGGCGATCCTACCCGTCCGGCGCGGCGCGCCCCCCCGGCCCAGTGATTCCGCCCTCGAAGAGGCGATCACCCCGGCGTTAGGTCCAGCGTCAACCCATCGGTCCCGGCGTCGACTACCACCGACGCCCCGTCGCGCAGCGTTCCGTCCAAGAGGGCGTTCGCCAGCCGATCCACTACCTCTTTCTGGATCACCCGCTTGAGCGGACGGGCCCCGAAGGCCGGGTCGTAGGCCGCCTCGACGAGCATCGCCCGCCCGGCGTCGGTGACCTCAAGGGTGATGCGCCGATCAACGAGGCGAGCGCGAAGGTGTTCCAGTTGAATCTCCACGATGTGGGCAAGATCGGTCTTCGTGAGCGACCGGAACCGCACGATCTCGTCGATCCGGTTCACGAACTCGGGTCGGAAATGTTGGATGGGGTCGCCGGTGAGGTTCGACGTCATCACGAGCACAACATTGGTGAAGTCCACCGTCCTGCCCTGCCCATCGGTGAGGCGACCGTCATCGAGCACCTGCAACAAGATGTTGAAGACGTCGGAGTGGGCCTTCTCGATCTCGTCCAGCAGCACCACCGAGTAGGGCCGTCGGCGGATGGCCTCGGTGAGTTGACCGCCTTCGTCGTAACCGACGTATCCCGGCGAAGCGCCCACCAAACGGCTCACCGAGTGCTTCTCCATGTACTCAGACATGTCGAGGCGAACCATGGCCCGATCGTCGTCGAACAGGAAGCGGGCGAGCGTGCGGGCCAACTCGGTCTTACCAACACCAGTGGGGCCGAGGAAGAGGAACGAACCAATCGGGCGGTGCGGATCAGACAGACCGGCCCGTGACCTCCGGATCGCACTCGCCACCGCTGTCACCGCTTCGTCCTGGCCGATCACACCCTCGTGCAGCACCGCCTCCATGCGCACGAGTTTGGCGATCTCGCCCTCCATGAGACGCGAGACCGGCACCCCGGTCCACTTGGCCACGATCTCGGCCACGTCCTGCGCATCAACCTCCTCCTTGAGCATCGGCCCGCTGCCTCGGAGGTCCGCCAGCGCCATGCTGGCTTCTTCCATCTGTCGTTCGAGATCGGGAATGCGCCCGTAGCGAATCTCCGCCGCCTTCTCGAGGTCGCTCTGGCGGTCGAGTTCGGATCGCAGTCCCTCAAGGGTCTCCTTCAGGGTTTGGATGAGGTTGATGGCGTCCTTTTCATTAGTCCAACTCGCCAACATGGCATCGCGGTGCTCGATCAGATCGGCGAGTTCGGCCTCGAGGGTCTCCAGGCGATCCCGGCTTGCCGCATCGGTCTCCTTGGCCAAAGCCACCTGCTCGATTTCCAGTTGGCGCACTCGTCGCTCGGCCACATCGATCTCGGTAGGGAGCGAGTCGATCTCGATCCGAAGTTTCGACGCCGACTCGTCAACCAGGTCGATCGCTTTATCCGGCAGAAACCGTCCGGTCAGGAAGCGATCGGAGAGCACCGCGGCGGCCACTAGGGCGGCATCTTGAATGCGCACCCCGTGATGCACCTCATAACGTTCTTTCAGCCCCCGGAGGATGGCGATGGTGTCGTCCACGCTGGGTTGCCCCACAAACACCTGTTGGAATCGCCGTTCCAGCGCCGCATCTTTTTCGATGTGCTTGCGATACTCATCGAGGGTCGTGGCCCCGATGAGCCGAAGTTGACCGCGCGCTAGTAGCGGCTTGAGCATGTTGCTGGCATCCATCGACCCTTCGGCGGCTCCAACCCCCACCACGGTATGCAGTTCGTCAATGAAGGTGACCACCTCGCCCTTGGCATCGGTGATCTCTTTCAGCACCGCTTTGAGCCGCTCTTCGAACTCACCGCGATATTTGGCGCCCGCCACCATCGAACCCAGATCCAGGCTGATCAGCCGCTTGTGCTTCAGGCTCTCGGGAACGTCGCCTTCCTCCATCCGCCGGGCCAGACCTTCAACGATGGCGGTCTTGCCCACTCCCGGCTCCCCGATGAGCACCGGATTGTTCTTGGTGCGGCGAGAAAGAACCTGGATCACTCGACGGATCTCTTCATCGCGCCCGATGACGGGGTCGATCTTGCCCCGGCGGGCGGCATCGGTGAGGTCCACGCCGTATTTCTCGAGGGCCTGGTATTGCCCCTCGGGATCCGGCGAGATCACTCGGTGGCTGCCCCTCACCGCTTGCATGGCTGCCAGCAAACGCTCGCGATCGATGCCCAGGCGGTCACCGAGGGCGAGGAGCAAGTGTTCGGTAGAGAGATATTCATCGCCCAACTCGCGGCGGGCGGCATCGGCACCATCGACAACCCCGTTGAGATCCCGTGACAGCCGCGACTCACTCCCGTAGGCATTGGGCAGGGCGGCCACCGCGTCGTCGGCTTTCTGTAAGAGGCGGGCGGGATCCACTTCGAGCCGCTGCATCATGGGCAGGACAATGCCGTCCTCCTGCCGGAGTAGCGCCGCCAGGAGGTGGTCGGGGGTCACCTCGGGGTTGCTATTCCGACGGGCCGACTCCATGGCAGCCGAAAACGCTTCCTGGGTTTTGGTGGTCCAACGGTTCGGTTCGATCACCACCCCCGCAGGCTATGCCTTCCTTCCCGATCGCGGATTACGCCGTGCAGTGTTGGCCTCGGTCCGCACCCCCCGTTCCGTCACGCAGTCACCCGAACCCGCCATGGGGTTGGGTAACGTCGGTAACGGAGGATGGCCACCCATGCCGGAGTTGACCGACGCACAACAAGACGCATTGAGGCGTGATCTCCTAGATGAGACCCTCTTGGAGTGCGAACGGCTGCTCACCGACGCGGAGGCAGCGGCGGGGGCAATCCGCCTCTCGGCCCACCAGGAGGCCGCCGAGCACCTCGCCGACGCCAAACGTCGGGCATCGGAGGACCTATCCGCCGCTGAGGTGGCCGCCCAGGTCCAGCTGAACGACGCCGAACGACAGGCCAACACTCTGATCCAGGCCGCCATGCGGGCCGCCGAAAAGGCCGCCGAATCCGCTGAGCCCCGTGCGCTGACGGAGTCTGACGATGCCATCGCCAGCCGAGTCTCCGAGGCCGAACGCACTGCCGCCGCCCGGCTCGCCGAGGCCGATGCCAATGCCACTCGCCAACTCCTTGAGGCCCTCGACGAGGCGCGCCTCATTGTTACCAACGCGCAGTCTGAGGCGAACGAGATCATTGTCCGAGCCCAATCCCTCGCGCAGCCAGCGGAGAATACAGCACCCGCTGGCGGGCTCCCCCCCGATCCCGACGGAGCCGCCCCGCCCAGCGGCGGTCGCCGCCGGGGTCTTCTGCACAAACTCGGGTTCGTCCTGGCCCTACTACTGGCCATCGGCCTCGCCCGCGCCTACGTCGTCGCGCCCTACGCGGTGGCCGCCGTGTCGATGGAGCCGGCGTTGAGCGATGGTGACCACATCCTCCTCAACAAGTTGGCCTTCGCCATGAGCGACCCGAAGCGGGGCGACGTGGTTGTCTTCGATACGGCGACGATGGCCGCCACGGTCGGCATGCCGAACAGAACCCTCGTCAAGCGGGTGATCGGTCTGCCTGGCGATGTGGTTCAGAGCATTGAGAACAACCTGGAGATCGACGGCGAAGTGATCGACGACCCCTGGCGCGGTTCCACCGTTACGCCAGCCTTCGGCCCTATCGAGGTGCCCGCTGGGATGGTGCTGGTCCTCGGTGATAACCGGGTCGGATCGGTGGACAGCCGCACCTTCGGGCCGGTCCCCATTGATGCCCTCGCGGGGCAGGTAGAGGTCGTCATCTGGCCACCGAAACGAGCCGGGCGCGTCTGACTCGGCACCGGCCGCAAGGCGTCGCGGGGCGGCCGCCCGGGAACGGTTCTCGTCCCGGCTCAAGGCGCGCTGGCTACGACCGTCACCGGCGTCACGATCAGCCCTGGTGATTCCCGGCGTTTCCGCCGCTGATCAATCGCGCCGAAACACGACCATCGACTGATGCAGGGGCACCAGGTCGCGGCGGTACTGACGGTGGGTCTGTTCCACCACCTGCTCGGTTCGATCCCGCTCCACCTGCAGCGCTCGATGGGCGGCGGCTAGTTCAGCCTCGAGGGTAAGAACCCGCTGCACGCCCGCCAGGTTCAAGCCTTCGTTCGTAAGTTCCTGGATCCGGCCGAGGAGCAGAATATCGGCGTCGCTGTAGCGACGGCTCCCACCGCCGGTTCGCGCAGGATCCACGAGGCCCTTGCGTTCATAGATGCGCAGGGTCTGCGGGTGCAGCCCCGACAGTTCGGCGGCGACCGAGATGATGTAGACGGCTCGTTCGGGAGGCGTGGCCATAGCGATCAGACCCCCAGGTGCTCACGAGGGGAAGCCCCGTCAGAGGCCGCTCGGAAGGCTTCGAGTGCTTTGCGCTCTGCGCTTGACACTTTGGACGGGACCGCCACCTCGACGGTGACGAGGAGATCCCCCGTGCCCTTGGGGGTGCCCACACCCTTGCCCTTGGCGCGGAACGTGCGGCCCGAGCGCGTGCCAGCGGGCACGCGGATGGTGACGGGCGAGCCAGTGAGGGTAGGCACCACAATGTCGGCGCCGAGGACCGCCTCGGGAAAGGTAACCGGGACGGTGATGGTGAGATCGATACCCTTGCGCTGAAACAGCGGGTGCCGAGCCACATGGGCAACCACGTAGAGATCCCCGGCCGGTCCACCGTTGCGGCCTGGCCCCCCTCGTCCCTTGAGGCGAATGCGTTGGCCCTCATCAACGCCAGCCGGCACTCGGAGCTTCACTTCCCGAAGGCGGCGCTCCACCCCCGTGCCCCGACAGGTGGGACACGGGTCGTCGATGGTTACCCCCCGTCCTGCGCAGGCCGCGCAAGGGGTAGAGAAGGAAAACAAGCCCTGGTTATCCGACACCACCCCGTGCCCGCCGCAACTGCTGCAGGGATGGGCGGCCGTGCCGGGTTTGGCAGCGGAGCCGTGGCAGTCATGACACACAGCGTCACTCGTGAGATGCACTGCGGTGGTTACACCGGCGGCGGCATCTTCGAAGGCAAGGTGCAACTCGGTCTCCAAATCTTGACCCCGGTGGGGACCACCACCGCGAGCACCGCGCGCACCCCCTCGGCTCCTCCCCCCAAACAGTCCTCCCAGTATGTCGCCGAGGTCCCCCCCGCCGTTGGGAAACCCTGGCGATCCGCCGCCCCCGCCCGGGAAGCCAGAGGGGGTCGGTCCGGACCGGCGCACCTCGTCGTACTCCTTGCGCTTGTCAGGGGTGCCGACCACGTCGTAAGCCGCCGATACCTCTTTGAAACGCTCCTCAGCACTCGCATCGCCCGGGTTGGCATCCGGGTGATATTTCCGGGACAACGCCCGGTAGGCGCTCTTGAGCTCTTTGGTCGACGCCGTAGCCGCCACACCAAGCACGCGGTAGTAGTCCTTGTCGAACCACTCACGCTGAGGAGCCATCCGGAATCTCTAATCCGTTACCTTGACCATGGCGGGGCGCAACACGCGACCTTGCCAGGTGTAGCCCGCCCTCATCACCTCGGCCACCACGTGCTCTCCCCCGGCCCCAGGCTCGTGCACGACCGCCTCGGCCACCGTGGGGTCAAATATCTCGCCGAGCGGGTCTACCCGCGCCAGGCCCTCCTTCTCCAAGGCAGTCAGGAGAGCCACCATGATCGGGGCGGCTTCGCCTCCGCCATGGGCAAGGGCACCATCGCAGGCATCGAGCACCGGCAACAGGCGCTCCACAAAGCCCCCCAAGGCCCGGGTGACCTCGTCGTCTTGCCGCCGCTGCGTGTTCTTGCGGAAGTTTTCGTAATCGGCCGCCGTTCGCTGATAGGCCTCGCGGAACTGGTCGCGCTCGCTGGTGACGCTCTCCAAGTTGCTTACGAGAGACTCCACCGAAAGCTCCTCCGCCAGCGTTGCCGGGGAGCCGTCATCCATCTCGTCGGGCTCCACGAACACGTCATCAACGGGTTCCATAGCCGCTAGGCCTGCGGCTCGTCGTCGACGATCTCGGCGTCCACTACGTCGTCATCGGAAGGATTCTCAGCCCCGCCTCCGTCACGATCGGCCGCCGCCGCGGCGTCGTAGAGCTTCTGGGTGAAGCCCTGCGACGAGGTGACGAGCGCCTCCGTGGCGGTCTTGATGGCGTCGTTGTCGCTGCCGCTGACGGCGCTCTTGAGATCGGCGAGGTGGCCCTCAACCGTGGACTTCTCCTCACCCTCGATCTTGTCGCCCTGCTCCTTGAGCAGCTTCTCTGTTTGATACACGAGGGTGTCAGCATTATTCCGTACCTCCGCCTCCTCCCGGCGGAGCCGGTCTTCTTCAGCGTGAGCCTCGGCGTCTTTCACCATCTGGCTGATGGCGTCTTTATCCAGGCTCGACTGGCCCGTGATGGTCATCGACTGCTCTTTGTTGGTGGCTCGGTCCTTCGCCGACACGTGCACAATGCCGTTGGCATCGATGTCGAAGGTGACCTCGATCTGGGGCATGCCCCGTGGGGCAGGGGGCAGGTCCACGAGCTGGAATTTGCCGAGCGTCTTGTTGAACTGCGACATCTCGCGCTCGCCCTGGAGAACGTGGATCTCCACCGACGGCTGCATGTCCTCGGCGGTGGTGAACACTTCGGTTCGGCGAGTGGGGATGGTGGTGTTGCGCTCGATGAGTTTCGTCATCACGCCACCTTTCGTCTCGATGCCGAGCGACAGCGGCGTGACATCGAGCAGCAACACGTCCTTTACCTCACCCTTGAGCACGCCCGCCTGCACCGCCGCTCCGATCGCCACCACCTCATCGGGGTTCACGCTCTTATTGGGCTCCTTGCCGGTGAGGCTGTTCACCATTTCCGCCACGGCTGGCATGCGCGTGGAGCCACCCACGAGAATCACGTGGTCGATCTGGTCTTTGGTGAGGCCAGCGTCCTTGATGGCCTGCTCGAACGGCGTACGACAGCGCTCGAGGAGATCGGCGGTGAGATCCTGGAACTTGGCCCGGGTGAGCTGCTCGTCGAGGTGAAGCGGACCATCGGCGGTGGCCGTGATGAAGGGCAGATTGATCTGCGTGCTCTGCACCTGACTCAGTTCGATCTTGGCCTTCTCGGCGGCCTCCTTGAGGCGCTGAGTGGCCATGTTGTCCTTGGCCAGATCCACGCCGTGGGCGGCGCGGAACTGCTCAACCAACCAGTCGATGACCTTCTGGTCCCAATCGTCGCCCCCCAATTTCGTGTCACCGTGGGTGCTCTTCACCTCAAACACGCCGTCCCCGATTTCAAGAATCGACACATCGAAGGTGCCGCCCCCCAGGTCGAACACCAGAATCGTCTGGTCGGCGTCGCCTTCTTTATCCAGCCCATAGGCCAACGCCGCGGCGGTCGGCTCGTTGATGATGCGCAGCACTTCAAGACCGGCGATCTGGCCGGCTTCCTTCGTGGCGGTGCGCTGGGCATCGTCGAAGTAGGCGGGCACGGTGATGACGGCCTGCGTGACGGTGTCGCCCAGGTAGGCCTCGGCGTCTCGCTTCAGCTTCATCAAGGTGCGGGCACTGATTTCCTGGGCGGTGTATTTCTTGCCGTCGATCTCCGTGGTCCAGTTCGTGCCCATATGACGTTTCACCGAACGGATCGTGCGATCTGGGTTGGTAATGGCCTGGCGCTTGGCCACTTCTCCCATCAGCACCTCGCCACCCTTGGAGAAGGCCACCACGGAAGGGGTCGTACGAGACCCCTCCGAGTTGGGGATAACCACGGGATCGCCGGCCTCCAGGACCGAAACGACGGAGTTGGTCGTGCCGAGATCGATACCGACAGCCTTGGGCATGGGGGGTCCTCCACGAGATGCTACAGAAGTGAGTCGTGCGCCAGCATAGAACCTAAGTCGCTCATTAGCAACTTTGGCTCAGCCGGGCGCCGATGGAGCGGGTGTACGGCACCGCTGGGCCCATCCCCGGGGCCTGTTCTCCTCGTCGGCGCAGAGGGCACGTACCATCACCCCCATGACCTACCGGTTGGTGTTGCTCCGCCATGGTGAGAGCGAGTGGAACAAGCTGAATCTCTTCACGGGTTGGTGGGATGCTGCGCTCACCCCATTGGGAGAGCACCAGGCCGCCACCGGTGGGCACCTGATGGCCGGCGCCGGGGTGACCCCTGATGTCGTCCACACCTCACTGCAGACCCGGGCTATCCGCACCACCGAGATCGCCCTGTTTACCCAGGGCCGGTCCTGGATCCCAGTGCGGCGCGACTGGCGGCTCAACGAGCGCCACTACGGCGACCTCACCGGTCGCAACAAGGCCGAAACTGCCGAACGCTTCGGGGCCGACCAGGTGAAGCTGTGGCGACGCAGCTACGACATCCCGCCGCCGGCCATCGCATCGGACAACCAGTTCAACCCCAACGGCGACGAGCGCTATGCGCTGATCCCACCCGATTGCCTCCCGCTCACCGAATGCCTGGCGGATGTGGTCACCCGTATCGCCGCCTACTGGGAGGAAGCCATCGTGCCCGACCTCCGCGCCGGTCACACCGTGCTCGTCGGCGCCCATGGAAACAGCCTGCGGGCTCTGGTCATGCACCTCGATCGCATCGACCCCGCCGCTATCGTCGAGGTGAATATCCCCACGGGCGAACCCCTGGTCTACGACCTGGGCCATGATCTCACCCCGCTCGTCGCCATGCCGCTAGAGGATCGCTATCTACGCAGCGCCGAGGAGATCAAAGTGGCGGCGGCGGCAGTGGCTCGCCAGGCCGAAGGTCGGTGACCCGCTGGCGGGGGGTTGAGGTGAAAGACTAGGAAACCAACGACGGACAGTGGAGGGCAAGGCCATGAGTAACCGCGCACCCATGAGAACCTTCATCGCCCTGGGCGTCGCCATGTCCCTCACCCTGATGGCGTGTCAGACCGACCGAGAGATCACCAGCCCCGATCCCGTTCCCCCGACCGACCAACTTCTCCAAACCGCTCTCCTCACCGCAGCAGATCTACCCCCCGGATGGGTTCCGGATGGCGCGCCCACGCCAATCAACGCGGAGGTAGTGCCCGGCAGCCCCTGTGATGATGCACTCAGCAAGCTCCGGCCAAAGACATCCGCCTCGGCTGGCTTCACGTCGGCCACCGGACGCCTCAACAACTCAGTGGCGTACTTCCCGGGCCAAGGCGCGGCGGTGACCGACACCTTGCTCGCCGTAGCCGAGAGTTGCCAAAAAGTGGTCATCGCTGATGGCACGGCCGTGCGGTCGGCCCGCCTGGAGTTCGGCGTGTTATCCGACAACACCGTGGGGATTCGTTTCGAGTTCGAGCCCAAAACTGGCCCGATCCAAGAGACGGATCTCATCCTCATCCAAAACGGCGACCTCGTCAGTCTGGTGCGGCTCGACGGCACCCGACCGTCCGACACTGTGCTCCTCGACAGCACCGTGCGCACGGCCATCGGTCGGCTCAGCGCCGTCGCTTCCCAGATCTGACGGCACTATCGGAGGCAGCGTGGCCCACTAAGCCGCCACGGGGAGCACACCGGTTTCGTCCAGGAGCGGGCATGGCAATCGTGACGCATTTCCGATGACGTAGCTAGAATTTAGATATGACTCGTTCTACCCATCTCGACCATTTGGCGTCAGTGTCTCTTTTCTCGAACTGCTCGAAAAAAGAGTTGGCCGCAGTCGAGCGGGCCTCTGATCAAATAACCCTTCCCAAAGGCAAGGTCCTCTGCGAGCAGGGAGCCATCGGACGCGAAGCCTTCGTCATCATGAAGGGCACTGCGGACGTGGAACGAAATGGCATCGTCGTGGCCACCCTCACTTCCGGTGCTTGCGTCGGAGAGTTGGCGCTCCTGGACCACGGTCCCCGCACGGCCACGGTAAGGGCCACCACCGATCTTGAGGTCCTCGTGCTGGGGGCACGGGAGTTCGCCTCCCTCGTCGACGAAGTGGGACCGATTGCCCACAAACTACTGAAGTCGCTGGCCACCCGCATCCGCGACCTCGACTCACAGACCTACGACTGAGGACCTGCGCCATTCGAAACCGACGAGCCCGAAGCGGTACGTTCTGGGGGTGAAGTCCCCCGCCAAGCCCCAACAGGCCGTCATCGGAATCGGTCTCATGATCGCCGCCGTCACGGCCCTCTCCGGCGTCACCGCCACCGTGTTCCAATGGCATGACGACAGCGATGTGCAGCGGGAGGTGTTCGCCAACATTCCGAGCGCCTGGAAGTTGGTCTTTTACACCGCCATACCCGTGATGTTCATCGGCGGGGCCGTGCTGTTCAGCCAACGAGTGCGCAACTGGGAGCGTGGTGCCCCCGACGACCGCCGTACCACCCGGAAAAACGTCGGCCGCCGTATGAAGGACTTCCGGGCCGGCGTGTACATGAAAACGCTCCTGCGTGATCCGGCGGCGGGAATCATGCACAGCCTCATCTACTTCTCCTTCCTGATCCTGCTCGCCGTAACCACGGTGCTGGAGATCAACCATCAAATGCCCGAGTCGGCCAAATTCCTGCACGGTGGCGTCTATCAGGCTTACGCCGCTATCGGTGACTTCGCCGGCATGACGTTCCTCATCGGAGTGGTGTGGGCCATCGTCCGTCGCTACATCCAACGGCCGTACCGGATCCGCATCAAAACCAAGCCAGAGCACGCGGTGGTCCTCGGCACGCTGTTGGCTATCGCGGTCACCGGATTCGGGGCGGAGGCCTGGCGTATCGCCCTAATGGGTAGGCCCTCGTTCGAAACAGCTTCCTTCATCGGCTACCCGCTGTCGGGCCTGATCGCCGACGGCAACAACCTCGCCGGCGCCCACCAGATCTGGTGGGTGGCCCACGTCGTCAGTTTCTTCCTGTTCTTAGCGATCCTCCCGGTCACCATGCTGCGCCATATCTTCACGTCACCGCTCAACATGTACCTCAAGGATCGCGAGCGCCCCAAAGGTGCCATGCGGCCGATGCCCAACCTCATGGAGACCGAACTTGAGAGCTTCGGGGCCTCCACCATCGAAGACTTCACCTGGAAACAGCTGCTCGATACCGACGCCTGCACCATGTGTGGCCGCTGCACGGCCGTATGCCCTGCCCATGCCACCGGCAAGTCACTCGACCCCCGGGAAATCGTGCTCAAAACCGGTGAGGTGATGGCCCGGACCGGCACGCCGGCCGTTTCGCCTCCCCTCGGCGTGGACGCCGAAATCACGGTCAGTTCCAGCAGCATGTTCGAACGGATCACCCCCGAGGAGGTCTGGGCCTGCACCTCGTGCAAGGCTTGTGATGAGATCTGTCCGGTCAACATCGAGATCCTCGACAAGATCCTCGACATGCGGCGCTATCTCTCCCTCATGGAGTCGAACTTCCCGACCGAGCTCGGCAACGCCTACCGCGCCATGGAAAATTCGGGGAACCCGTGGGGCCTGTCGCAGAGCGACCGCGCCACCTGGACGAGTAAAGTGGAGGGCGTCGACATCGTGGATCCCGGCGATCCTTTCGCCCACGAGTACCTCTACTGGGTGGGGTGCGCCGGGTCCTTCGACGACAAGAACCAAAAGGTCACCATCGCCATGGCCAAACTGCTGCAGCGGGCCAAGATCGACTTCGGCATCCTCGGTCCTTCCGAGACCTGCACCGGCGACCCCGCCCGGCGCTCTGGCAACGAATACATCTTCCAGATGCTCGCTACGGCCACCATCGAACAGTTGAACACCATGGGGGTGAAGAAGATCATCACGCAGTGCCCTCACTGCTTTAACACGCTGCTGAACGAATACCCCCAACTCGGCGGGCACTTCGAGGTCATCCACCACAGCCAACTCCTCGAACAACTCATCGACACGGGCCAGCTCGATATGACCGATGCCCGCCTCGAGGAACGAGTCGTCTACCACGACTCGTGTTATCTCGGCCGCCACAACGACGTCTATCTCTCGCCGCGCAAGGTCATTGGTAGCCTGGGGGGCATCGAAATCGTGGAGGCTGGCCGTAACGGCACTACGGGCATGTGCTGCGGAGCCGGCGGGGCACGCATGTGGATGGAGGAAAGTGTGGGCAAGAAGATCAACGACGAACGTGCCGAGGAACTCATCGCCACCGGGGCCACCAAGGTCGCCACGGCTTGCCCCTTCTGCTACATCATGCTGGACGATGGGGTGAAGGGAGCCGGGGCCGAAAACACGGTGCAAGTCGCCGACATCTCGATGCACCTGCTCGCCGCCCTGGAAGCCGCTGATGAGCGCCTCGGCTCCGGACTCCGGCAGGCCGTAAAGGACTGACGGTGACGGTCTTGCGCCAGCTCCGCCGTACCAAAATAACCAAGGAACGTCGTGGCCCCACGCCGGTCCTCATCGTCAACGACGACGCTGGGGCCTGCGCCTTCCTCCAGCGCATGGTTGCTAGCGCGGGCTACCAAGCCACCGGTGCCACCACCTTCGAGGCGGCTCTGCTCAAGATCTCTCAAACCCTCCCGCGTTGTGTGGTACTCGACATGGCGAGCAAGGGTGGCAGCGGAGGTTCTAGCCTCAACTTGCTCGAACAACTACGTACGAACCCAGACCCGCGAGTGAGTTCGGCTCGGGCCGTTCTCTGCACCACCAGTGCCAAGAACCGCTCTTTTAGCTTCGAGTCCGGTGCCGATGGATTTATGGTGCATCCGTTCCACCTCGATGAGCTGCTGGCCCACATCGCCGACGTGGTTGCCCGCCCCCAGAAAGACCGGGCCCAGCACCGCCGTGACGAAATCGACAGGCCGTACCCAGATCAGGAATCGGTAAAGTTCTCCCAGTAACGGGAGGGAGTGGGGCCACGCTGGCCCTGGTACTTCGATCCGAGGTTCCCGCTGCCGTAGGGCACATCGGCGGGAGTGGTCATGGTGAGAAAGCTGATCTGGCCCACCTTCATGCCGGGATAGAGCGTGATCGGAAGATTCGCAACGTTCGATAATTCGAGGGTGATATGACCCGAGAAGCCCGCGTCGACGAAGCCGGCGGTGGCGTGCACGAGAAGGCCGAGACGCCCAAGCGAACTCTTCCCCTCCACCCGACCGACGAGATCGTCCGGCAACCCGAGGTGCTCCAGGGTGCTGCCCAGGACAAACTCACCTGGATGCAGCACAAAGGCCTGGTCTTCCGGGATTTCGATGAGTTGGGTCAATTCTTCGAGGTTCTTCTTGACGTCGATGACGGGCATCGTGTGGTTCAGGAACACCCGGAAGTAGCGGTCGAGGCGCATGTCCACCGAGGCCGGCTGCACGAGGTCTGGATCGAAGGGGTCCAGTTGGATCCGCCCGGCCGCAATGGCCTCACGGATGGAGCGGTCAGACATGATCACGCCGAGGAACTTAGCCCGACCAGCGGGCCGCTCTGGTGGCGAAGACCGGAACCCGATCTCCGGGGAGCCAGAGCCCCAAGCGCTCAGGGTCGGCTGGCCGTTCACCGTCAGGCCCGGACCAGCCTAAGATCTGGAGGCCGGTCGACAAACCACCCGGATTCTGATGCCGCATAAAACCCGGCGCCCGTTCCCGAGTGCCGTGCGACCTTCCTGCGGGTGTAGTTCAGAGGCAGAACATCAGCTTCCCAAGCTGAGAACGCGAGTTCGATTCTCGTCACCCGCTCTCAAGAGAAGTGCAGCTCAGCCCACTGGTTTCGCCTGGTCGGTTGATGGCCGGAGCGGTCATTCTTAGTCTCCATCGCGCATTGATCGCCCGGGCCGCTAAGAGCAACATGTCGTGACCGTCACAGCAGTCCTTCCTGCACGAGTTGGTCAGCAACCCGAAGGCGGGCGCAACCGAGCAGGTCCGAGACGGTGGCGTTCTTGTCCTTCCATCCGCACCCGGCTTGTTCGCCGAGGAGGACGTAATACCAGTCGCTGTCATCTCGTTGGTCGGGTTCGAGGGTGTTGATCTGGCTGACCTACGGGAGGGCGGCCTTCTGCTTGCGTTGAACGTTCTCGTCGCTGGGAGCGCTCTGTGTCTTCGTCTCGATGATGTAGACGCCATCAGCAGTGCGGAGGATGAAGTCCGCCGAGTAGTAGGCGGGCATCCCGTCGGCCTTGAGGTACGGCCGATGGAGAAAGTCGTGGCGGTACTCGTGGATCTTGACGAGGGCCTCGACGGTGGCGTCCTGGTCGGCCCATCGGATGAATAGGCGTTCGAGGCCGCCTGCCTTGGATGGGATCGGGAGTCGGGGGTAGATGCACTTGGCGACGGCGACGGCGACGTTGGCTGCGACTTCGGTGAGGGCAGCGGCGAAAGTTCCGGCGATGTGCTGGGCGACATCGTCGAGGAGCAGGACACGCCAGTTCTCGTCGTCGAGGGGGTCGATCGTCTCGCCGAACACGCGGTGGCGGATGCAGGTGTCGAGCCAGCCGGTGAGCAGCCGGCGGTCCGCCAGGAGAAACGGGTAGTGGGCGTTCTCGCTCCAGGTCTGGCGCTCTTGGCGATGCCTCTACCGAGGGCTTCGCTCACCCGGTTGGTCATCCGGGAGAGGTAGTCGTTGTAGCCGGTGGCGGTCATCACACCGCCGCTGACCCGGTAGTCGCCGTACTGGGTGCCGGTCTGTGCCTCCTCGGAGTGGAACTTGTCGCCCTTGCCGACAGTGGACTTGAGGAGCGCGAATGGGAACTTGCGAACCGGTAGCGCGAGCAGATCAAGGCTGGGTTGTTTGAGTTCGTCCCCGGCGTCACCCCACCCGCCGCCGTCTGCGCCTCCTCAAAATCCGCCACCAACGCCCCCGTCGTGGCGTCAATACCGAGGCCTATCCCTATTTTCCGAACAAATCCCTACTCAACATGGGCCGCGTCCGCTCCCCAACTCTCCGGTCTCGCTACTCTCCCAAGTGATGGGCGTCCAACCGCAGCGAAGCGCCGCTATTTTCGTGCTTCCCACGACCACTTCGGGCCAAACGGGGCCCGTCGCCGGGTGGATCAGCACCTGCGGCTGGGCCAGCGCAGCCCAACGTGAGTTGGGCAGGGCCTGGATCGTCACCCCCCAGGGGGTGCTTGATATCGAGGAGGTGCGCCGTCGAGCCGCCGACGCGCCGGCAGCCGTCCCTGCCGGCCGTCGCCGGGCCCGGCAAGCTCTGCCCCCGATCGCCAAAACTGTCCTGAAAGACGGTCGTGAGGCGCTGCGAGCCCGCCGATTCCGCCCCGACGAGCACGGACCCTGGACCGAGGGGGAACGCACGATCGAGTTCGTGTGGCAGCGCCATGAGCTGTTTCATTCCGGCGGGCTCCACCTCGCCGAACGCCTGCAGGTGCCCTCAGTGCTCTTCGTGCCCGCACTACTTGTGTGGCAAGCGGAACAATGGAACGTGCGCCGACCGGGGTGGGGCCATTGGCTAGAGCGGCGAGGGGAACAGCCAGCATTACGACACGCCACCCTGGTGGCCTGCGGCAGCGAAGTAGTGGCTGAGGAAGTTGCCCGCCTGGGGGTCACCGAGGACCGTCTGATCATCACACCCACCGGAGTGGACCTTGATCTGTTCGCACCGCCCATCGACCGCGCCGCCGCCCGCCGGGCCGCGGGAGTCGGCGACGAGATCGTCATCGGATGGGCGGGCAGCTTCCGTCCCTTTCACGCCATCGACGACCTGGTACGGGCGGTGGCCCCCTTGACGGGGGTGAGCTTACTCCTCGTGGGGGATGGTCCCGAGCGGACACGGATTGAAGATTTGGCGCAGGAATTGGGCGTCCATGTGCGCTTTACCGGGCTCGTTCCCCACCACGAATTGCCACTGCTACTCGCCGCTATGGACATCGGGGTGGTGCTGGGTCGTCCCGACGAACCATTCCATTACTCTCCGCTGAAACTAGCCGAGTACCTCGCCGCTGGACTTGCGGTGGTCGCCCCGGACGTGCGCCAACTCACCAATCGCCTTGATAACGGCCGCCACGCCGTCTTCTTCGTGCCCGGCGATACCGCCGACCTCTCCCGGGCGCTGCAAACCTTGGCGGACGATCCCCAACAACGCCGACGTATCGCCGCCGGCGGACACCGCGTAGCGACCCACTGGTCCTGGGATCAGCAGGTGCGGGCGGTGCGCCGCGCCCTCGCCCTCCGGTAACCACCGCCGGTGAGCACTGCGGCCCGCCACCTGAGCGCCACCCTCGTCCCGCTCCTCTGAGAGGCAGGATTCAGCGGGGCGTGTTAGATTACGTAGGTCATATGGCCTAGGCCGCCACGGGGAAGCAGGAGCCAAGCAGAAAACCGGCTGCTGCGGGGCGGGCTAAGAGACGGGGGGGGTAACCAAATGAGTGCTTCGGAAACACGATGGACGACCAAATTTCCGGTCTGTCACAACAGGAGTCCCCGAAGGCATCCACAAAACACCGCCGGTTACCCCGTGTCTGCCTTTATTCCATTCAACCGAACCTGAGGAGTTATTTCGACATGCCCAAGAACGAACAACATCAGCAGGACCACGGTCCCAGCGTAAGCAAGCGGCGCCGCCGCCTCCTTGCGCACCTCGGCATTTTCACCGCCGCCGGAGTTGCTTTGGTCACTCTTGGCCCCTCCTCCACCTCGGCTGCTCCCACCGTCCAAGAAGGACGGTACCTCTCGGGAGGCAACCTGAATGTCCCGTACGTCTGTGAAGGTGCGGATGCTGGAAGCATCAACCTCATGACGGCGATCCTTCCGGCCGGGGTTGTGGGACCGGATGTGCCTGCTCCAGGTAAGTTCGTGCTTGCCACGACGATTATCACTACGGATGTGACCCCGGCGCCATCACCCGGCGAAGACTTCGTAGTAAACTTCACCTACAACGAGGTGCTCCCGTTCGTCATTGTCGACGCTGCCTTCGCGGTTAACCCCACCTTGTCAGTCGATGCCAACATCGCCATCGCAGCCGTCTCAGGGGCAACCGGTTCCGGTTCCTTCCAGGGGGCAAATACGATTGACCTCGGCGACGGCACGCAACCGGTCGGATTCACTGTCGGACCAAACCCCGCCACGTTCAACCGAACCGCGGCCATTGACGAGCCCATCTCGTTCAAGCCCGGGTCGTTCACCTCATCTTCAACAACTTCGGTGGGCCCCTTGAACCTTGTGTGCAACCCCCAAGATTCGGAACTGCTACTGACCGTGTCGGACCAAACTGGCGTAGCACCGGTAACCACGAGCACCACCCTCAAGCCCGTTGTGCCCACCACCGCTGGTCCTCCGGCAACCGTCAACGACACGTCGACGACCGCGTTGCCCCGCACTGGCAGTGGCACGTCCAACCTGTACCTGGTCCTCCTAGCGCTTGGTCTGCTCGATGTGGGCTACCTCGCGCTGACGGCTAGCAACTCACCCCGCAGCCGGCGGGCCTAATCGGTGCGCTAACCACCCCGTGGTTCCGTGACCGTGGGGGTCGAAAGACCCTCGCGGTCACGGGCGCGCTCATAAACAGGCCACCTCATTCCACCCACGAGATGGCGATCGAGGCGGAACCGACGGCAGCCCTCGAGGCCAAGAACGGCTTGCGGATACTGCATGTAGTGACAAGGTCCCACCGCCGAGGGGCCGAAGTGTTCGCACTGGAGCTGGCTCTGGCTAGCGACGCGCTCGGTGATCACAACGAGGTCGTGGCGATTACCCGGGCCACCGACGGGGGAGAGACTGCGGGGCTGCCTCCGTTGGTCCCAACAAACCGCCTCGGAATACGCGCCTTCGTCCAGGGAACATGGTCCCTTCACCGCCTGCTAAAACACGATCCGGCCGACGTTGTGCTCGCCCACGGCGGGTGGGCGGCGATCGTGGTGGCCGCCACGGGGTCATCGACCAGCACCGTGCGGATATGGCAAAGAATCCTCGGGCTCCCTCTCGAACAATGGGGTCGCACACGTCTCGCCATCTGGGCCATGATCGCCCGCCGGTTCGACGGCGTAGTCGCGTTGACTCCCGACATGGAGACGGAGATGCGGGAACTGGGCTATGCGGGCCCGGTGTGGGCGATCGGAAATGCGCGTGAGCCCGGCCGCTTTGCTGCCGTTGATCGCACCGTTGCGGCGGCCACCCTCCGCCAACAGATCGGCATTAGTGAGGATCTACCCCTCCTCGGATTTGTGGGACACCTGGTAGACCAAAAGCATCCGGAGATGGCCGTTGATGTCCTGGCCGAAGTCCATCGCCAGGGTCAGCCGGCTCACCTCGTGATGGCCGGTGATGGCCCTCGATGGACGGCGGTGCTAGCTCGTATCAAGGCGCACGGACTTGAGGATTCGGTGACCCTCCTCGGCCACCGAGACGACCCGGAGACGATCTTCGGCGGTGTCAATCTGGTCTTGATTACCAGCCGTGCCGAAGGGATTCCCGGAGTCGCTATCGAAGCGCAGATGACCGGGTGCCCTGTCCTCACCTTCCGTCTCGGGGCCATTGAGGATGTGGTGGAGGATGGCGTTACCGGCGTGATCGTGCCCCGAGGCGACTCGCTGGCAATGGCTTCGGCGGCGGTGGAATTGATGCGGGATCGCGATCGGCTCCACGCCATGAGCCTTGCAGCCACCCCTCGTGTTTCGGGCTTCACCACCGCGATCACCGCCACGCTGTACGCCAGCCGGTACCACGAACTGCGCTCGGCCCGACGACGGTAGAATTCTTTCTGGCTCGTTTCACCCGAGCGGCTGAGTAACCACCGAGGACCTCGGATGCCCGTCCCCCGACAATCCGAGACAAACGTCGCGATCGCTGAAGAAGTGGGGACCGTCGGACCAGACCCCCGGCGCGAATCCGACACCAGCGCACGCATCGCCCTCGGGTTCTTCATCGCCTACCTGCTCATTTCCTGGTGGTTACTCGTCTTCAGGATCGGCGGTGACTACTGGTTCCTCCGCGACGACTGGGAGATGCTCGCCGGCCGAGACGGCGGCAGCCTCCGGAGCGTGATGGCGCCATTCAACGTCCACCCGGTCCCCATCCCCGTGGTGATCTTCCGGATGATGTTCAACATGTTCGGACTGAATTTCATCCCGTATCACATGCTTCTCGTGACACTGCACCTGGGGGTCGCGGTGTTACTTCGCATCATCATGCGGCGAGCCGGGGTGGGCCCATGGATCGCCAGCGCTGCCGCCGCCACGCTGGTCCTCTTCGGTCACGGCGCATCGAACATCATATGGGTCTTTCAGATCACCAACCTCGGGTCGATATTGTTCGTGCTGACCCAACTGATTCTCGTCGATCACGATGGCCCGCTAAGACGACGAGACGCCCTCGCGGTGCTGGCCGGAATAGCCGCCTGCATGTGCTCCGGCATCGGACTGCTCATGCTCGCTCCCGTGGGCCTGGTCAGCCTCGCCCGCCGAGGTTGGCGCTACGCCCTGCTGCAAACAGGCCCCGCGGGGCTCACCTTCCTTACCTGGAACCACTTCTTTGGGTTAGAAGGTCGCCCCCAGCAGCCTCCGCCGCGCGTCGTCTTGGCTTGGATACGCGAGGGACTCACGGCCACGGGCGAGGGCATCGGCCACCTACCGGTCGTGGCCATCCTCCTAGCCGTGGTGCTGGTCGGTGGCCTGGGCCTGCTCGTCGCATCCACCTCTATCGAAGACCTGCGACGCACCGTATGCACACCGGGCGCGCTCTTGATCTTTCTCCCGCTCTACTTCGCATCGTTAGCGCTGGGTCGTGCATTCCTGGATCTGGGTAGCGAGGCGGCACGATCCAGCCGCTACGTCTACCTGGGAGCCGTGTGCGTGCTGCCCGCTCTGGCCGTCGCCGGAGATGCCGTGGCGAGACGATGGCGGCCGATGACCGCCGCCATCGTCCTGCTATTTCTGGCCGGCTTTCCGGGCAACATCGGAGCGTTCGACCAAGTCCTCGGATTTCCCTTCAGCGACAAAACATACTTCGACTACGAACGTCGCCTCATGGCCGAGATCGCCAGGAGCCCAGCGGCGGAACGAGTTCCGAGATGGGTCCGGCCATTGGACGCCGAGATCGACTTCAAACAAGTGACAGTCGGGTTTCTGCTCGACATGCGCGATCAAGGTTTCCTTCCCCCCATGGGAGAGCTACCGGCGCGTCAGCGGGCCACCATCCGGTTGTCACTGGGGCTTGCCCAGATTGATCAGCCCTTTGCGGACGGCGAGTGTAAAATCCAGCCGGCGGCGGTCAACCTCTCCCTGGTCAAAGGAGACACCATTGGCATCACCAGCCCGGTGAAGGTGGCGGTCATCCAGGACGGAAAACGATCCTCCGATTGGGTCCAATACAGGCCTCGGTTGGGCGAGACGCTCTCGGTAGAGTTGCCCGGCCTCGAGGTGCAGTTTGCCGCGGTGGACCCCTCCCCGACCTTCACCCTGTGTCGATAACGAGCAGCCAGAGAACATGACCAATCAAAACACCTTCGTGTGGGGCCTAAAGAGGAGCGGGAACCACCTCATCGCGAACTGGATTTACGCCAACTACGGCGGCGTGACAAAAGCCCCCCTGGTTACCGACGGGCTTCATCAACAGTTCTGCGACGGGTTTGTCGATCCCGAGGCGGGAGTGGCGTTCTACAACAACTGTGGCCGGCTTCACTCCCGTCACTTCGGGCTGGGCACCCTCCAACCGAACGATTTCCGTCGGGCCGCCCAACCCCATCGGTGCACGATCTTCGGCATTGAGGACTGTTCGCTCTCGCTCGCCGATCGGACGGCAGGAATCGCGGAATCCACGAGCGTGCTCATTCTTCGAGATCCACTCAATGCTCTGGCCTCCCGACTCGAAGCGGCCCGATCCCGACCCGAGCTTTTTCCGGTAGACGAGGGATTTATCGACGTGCTCGATGGCTACTGTGCCGAAGCGCTGGGCCACACCGAGTTTCTTCCGGCCAAGGTCGTGATCAGCTTTAACCGCTTCGTAGATGAACCGGCCTATCGGGATGCGCTGGCCGACGAACTGGGATTCATCAACCTCGACGCCATTTCCGAGGTCTCCTCCTACGGTGGCGGAAGTAGCTTCTCGTCGGACCCCACCCCCAGTCCCACCCGTCTTCTGATGACCCGCTTCCAGCAACACCCGGTACCGCCTCACCTTCTCGATCTACTGCTGACGCGCTCATCGATACGAGAGGCGTGCTCCAATCTGTTTGGGTACAACCTCGCCGATCACGGGGGGAATGCATGAGGACCCCACCGATCATCCTGATCCCCGGGGGCCCGCGTGCTGTGCTCCTGATCCGCATGGCGTATGAAGAAGAGGGACTGCCGTGCCCTCCGATCGACGAGCGAGCGGTGGCTACCCGCCTGCTGTTCCCACGGTCCTTTGTGGAGGCAGTGAACGAAATGCCAAACGACAAGATCCATGATTATTGCTTCATGGGGGGGCTCTACCGTGCCGACACCTATGCCAGCCGCCGCTGGATCCTCGACTTTGCTCGTGACCGCTTTACCGAGCGGTCACACCTGCTGATAAGCGACGGCCAGGAACAGCACGCGACGCTGGGCAGCTTCGATCACACCGGAAGCGCACAATCGGTGTTCGTGCCGCGCGACCTACCCGAACACGAGCGGGCCTACTTCAACCCCCCGTACTTCGAGACGCTCCGTCACAGCGAATTCACCCTGTGTCCCGCCGGTGATCTGCCCTGGAGTATGCGCTTCTTCGAAGCAATCATGTGCCGGTCGATACCGGTCGTTGCCGATCGACAGCACACTGGGCGAAATAGCCTGGAACGAGGCATCGGATACGGCGTCGAGCTTCGAGACCACCAGCACCGTTACCGCGAGGACATCGTGGAAGAGAACTTCCAGCTTTTTCTCAAGTACCAGACCCTCATCAGCCCCTCATCGAGAATGTGACGAGCGCCCATGACGCAACCAATGCCCCCCACCGACGCCGAGAGACGGCGTTTCCTGCTCGAGATGCTGCCGCCGAAATCGGTGGGAGCCGAAATCGGAGTGCACCTGGGCGACTTCTCCGAGGTGATCCTTGACGTCACGGCCCCCGAACACCTCCACCTCATCGATCCGTGGAGATATCAGCCCTCATCAGAGTACGAGCACGCCCTCTACGGCGGTCGCGCCGAAGGCGGGCAACGCGAGATGGACGAGCGCCATGCCGGCGTGCTCACCCGCTTCGCCGAAGCGATCCATGCTGGTCAGGTGACGGTGCACCGCGGTGAGTCTGTCGACATCCTCAGCGCGCTCCCCGATGGGTCCCTCGACTGGGTGTACGTCGACGGGAACCACACCTACGAGTTCGTGGCCCAGGATCTTCGGCTGTCGCTAGCCAAGGTAAAGCCCGGTGGACTCGTCACCGGTGACGACTACGGCGAAGGCGGCTGGTGGGAAGGCGGCGTGAAGCAGGCGGTGGACGAGCTGGCCGCCGACGGTGCCGCCCAGCTCCTGCTGATCCGCAACGGGCAGTTCGCGTTCGAGACCCCGCATACATAGCGGTGCCTACATCGGGTGCGAACGCGGGTCGTAGGATCTCGACTATGTCCAACGGCGCTGAGGAGCTCGAGGCGCTCGAGGCGCTCGAGGCACGGGGTCCCGAGGCCGACGAGGCGGCGCGGTCGCTGGCGGCCGGGGCGGTCGTGCGGGGCCGGTTGACCCTGGAGCAAGCCGCTCAGATGAGCACCTTCACGGTCGCCGAGCTCCGCCAACTCACGGATTCGCAGACCGGCGAGACGGCGCCGAAGATCCTCGTCAGTGTGGTCGTCCCGGCTCTGAACGAGGAAGAGAACCTCGACGATCTCTGGTCGCGCTTGCGGCCGGTGCTCGATGCGGTCGGGGATGGTGAGATGATCGTCGTGGATGACGGCAGCACCGACGCCACGTGGTCCGAGATCGTTCGACTAGGCGCCGCCGACCGCCGCGTGAGGGGCGTGCGGCTCTCCCGCAACTTCGGCCACCAGGCCGCCCTCACGGCGGGTATGGCGCATGCTCGGGGCCAGACCGTGTGCTTCTTGGATGCCGACCTCCAGGACCCCCCGGAGCTCCTCGAGCAGTTCCTGGACGAGTGGCGTGCCGGCAATCAGGTGGTCTTCGCCGTTCGACGCACGCGCAAGGAGGGCTTGGCCAAGCGCATCGCCTATCGGTCCTTCTACCGGCTCTATCGACGGTTCGCGAACATCGATGTCCCGCTCGATAGTGGCGACTTCGCGCTGGTGGATCGCGCGGTCGTCGACGAGCTGCTCGCCCTCCCGGAACACAACCGATTCCTCCGCGGGCTGCGCAGTTGGGTGGGGTACCAGCAAGTGGGCGTGGAGTACGACCGGGACGCACGAAATGCCGGCACCCCGAAGTACACGGCCCGTCGACTGTTCCGCCTCGCCCTCGATGGGTTGCTGTCCTTCTCGGCCGTGCCCCTGCGCGTGGCGTCCTACCTCGGCATCCTCGTGGCGCTGGCCGGCGGCCTATACATCGCGGTGGCGGTCGCCTTCCGCCTGTGGTTCGGCAGCGTTCCTGACGGGTGGACCTCGATCATCGCGGTGATCCTCACCATCGGAGGCATCCAGCTGCTCGTGCTCGGCGTGCTTGGCGAGTACCTGGCCCGGGTCTATGACGAGACGAAGGGCCGACCCAACTATCTCGTGGCGGAGACGAACGAACCCGCTGAGGGAAGGCCCTAGCCTTGGATCGCGCGCTCTACGAGGAACATGCTCAGCTCGAGGCCGACCACTGGTGGTTCGTCGGGCGCCGCGCCATCATCGAGACGACCCTCACCCGCTACCTGCCGCTGCGATTGGGCAACCGCATCCTCGACGTCGGGTGCGGTACCGGCGGGATGCTGCCGATGCTGGCCACCTTTGGGCAGGTGCAAGGGCTGGAAGGTGAGCCCTTGGCGGTAGAGCACTGCCGGGAGCAGTTCTGCGGATTCGACGTCACGCAGGGGCAGATCCCCGACGACGTCCCGACGGATGCCATCCTCGACCTCGTCACCGCCTTCGATGTCATCGAGCACGTCGACGACGACATCGGTGCCCTCATTGCTTTCCGCCGAGCGGTGCATCCAGGCGGAACCATCGCCGTGACGGTCCCGGCGCTGCAGTGGCTCTGGAGTGACCACGACCGCGCCAACGGCCACCGTCGCCGCTACACCCGCGGTCGCCTGATCGCCGCGCTCGAAGCCGCCGGCCTGATTGTCCGACACACCTCCTACTTCAATTCCATCCTCTGGCCACCCATCGCAGCAGCCCGACTCATACAGCGGGTCCACTCACCCGTGGTCGAACCCGAGTCGGACTTCTCCATGCCTCGGTCTGCGATGAACCGAGTTCTGACCGCGACACTACGATCGGAGCGCGCCGTGGTCGCCGCCGCCGGTCTCCCCATCGGTGTATCTCTGATTGCCATCGCCAGCCGTCCGGCATGACCTCGCTCGGCGCCTAGGGGGTGGGGAGCCGCTCGGGTCCCGGGCAGGGACTGTCATCGCGGGCGCTGACCCGAAACAGGGTGCCGTCGGCGGCCCCCGCCACCCGTTCAACATCGACGACCGCACGAATCTCATTGAGGCTCACCACCCGTGGGTTTCCGACGAGGTAATAAACCAGGTACGTAGCTTGAGGACTGCACCGAACATCGTTCACAAATGCATCGAGCTCCCCCACCGCTGGCGCTCCCCGAAAACCGACGTCACGCGGCGCCCACTTGATGGGCTGCAGACCGGTGGCCGCCCAGAGGCTGCTCACCTCGTTGCTGAACACGTTGGCCGGCGCGGCCTGGCGCACGATTGCAGCCGACACCGCCGCCAGCTCAGATTGTGTC
>VFJN01000196.1 GCA_009886035.1 Actinomycetota bacterium
GAGACCACTCCGTAGCGTGCGAGGAGCACGCCGCGGCCGAGCTGGGCCTTCGGCTTCGTCAGACGATGAATCCGGCGGTGATGTTGTTGCGGTAGATGAACGCGGCGATCGCCTGACGGGTCACGGGCGTCGTCGGACGGTAGGTGCCGTCGTCGTAGCCACCGGTGATACCGGTGCCCTTCAACCAGTCGATCTCACCACAGAAGTCCTGGCCGACGACCACGTCGCTGAACGGATCGGTCGTGCAGACCGGCCCGGCACCGTCCGGCTCGCCGTTGGCTCGGTACAGGAACGCTGCCATCGCCTGGCGGGACACCGCGTCGTTCCCCCGGTACGTGCCGTCGTCGAACCCGGTGGTGATCCCCGCGTCGCTCATCCACTGGATCTCGGCGCAGAAGGGATGATCCACTCCCACGTCGGTGAACGGAGCCGTTGTGCATGCGGCGGGAATGTCGCCGGGGTTCAACAGACGGTAGAGGAACGCCGCCATCGCCTGTCGACTGACCGATACGGCCGGACGGTAGGTGCCGTCGTCGTATCCCCGGGAGACGTGGTTGTCGACCATCCAGGTGATCTCGGCGCAGAAGGAATTGTCGATAGACACGTCGGGGAACGGAGCCAGCGTGCAGTCCGCCCGGGTGCGGGCGAGGTTCGACGGAGCTGAGTAGGGCCCGAAGCCGCCGGCGTTGCAGGCGCGAACTCGGAACGTGTAGTCCGTGTCGTTGGCGAGACCGGCGAAGGTCGTCTCAAGAACCGCACCGTCGACGGTCATGGTCGGGAGTGGGCTCCCCCCGTCGGGTGTCGCCTCGATCTCGTAGGCTTCGATAGGACCGCTGCCGATGTCAGCCGGCGGGTGCCAGCGGACGACCACATCGGCGTCGCCGCCGATGGCCGTCACGGAGACGGGGGCGTCGGGTGCGGCGGGTGCGTAGCCGTAGCCGTAGCCGTAGCCGTAGCCCGAACCGCAGGCCTCGACGGCGGCGTTCTGGAACGAGATCTGAAAGGCGAGGCCGGCGGCCAACACCAAGACGACGGCACCGACAGTCAAGGCGGGCTGTCCGTTGAATCGTCGTTTCACGCTGAAATCTCCCCAAGGGCTGGCGAGAAGGCCCGTGGGCCACCCCGTCTTGTACTCGTGCCATATTTGGCACGCCCAATACCGTACTCCAGCGGGGTCGCTCGCGTCTACAGCCTGCTCAGTCCGCATCCGAGAGCAGATCTCGGGCGAGTGCCGCGGCATGGTCGGGCCCGTCGGCGACCTGGACCAGCCCGGTGTCGCACAGGCGTTCCACCATGCTTGCATGGACCTTGCCGTAGGAGCTGTCGAGGGCCACGGTCGGGATCCCCATCTGGGCCGCCAGGATCGCCCCGTGCAGGCGGTCGGTGACCACAACCCGGCCGCGGGACAGCATCCGGCGGCCGCGATCGACCCAGGCCTGCGCGATCCCATCGAATCCGGCGGCGGCTCCCCACCACAGCCGATCGGCGGCCTGCGGCCAGCGTTCAAAGGCCGGGAGCAGGGCGCGCGTCGCCGCCCA
>VFJN01000084.1 GCA_009886035.1 Actinomycetota bacterium
CCCGGCGCCGCACCCGACCGCCACCCGGATCACCGCCGTACTGGATCCGTTGCGGTCGATCGAACAAGGCTGAGCCCCGACGTCGCCACGACGTTGGCCTCCGAACATCACTGTGCCGGTCTGCCGTCGTCACCCCGGCGCCGGGCCGCCCGGCTAGCGCAGGAAGAAGAGTTGACCCGCCGCCGCGAACAGAATGATGGCCAGCAGGATGGCCAAGACAAGGGTGGTACCCGGTCTCATGGTTCCTTCCGCCCTGTAAGGCGCACCGGGGTACCCAGGGGCGAATCCTCATCGGTGGGCGCACACAGCGTCACCTCGGTACCCAGCGGCATGGTCAGCTCCGCGGAGGCGGGGCGCTTGCCCATACACACCGACAGCATTCCGTAACTGTCCAGAACCAGTCCGATCTGACCATCGGCCAGGGCCTCGTAGGTAGTCGCTCGTTCGGCGGTGCGCACATCCTCACCCCATCGCATCTGGATGCGGGGCCCTAGGTGAGCCACATCATCAGGGTCCACATTGAGCTGGCAGTTCCCGTAGTGGTCCACCCACAGCACCTCAGCGATCAGCAGACCGCCATCCTCCTCGCGCATGATCGGCATCAGGCCGGGAAGCAGCGCGAGGGGGTTGATGGCAGGTCCGAAGGCATCGAGCGGCACGCCCAGGCACAGGTGGGCCGCCGCCGGGGCGAACACATCGCGCCCGGCGAAGGTAGCCCCGGGGGCTGGCAGTTGGAACTCGGGGTTGGTGAGTTCGACCGCCGCCGATGCCCCACCGCTCATGGCCACCGCCGAGGCGAGCAGGCCGTTGTCGGGCCCCACGAGGTAACTCTGGCCACCGCCCACCTCCACCGCCACGGCTCGACGTTCGCTACCCACTCCGGGATCCACCACCGCCAACACGACGCCGGGACAGAGGTACTGCGCCGCCCGCCCGAGGGTGAGGGAACCCCCCCGCACGTCATAGGGCCTGATGTCGTGGGTGAGATCAATCACCGACACCGCGGGAGCGATGGAGCGAATAACCGACTTCACCACGCCAACGAACTCGTCGGCCGTGCCGTAGTCGGAAAGAAAGGTGATGGTGTCGAAGCGGGCGCCCATGACGCCCTCTACGGTACCGGCGCCCTAGCCCCGGCCGCCTATCCAGCGTCGCTGAAGCGATCCTGGAGGTAGGCGTCGACGTCGTCCTCCCGGATCCGGTACGACTTCCCGATCCGCGCCGCCCGCAAGTCACCGGACTGAATCAAGCGGTACACGGTCATCGACGACACGCGCAGATGGTCGGCGACCTCTGCGGGTGTAAGGAACTGAACTCGCGGTGCTATTGCCAAGGAAGGCACCCCTCTCCAAAGGTGTAGGGGAAGCGTACGCGTCTGTGGCTCGTGTGGCTAGTGGGGATGTGGGGGCCCCTCAGTTCCGGCCTAATTCCCCGCTGCGCGCCGCCGCCGCCGCCACCGCTTCCACAAAGGCGGCCCTCAGGCCGTGGTCCTCCAACACCCGAAGGCCCTCCGCGGTAGTGCCCCCCGGTGAGGTGACCGCGGCCCGCAGGGCTTCGGGGCTTTGCTCGCCCCGGGCCAGCAGGGTGGCGGCCCCCAGCAGCGTCTGGATGGACAGCGCCCGGCTCACCTCGGGGGGCAGACCGCAGAGCCCGCCCGCCTCGATGAGGGCTTCCGCCACCAAGAACACATAGGCCGGTCCAGAACCCGAGAGGCCAGTGACGGCGTCGAGCATGGATTCCTCGACGCGCACGACGGTGCCCACGGCGCCCAGAAGTTCCTCGGCCCAGCGCAGGTCTTCTTCCCGGGCGTCGCTACCCGGCGCGATGGCTGAAGCACCGAGGCCCACCAGGGCAGGCGTATTGGGCATGGCGCGCACCACGGGGGTGCCATCGGGGAGATTGGTTTCCACTGTCGCAATGGTGACCCCGGCGGCAATCGACAGCACCCGACCCGGCCCGGCGGCGCCGGCGATCCGGCACACACCGGCGACGTCTCCCGGTTTCACCGCGATCACCGTGCCCGCCGCCTCACCGGGGGTGCCCGCGAGGTCGATGCCGGGAAAGATCTGCGCCAACGCCTCGCATCGGGCGGCATCCGGTTCCACGATGCGAACATCGACCACACGGCGCCCGCCCGCTCGAAGCAAGCCGGCTACCAGGGCCTCGCCCATCCGGCCCCCACCGATGATTTGGAGGTCAATCATCCTTCCAATCTATCCGCCCACCGGAGGCACCACGGAGCCTCGGGCCCGCCCCGAGCAGCGCCAGGGGCGGGGCGGGGCGGCGATCGCGGCGGACGGGAGGAGGCCTCGCTCACCCCTTCCCCGATCGGGTGCTGTCGGGGCCACTCCCGCCGCCGAGAGTCAACGTAGATCAGAACAACATGAAAGGCAATGAATCAGTCTGAAAAACGGGAAGCGAAGCCAATCCGCAGGGCGGGCCGAAAGTACTGCTCGACCCAGGCGTACAAGGAGCCCAGCAGGCGATCGAGTTCCTCGGTGGTTACGGAGCGGTTGTCGAGTTGGCCCACGAGAAAGACCGCCTCCTCAACGCCGATGCAGAACGCCGCGCCATAGAGCCGCCGATTGCGACGCAGCAGGTGCTCGTAGAACAACGCGTGGTTCTCCTCCGGCGCCGGCATGACGTACGTCTCGTAGTGCAGGGTGCGCTGCTGCAGGTGAAACCACACCGTGAAAACGTCCTTGGCCTCGCCGGTAACCCGCACAAACCAGCGGCGTTCGCCCGATTCGCGATCTCGCTCGACGGCCACAACCAGGGGGTTCTCGCGCAACTGTTCGGCCAACCAATCGCTGATCCGGTGGTCGAGAGCCTGGAGATCCTCCGGCGTGGATGGCATGGACATGCCCTGAACCTACCGGCGAAATGCGCCGGCGGGCACCGCCGCGATCAGCGGCAGTCGACGAGGCTGCGGGCGGTGATGTCGCTGTAGATGCGTCGTAGCCGGGCCGCTGCGATGGACCAGGTGTAGCGCTGGGCCGAACGGGCCGCTCGTTCGGAGAACTCGGCGGCGAGCCCCGGCGAGCGGAGGATCTGATCCGTGCGGGCGGCGAAAACGGCTGGGTCCCGCCCTTCCACGAGAAACCCGGTACGACCGTCTTCGATAAGGGTGCGCAATCCACCGACGGCGGCGGCCACCACCGGGGTACCGCAGGCGGCGGCTTCCAGCGCCACCAGCCCGAAGGACTCGGAACGGCTCGGCACCAGCACCACATCGGCCGCCCGGTAGTAGGTGGAGAGGAGGTGATGCGATACCGGCTCGATGAAACGTAACTGGTCCGCCACCCCCAGATCGGCGGCGAGGTGGTGGATGCGTTCGACCTCAGCCCCGCCTTCCGCTCCGCTGGAGCCGCCCACGATCACCAGCGTCGCATCGAGACGTTCCAGCGCCGCCAGGGCGCGCACCGCCACGTCAAGGCCCTTCAAGGGCTGGATGCGTCCCACGAACAACAACACCGGTCCCTCGTCCAACCTCAGGTGCGCCAACGCCAGCCGAGCCCCCACACGGTCTCCGGGGGAGAAAAAGGCATGATCCACGGCGGGGGGCACGATCTCGATGCGCTGTGGATCGGCACCGTAGAGACGCACCAGTTGGTCCACCTCCGCTACGCCGTTGGCCAGAATCGCATCGGAGCAGCCGATGACGGCGGCCTCGGCCCGCACCCGACGCTCCGGTTCGGGATCCCCCGTCTCCGCCTTTACCCGGGCGAGGGTGTGAAAGGTGGACACCAGCGGCAGATCCAGTTCGTGTTTGAGTTGATGAGCCGCCACCCCGGACAGCCAGTAATTGGCGTGGAGGGCATCGACGTCGCGGCGAGCGGCGAGGTGAGCCCGAACGCCGTCGGCAAAGACCTCAACCACGTCGGGCAGTTGCTCCTTGGCCAACTCGAGCGGACCGGCCTCAATGTGCACCACCCGGAACCCGGGCTCTACCTCCACGATTTCGGGGCCGTCTTCCCAACGCCGCGTGAACACATCGGTCTGAACCCCAGCCTGGGCCAGAGCCGAGACCATCTCACGGACGTACACGTTCATGCCGCCGCTATCGCCCTGACCGGGCTGGGCGAGCGGCGAAGTGTGCAGCGAAAGGACGGCGAGACGGCGCATGGAAGGTACCGCCGGTCTCTAACGCTGAAAATCGGCGAGTTCTTCCACGCCTAGTCCGAAACTGGCTTTGTTCTCCCGTTGGAAAGAGTCATAAATCCTGATGAGGGTCTTCTTTTGTTCCTCAGAAAGCTCCGGAGCCCGCCGGATCTCGCCGACGAGATCGGCGCCATCCCGCTCGTCGAGAATCCCGGCCCGGATATAGAGCGTCTCCGAGGAGATCTCCAGCGCTCGGGCAATCTGCTGCAGTATCTCCACCGACGGCTTGCGCAGGCCCCGCTCGATCTGGCTCAAGTAGGGATTGGAGATCCCGGCCATCTCGCTCAACTTTCGCAGCGAAAGATGATCGCGGTGACGTTGGTCGCGAATAAACTCGCCCAAGTCCCGCCACCGGTTCTCCAGTTCTTCCTTCACCCCCGAGACGCTACGCGACCAGCGCTAGCAATCCATAGTCGGGGGTTAGCGCTCGGGTTAGAGGAGCGAGTCCACCGATGCCTCGCCGGTCTTGTAGCGACGGGTGATCTCGGCCTGAAGGGCATCGATCGTCCCGAACAACGCGTGGCGTTGACCCGACACCTTCACCTCAAGTTCCGCCAGCCGGTCGGTGATGCTGCGGAGTTGTTCGTCGGTCTGCGCCGACAACTGCGACAAACCACTGCCGCCGATGATGGCATCGAGTTCGGCTTCGAAGTCGGCGGGGAGATCACCCGGCGACATCATCTGGGGGAGCCGACCCAGGCCGGGCGCGTGAGTGCGATCAGACAGAACCTCCGGCAAGCGGGCAATGAGATCGGCCAGGTCAGCCGGGTCGTCGCCGTTGGCCCGACGCGTGAGTTCGATCCCCACAATATCCAGCCGGCCCTGCACCAGACGGCGAAGCAGTGACAGGCCCGTCTCCACCTGCTGGCACTCAGCCCGCATCGCCCGTACCTCCTCCATGGGCCGCGCCGGCAGATCGCCGAGGTAGCCGGGATCAAGGAGAAGGGCGAGATCTGCTGCCATGGTGCTGATGCTACTCCTCTAGTGGAATCGACTGAGGCACGGCCTACCATTAGTCGCATGCGCCACCGTCTTGCTTACCTTGCGGCCCTTGCGACCTGCAGCACCGTCCTGCTCGGATGCAGCAGTTCGTCAAACGAGAGCGCCAAAGGGTGCACCCCCACGTCCCAGGTGGCGGTAACCGGCAACAACGCCTTGAAGTTCGACCAGGAGCGTTATGAAACAACGGCGGGCTGTGTCGAGTTCACCTACCTGAACACGGGACAAACTCCCCATACGTTGCTGATCAAGAACAACGACGAGCTCATGCTCCAGATCGGCACTTCGGATCGAGGAACCGCGGAACTTGAGGCGGGCCAGTACACGCTCTACTGCAACATCACCGGCCATGAGTCGGCCGGCATGGTGGCGGAGCTCATCGTTACCTGAACCTCCCGGGGGGTCAGACCGGGAGAAGGATCTCCCAGCCGATGATCCAGATGACCACCAGGAGAGTGAAACCGGCGATGATGGTGTGCTTGTGCTTGTCGAAGGCCAGGGTATTGAACGGGCTGTCGAAGCCGCCGATGAGCCCGAGCGCCGAAGCCTCGATGAACCCGAACAGCGCTAGTACGACGACCCAGTAGACGACGGTGCCACCGATTTGGGCAGGGTAGAACCCACCGCCGTGGGCCGTGAACACCATGAACCAGAGCATCGGGATCGAAAACACGGTGTTGCAGCGCGAAGCACGGGCGGCCTTTTTGGCCGCCGCCGGCGCAGCTGGATTGGCGGTACCACCGGCGGCCACCGTCTCGGCGTTGCCGATCACGATCTTCTGGTTGCGCCAGATCACCCCCCACACGTTCAGGAACATGGTGATGCCAAAGAGCATCCCCGTGAGGATCGCCACGCCGGACGGACCGGTGAGGTAGTTGGAGTTTGTGTCGCTGCTCGCGACCCCCACCAGGATAAGGCCCGTGGCGAAGGTGAGCAGCGCGGCATAGCGGAACCACCACAGCGCCCGGAAGGTCAGCTTCCGCAGTGCCTCGGAGCGGGCCCCATCGGACAGTTCGGCAAACGCCGGGACCTGCACGAAGTTGAAGAAGTAGAGCAGGCCGATCCAGGTGATGCCGAAGAGGACGTGGGACGCCCGCCCCAACATCGATAGCGCCCCATTGGCCTCGAAGAAATTATTGAAGAGTTCCACGGTGCACATCCTGTTGTTGTTCGACGGACCCGCAGCAACCTAGCGACCCAGACACGCCGGCTCAACCATCGCGGGTAACTCCCGGGCCATGGCTGACCACCCTCCTCCCCCTGAGCCCACCCCAACAGATCTCCCGTGGATGCATCCCGCCCCGGCCATCCCGCCTCCTCAGAGAACGAGCCCGATCCCCCAGCACCCCACCGGCGCCAGGAGCAGCAGGGAGTCGATCCGGCGAAGTGCCGAAGCCGGACCGGCCGCAGTGGGGAGCAGGGCCGACGCCACCACCTGCCCCGCCGGTGCCCCCACGGCCACCAAGAGGCCGAAGATCCACGAATCGCCAAAACTCAACGTAGAAAGAGGCGTGGTCGACACGATAAAGGTGATCACCACTACCGCCACGAGGCCCGCCGCCGGGCCTTCATAGGGAGTTCTCGCCCCGGAGCCCACGATGTAGTCGCCGATCTCGTAGGCCGACACCAGCAACAGCAGCGCCAGGGCCGAGCCCTGATCAAGCCGATCCAGCAACACCATCGACAGCCCCACCAGCCCGGGGAACAGGCCACACTGAATCGTCCAGCCGACATCGACAACGATGGCATGGGGCGACTTCCAATCACCCCCCGCCACCACGCCCGCCACCACCACCCCGGCCAGCAGGGCGACTCCGGCGGCGGCGGCACCGAGGACGGCGCCCGCCGCCATCGCCCCGGCCATTCCAGCCGCCACTACTTCGTTGGGGCGAGCGCCCCCTCGACGCCAACAACGGGCTGATTGGGCGGCGGCCGCTGCCGCCATTCCCCCGTACACAATGGCGGTGGGAAGCGGGCCCACCGTCAACGCCGCCCCCGCCGCCAGGAACCAGACGATGCCCAGGCGCACACGCGGGCCGGCGGTGTCGTAGGGCACGGCGTAACGGCGCGTCGCCCGTCGAGATCGCGGGGCAGGACCGGCCCGACGGGCGCGGGCGGACTTCGCCATCAGGCCATGCCTCCCGACACCGGTGGCAGCACAGCCACCTCGTCGGCATCTCCCACCGCATCGTTGGCGGCACACGGCTCGCCGTTACACCAGATCTGACAATGGTCCAGAACCGCGGTGAAGGCGTCGCCATAGCGATCTTGGGCCGCCTTGAGCACCGCCGCCACGGTGGCGCCTGGCACCTCATCGCGGCCGGTGCCGGCGGCGTCCCGGGCACCGGCGAACAGTCGTAATACAGCCATCGCAGCCACCTCCTCCGGTCCGGTCGCCCTCGCTGATCGTAGCGAGACCACGGGGCGGCCCGATCACCCGGCGGGGAACGGCGAAGGTTGAGACAGATCCCGCCCGCCTTGTACGTTTCCGGGCATGACAAGAGTGCTGCTGGTGCGCCACGGCCAGTCGGAATGGAATGCCAGTGGCCGTTGGCAGGGGCAGGCCGACCCGCCGCTCACCGATCTCGGACGTCGGCAGGCCGCCCACGCCGTGGCCGGCGTTCGCCAGGCCCGGATGGATTCCATCGTGGCTTCCCACCTGCAGCGAGCCCAGGAAACCGCCGCGATCATCAACGACGGATTGGACATCGGGCCCGTGGCGACGGAACCCAATCTCTGCGAGCGCGACGCCGGCGAATGGACCGGCCTCACCAGAGTGCAGATCGAAGAGGCGTGGCCCGGTTACCTCGACCGCCCCCACCGGCGCCAGGAGGCCACCGACTCCAGCCCGACGCCCCCCCGGCGACCACCGAGGTGGGAATCGGATCACGCGCTCCTCGAGCGAGTGACCGGCGCCCTCTCCACCCTCTACGACCAGGCACCCGATGGCCGGGTGCTGGTGATCACCCACGGCGGCGTCATCTACGCCATCGAACAGCGGTTGAACGGCGGCTTCAATCCCATGGCCAACCTCATGGGCCGTTGGGTCGAGATTGGCTCGGGGGGCACGCTCATCTCCCTCGGCGAGCGGGTCACCCTCGTCGATCCCGACGAGGTAACCATCCCCGCCGGCATCTAAGCCGATCCCCACCAGTGTCCTACCCCCGTCGGTACTGTCGAGGACGTGGACACCCTGTGGTCGATCGACGAATGGCCCAAGAGCGAAGAAATCAGTCCCTCGCCACACGCCGAGCCCGGTTCACCCCCGGTGGCGTCATTGGAGGTGGAAATCATCCGCTCGGCCAAGCGCCGCAAGTCCGTGTCGGCGCGCATCGTGGACGGACGGATCGTCGTGCGTATGCCCCAGTGGATGACAAAAGCCCAAGAGGTGGAGTACGTCGCCTGGATGCGCGAGAAACTCGATCGCCAGCACACCAGTACCGCGATCGACCTCACTGAACGAGCCGACCAACTCGCCCGCCGCTATCGCCTACCGGCACCCACCTCGATCCGATGGGTCACCAACCAGCACAGCCGATGGGGATCGTGCTCACCCACCGCCGGCGAGATCCGGATCACCGACCGAATCGCCACCTTTCCCGACTGGGTGGTTGATGCGGTCATCGTGCATGAACTCGCCCACCTCGTCGAAGCCAATCACAGCCCCCGCTTTCACCAACTCGCCAACCGCCACCCCAAACAGGAGCGTGCCCACGGCTACCTGCTCGCCATGCAGAGCCAGCACGAGGACCTTCGCTAAGCCGGAGACCAACCGGGAACGGCCGCCGAAGCCACGCGCATCCCCGCTCGTTTCGACGGCCATGAAAACCTGGTGGGGGTGGAGAGGATCGAACTCTCGCGCTTCGGATTAAAAGTCCGCTGCTCTGCCGGCTGAGCTACACCCCCGCAATGGCCAGTATCATCCGTCGTCAGGCCGGGCGGTCGCCAATGACCGTGGCGCGCTCCATCACCCGACGGGCTGGCCAGTAGTCACTGCAGGCGTAATGCTGCACGGCGCGGTTGTCCCAGAAGGCCACCGAACCGGGGCTCCACTGAAAGCGGCACTGGTACTCCACTACCTCGGCCTGGCGGCAAAGCCGGTCGATGAGAGCCTGGCTCTCATCGTCGGGAAGACCGATGATCCGCAGGCCGAAGAACCGGTTGAGATAGAGCAACCGCCGACCCGTTTCGGGATGAGTGCGCACCACCGGATGCTCCACCGGCGGGTAGCGCTGGCGCATTTCCGCTTGCTTCTCCGGCGGCAACGACCGGCCAAAGACCTGCGTGAAGTCGTGCTCGGCCTGTAGCGGATCGATGAGGGCCCGCGTGTCGGCATCGAGCCCGTCGTACACAGCGCCCATATCGGCAAAGAGCGTGTCGCCCCCGCTCGGTGGCACCTCGATGGCGCGCAGAATCGATCCCATCGATGGCTCGGCCCGCCAGGACACATCACTGTGCCAACCGTTCTCATAGCCACCGACCTCGGGCGACTTCTCGAACCGCACCAACTCCCGGAGCGACGAATTGCTCTTCAAGAATGGGTGCACTTCGAGATCACCGAACCGCCTGGCGAAGGCCACGTGCTGTTCGGCGGTGAGGTGCTGATCGCGAAAAAACACGACCTTGTAATCAAGTAACGCCTGGCGCACTTCGGCCACTACCGGAGCGGGCAGATCCTGGGCTAGATCCACACCAGTGAGCGTGGCTCCGATGGTGGCGCCGTGGGGAGCTGCGTCGAAGTGCTCCCAACTCAGACCCTCTAGTCGCTGGCGCTCCGCCTGGAGATGAGCCACCGGACCCGCCTTAATGTTGTAGCGACCAATACGGATGCGCGGCGGGGCCAACTCTGACATTCCCCCACCTTACAAATCGCCGCTCCGCCTTCGGGTAGAGGCGCCCTTAGCGGCCCGGGTTGGGTGCTCGGCCCGCAAATCGGTCAGCCGGGCGCACGGCGGCGTAGGCCCGGACCACCGGTTCGAGTTCGGCCGGGGTGGACCCATGAAGAATCACCCCGTCGGCCCCCGCCGCAAACTGATCGAGCACCCTCGACGCGCAGTGCTCGGCCGAACCCACCGCGGCCGGGAGCCACTCCGGGGGGATGAGTGTCTGGATGTGATCGAGTTGATCGAGAGTGGCGACGGCATCGATGGCACCCGGGACCGACCGCACTACCTCGTCGTCCCGAAAACGCGCGAGCGGCGCCGGGTCCCACCCGTTCATGGCGACGAGCGCATCGCCGTAGGCCTGGAAGTAGGTGGCCATCCGCCCGGTCATGCCGCGCTGGAGACGCTCGTGGTCCGGCTCGTGAAGGGTGGCCAGAATCGCCCATACCTTCACCGCCGCCGGATCCCGCCCCGCTTCCTCCGCGCCCCGACGCACCTCGGCCACGCAGCGCGCCAGGGCCTCATCGGTGACGAAGGTGTGGAGAATCACCCCATCGAACACGCGACCCGCCCACCGCATGGTCTTGAACCCGAGGCACGCCGCCAGCACCGGGATGTCTTCGTTGAATCCCGAGCCCAGCGACAACAGCGGGTACTTCCCCGCCGGCCCGTCGTGACCAAAGATCGCCTCGCCCTTCCACAACCGTCGGTAGAGACCAACGTGGTCCTCCATCTGGGCCATCGTTATCTTCGGGATGCCCATGATGTCTAGTAGCGGCCCGATGCCCCGTCCGATCCCCAGGGCGAAACGGCCCCGACTCAGCCGGTGCATCGTGGTGGAAAAGGCGGCGGTCACGAGGGGGTGGCGCGTGGGGGTGTTGGTCACCCCGGTGGCGATACCAACCTCGTCGCTCACCGCCGCGGCCGCTCCGCACAGCGTCGCCGCCTCCTTCACGTTGAAGCGTTCCGAGATGAACACCGAACCAATACCGATCCGTTCGGCATCGCGCACCTCATCGAGGAGCACCCTCGGATCATCGGCGTGTCCGGCCAGGCCGTAGCAGCCCAACTCCACCATTCGCTCGGGATTCACCATCCTGGGGGTCTAGTCGAAGTAGCCGCACTAGGTTCCAGCCGTGCCCGGCGATCATGAACCCCTCACCGACGCCCTCCTCGATCCGGCTACCTACGCCGGCGACCTCCACGCCACCCTCCAGCGATTGCGCCGCCAATGTCCTCTGGCCTGGAATGCCACCTCGGGGTTCTGGGCCGTCACGCGCCACGCCGACGTATCAGAAGCGTCCAGCGACCCGAGCCGATTCTGCTCGGGCAAAGGGATCCTGGTGGAGGAGATCGGCGTCTCCTACGACAGTCCGCCCACCATGATGCATGCCGACCCCCCCGAGCACACCCGGTACCGGAAGTTGGCTCGGCCAGGCTTCACCAACACCGTGGTGCGTTCACTCGAGGGCCTCGTGCGGGACCGCACCGGCCGTCTACTGAACGAGTTGGCCATTAAGGCCGCCGAGGGAGCGGTGGTGGACGTGACCGCCGAGCTGGCCGTGCCGCTTCCGATCCAACTCATCGCCGCCCTACTCGGACTCCCCCCCGGCGACGAAGACCGGCTCTTTCGGTGGTCCGAGGCCGTCATCCCTGGCGCCACCGACTGGTCCGACGACGAGCGCATGGCGCTTCTCGGCGAGATGACCGTGGAGTTGCTCGCACTGGCCTCGCAACGCCGGGCGACCCCCCAAGACGACGTCGTATCCATGCTGGCTCGCTACTCCGAAGACGGCGAGGAACTCAGCGACAGCGAGCTGGGCATGTTTCTCATCCAGTTGCTGGTGGCAGGTAACGAAACCACCCGCAACTCCATCTCGGGGGCACTGGTGGCCCTGGCCGACTACCCCGAACAACTCGACCGGCTCCGGGCCGACCCAGCCCTGCGGCCCAGCGCAGTGGAGGAGGTGCTGCGCTGGACCACGCCGGTTACCTCCTTCCTGCGCACCGCAGTAACCAGCACCGTCCTCGGTGGAGTTGAGATCACCGCCGGCGATCCCCTCCTGTTGATCTACGCCTCGGCCAACCGCGACGAGGCTGAGTTTGGCCCCACCGCCGGTGCCTTCGATGTGGGCCGGTCGCCCAATCACCACGTGGCATTGGGCCACGGCCCCCACTTCTGTCTCGGCGCCGCCTTGGCCCGCCTGGAACTCTCCGTCGTCCTCGAGGGGGTTGTGCAACGCTGGCAGCGCCTCACCGTTGCGGGTCCGGTGCGGCGCAGTGGTTCGTCGATCATCTCCGGGATCAAGGCCGCCCCCCTGGTGATGGAGCCGCGACAATGACCGGCGAGCGCGACCTCCAGGGCCATTGCGCCGTCGTAACCGGCGGCGGTTCGGGAATCGGGGCCGCCACGGTCCGCTGCCTTGCTCAACGAGGGGCGGCGGTGGCCGTCCTTGACCGCGTCATGGCCAGCGCCCGCGCCGTGGCCGAGGAGGTGGGCGGCCTCGCGTTGGAGGTGGACGTTGCTGATCCGGATGCCACCACCGCCGCCGTGGGGGCGGCCGCGGAAGCGATGGGCGGCCTCACCGACGTGGTGGCCAACGCCGGGTTCGGGCTGAACAAGCCGTTGCACCTCTACTCCGACAAGGAATGGCGACTGGTGGTGGGCGTGAATCTCGACGGCACCTTCCACACCATGCGCGCCGCCATTCCCCTGCTGCTCAACGGCGGCGGCGGCAGCATCGTCACCGTGGCCAGCCTGAATGCCAGCCGTCCTCTGCCGGGGGAGGCGCCCTACAGCGCCGCCAAAGCCGCCGTGGTGAACCTCACCGCCACCGCCGCAATGGAGTACGCCCCCACTATCCGTGTGAACTGTGTGTCACCCGGGATGATCGCCACCAACCTCACCACCGTGATCACCAACGACCCCCACTTCACCGCCATCGCCGAGCAGGGCACCCCGTTGGGGCGCATCGGGTCGGCGCCCGAGGTGGCCGAGGTCATCGCCTTCCTCTGCTCGCCGGCCGCCGCCTACCTCACCGGCCAAAACCTGATTGTCGACGGCGGCGCTGGCCTCCCGAACCTCCAGGCCGACACCATCGTCCGGGCCGTGCGGGAGCGATATTCGTGACTTCACTCCCCTACCGGTGGTGAGGAAGGAGGTGGACAACTCAACGTTGTCGGCCTCGGAACTTCGGTGGCCATCGCGACGCATCCCCGCCCTGCGCGGAGTGGATTGCCGCCAAGGCGGCCCCGACTGTTTGATCTCGGTGGCAACCTACGGCCGTAAAGATTTGTTCTGGCCGACACCCCCATTCCCGCCCCTACCGCTACCGCTGGTCGTTTTAACCCGCTGACAAAAGGCGTGAGTCGCCCAAGCAGCGTAAGGTCAAAGGGCGTGCAAACCAAGGTTGAAGTGGCGATGAAAGCCCTCCGCGGGCTCATAGAACTCTCCTCCAACGCGGTCGAGGAAGACTTAGCCGATTCCCTCCAAATAATCGTGGGTGACCTCGCCGCGGTCCTCGGTTGCATGGCCGTGGCGATCAACCTCGTGCGCCCCGCCTGGAACGACTTCGAGGTCGTGGCCATCCACGGTCCCCCCGAGGTCGTTGCGAAATTAGCCGGCATCACGTTTTCGCAAGAGGCCCTGAGTGGCCATTTCGCACCCAAATTCGATGTTGGTCACGCTTTCTTTATCCCCAGCGGCTCCTTTCCCGACCCTCATGATCAGGAAAGCACCGCCGTCATTGTGCGTGATCGTTCGCCTGAGAAACCTGGCGCATGGCAGGCCGACGACCAGTTCTTCGTGCCGATGCGCGATGACCACGACACGGTGGTGGGGTTTGTCTCGATCGATGAGCCGCTGTCCGGCCTCCGACCCAGTGCTGAGGAAATCGCCCTGATGGTCGCGGTGGTGGATGCACTTTCAGTCGGCATACGAAGCGCCCTCCGAGTGGTGGAAGCCCGCCAGAACACCAAAGCCCTCGAGGTGCTGTTCCGGTTGTCCACTCACTTCGGCACGGCGGAATCCACCGATCAACTCCTCACGACGTGCTCCGAGAGCATCCGTCGAGCGCTGGGCTTTGATCGCGTGGTCATCCAACTATGCGAGCCCGGTTCCACCAGCATCACGTCTCGTGCGTCGGCGGGATGGAACGGCGACCCGCCCGTCACGGGTGTACCCACCCTGACCGAGGCCAAGCGACTCTGTATCCCCAGGTTCGAAATCGAAGGGTGCTACCTCCTCCCGGTCGACGACGCGCTGACCATCATGGGGAGCGATTCCCGCCGATTCACCTCGGTCCGCAATGGCTCCGGTCCGCTGGCGTGGGATCACCACTGGCTCCTGATCCCCCTCACCGACGACACCGGCTCAATGGTGGGTTGGGTGTGGCCCGACGACCCCATCGACCACCTCATTCCGAGCCGAGCCAAACTTCGCATCCTGCGCACTTTCTCCAACCAGGCCCTCGTGGCGATCACCGGAGCCAACCGCCTGAACGAACTTCGCACCATCGCCAGCCGCGATGACCTCACCGGCGCCCTCAACCGGCGCGCCTTTTCCGAGCGTCTCAATCAGGAACTGATGCTCACCCGTGGATCGAATGAGCAGATCACGCTGGTGCTGTACGACCTCGACCAGTTCAAGACGCTCAACGACACCCACGGCCACCCCGCCGGCGACGACGCCCTACGCGGCTTCACCAGGATCCTGACGCAAAATTTGCGAACGTCCGATGCCGTAGGACGCCTCGGTGGCGACGAATTCGCTATCTTCCTGGTGGGGTCCGACCACACCAGCACCAAGCAGGTCGTCGAGCGCGTCGCCGGGATGCTCGCCAATGACCCGACCGCCCGGTCACTCCTCGGAGCGAGTTACGGAACCGCCCAAAGCCCCGCTGATGGAACCACTTCTGATGAACTCATCTCGGTGGCCGATGCCCGCCTCTACGAACAAAAGCGTTTCCACCAAAACACCAAGAGCGACGAATAGACCTGCCGTTACGCGGGGGTCAGTTCGGCTGTTTCTTCGCGCCGAGCCGCTAACCGGCGACCAGCCCTGGCGATGCGACCGATGCGCTTAACCAGCGCCGCCCGCGACTGCTCGGCCTCGGGGCTAAGGCCCTCGATACTCTCCACCGCCCAATGACGAAGCACCACCGGTGCCAAAATCTGGTCGTGGTGAATAGAAAAGTCATAGATGCCGGCATTGGCGATCGCTTTGGCGTGCACCTCGAAATCAAGGATCCCCGTACCAGGCATCTCGAACGTGCGCACCTGACGCTCGATAGCCATCACCGTGCCTGACGGATCGACCGCCAAGGCCTCGGTGACCAGATCTCGGTAAAAGAGATAGTGCCGATTCTCGTCGCTTGCCACCTTCTTCATGACCTCGTACCCCGCGGGATCGGACAACAACTTGCCCGTGTTGTGGTGCGAGATTCGGGTAGCCAGTTCTTGAAGGGCGACGTAGACGAAGCCATCCAGCGCCGTTTCTGGCTCCGGCACCTCGCCACAGGAGACCTGCGCCATTCGGGCTCGCTCAAGCTGCACGGGGTCGATGGAGCGGGTCACCGTGAGGTAGTCGCGGATCACGATGGAGTGACGGCCCTCTTCCGCGGTCCAGCGTCGTGCCCAAGTGCCCCAGGCCGTGTCGGCTCCGAACATCCGCTCAATGGTGCGGAAATAGTACGGAAGGTTGTCCTCGGTGAGGAGGTTGACGAACAGAGCACTTCGGACCTCGGGGGACAACGAGGCCTCCTGCGGATCCCATTGATAGTCCGCCTCGAAATCCCTCCCTTGGCCCCACGGCACCAATTCGTGAGGAAACCACTCCTTGTTGGAGGCCAGATGGCGATCCAAGAGGCGGGCGGCGGTGGGTTCCAGATCCGTGAGCAGGGCTCCCGACGAGGTCATTCCAACACCCTACCTAACGGTCGGTAGGGAGAAAAGTCATAGGGTTTACCGCTCCCCTGGGCCCATCGACGCCGAGCCGTCCACCGCCTCATCCCCGTATAACGCCCTCGCCCAATGCTCCACGTTGGGGCCACGACGCAGAGTGTGGCCGCCGTCCACGCTGATGCACTGGCCCGTGATCCAACTCGATTCGGGACCACAGAGAAACCGGATCAACGGCGCGACGTCCTCCACGGTGCCCGTGCGGCCCATCGGGATGTTGGCGAGATAGTCGGCCAGCACCTCGGGGTCTTGCTCGAGCGGTGCCGCCAACTCGGTGGCTACCATGCTCGGCCGCACGGCGTTGACCCGCACATTCGCCCGGCCCAACTCATCGGCGCCATTGCGCACCAGAGCCTCCAAACCTGCTTTAGACACGCAATAGGCCGACATGAACGGGTGGGTGAGCGGACCGGCGATCGAGGACAACCCCACAAAGGCACCGCCCCCCGAGCGGACCATGGCCGCCCCCGCATGTTTCAGTGTGAAAAAGGCGCCGTGGAGATTGATATCGAGCACGCGGTGCCACTCCTCGGCGGGCATTGCCACCACCGGAGCGACGGTGCCCGTGCCGGCGGAGGCCACACAATGTTGCAGCGCCCCGGTGATGCTCACCGCCGCCGCTACCGCTCCCGCCACGTCATCTTCCCGGGCCACATCGCACACCACCGAGCGCACCTCCGCCCCCCCCGGAGCGTCGCGTCGCAACTCGGCCACGGCGGCGTCGAGACGTTCCCGGTTCCGACCCGCCAACGTGACCGAGGCCCCATCGCGCAGTAGATGGCGAGCGGCCGCCAGCCCAATACCGCTGCCGCCGCCGGTGATAAGGCCAGCGGTTCCCGCCAGCACTAGCTCTCCCATGGCCGAACCCTCCATCGTCGATCGAACCACCTAGGGGCGCACCTTAGGGTCGGCTCAGGCCAATGCCGCCAGAAACCGCGTGGTGGCCTCGGTCGCGGCGGCGGCGAGGAGGTGGGCCGCCCCCGGAAGCCGCACCGTGAAGGTCACCGGCGGACCTTGGGACAGTGCCCGCAGCTCAACATCGGCCCGCGGCCAGCGACCCACCGAGCTCCCCGATGGGGTAGTGACCACCAACGTGCCATCCACCACCGCCAACCGCACGCGATCCGGCCAGGGATCGCCCTCCCCGCGATGGTGGCGTACCACCCCCGGCAGGCGACGGAACCGATTTGCCACCGCGACCAAACCGGAATCGTGCACGCGCCACGCCTCGATCCCCGCCGAACCCAACCCGCCCGGCGGATCGGTCGCCGCCATACCTCCCGGTTCGCTAGTCACACGCCGGTGGAGCCGAAGCCGCCGCCGCGGCTTACCCCGTCGAGAACGTCGACCGGCTGCCACACCACCATGGCCACCGCCTGGACCACCAGTTGCGCAATGCGATCACCCCGGTGGATCGGGAACGGCTCGGTGGGATCAAGATTCACCAGCAGCACCTTGATTTCATCCCGATAACCGCTGTCGATGAGGCCCGGAGTATTGAGACACGTAACTCCGTGCTTCAAGGCCAGGCCGCTCCGGGGCTGCACGAACCCGGCGTACCCCTCGGGTAGGGCCACCGCAATCCCGGTGGGCACCAGCGCCCGACCGCCGGCGGGCGCGAGGGTGACCTCGGAGCGAGCGAGCAGGTCCAACCCGGCGTCCCCCGGGGTGGCGTACGCGGGGAGCGGGAGTAACGGGTCGAGCTGAACAACGGGAACAGGCAGGCCTTCCATCCCGCCGAACCTAGGCCCTGTGGCTCCAGTGGGTAGTGTGCCCCCGTGCTCGTCTGGATGGATCTGGAAATGACCGGCCTCGACCCGGCCCACTGCGTCATCGTGGAGATCGCCACCATCGTGACCGACGATCAACTCGAGATCGTGGCCGAAGGCCCAGACCTGGTGGTCCATCAACCCGCCGACGCGATGGTGGGGATGGAGCAAATCGTGCTGGACATGCACACCTCCAGCGGTCTCCTCACAGAGATTGCCGCCTCCACCATCACTCTCGCCGAAGCCGGGGCCGCCACGCTCGACTTCATCAAACAGCACGTGCCACAGCCCCGCACCATCCCGCTGTGTGGCAACTCGATCGGCACCGATCGACGTTTTCTGGCCGCCTACCTCCCCGAGATCGAGGAGTACCTCCACTACCGATCGGTGGATGTGTCCACCATCAAAGAACTCACCCGCCGCTGGTACCCCGGCGCCCTCGAAGCCCTGCCCCGCAAGGCCACCGCCCACCGCGCCCTCGACGACATCCGTGAGTCGATCCACGAGTTGCGGTGGTACCGCCAACACGTGTTCCTCCCCCCGCCCCCCACCTGAGCCTGCGCCTGCGCCGAACCATCCATGAGATTTCGCAAAACCGTGCCGCCCGTCACCCCCCCGCGTCGGCCCACCCAGGAACAAGAACCGGCGAGCCCGGAGATCACCGAGATGAGCCCGGGCATCCTGCGCTCGCAACTGCCTATTTCCCTTCCCGGCCTCGGCCACGTGAACTGCTACTTCCTCGAGGACGAGCGCGGCGTGGCCGTGATCGATCCGGGAATGCCGGGACCGGCATCGTGGCGGGCACTCGTGCACCGTCTCAAGCAGGCGGGCTACCGCCCCCGGCACGTCCACACGGTGGTGGTGACCCACTCCCATCCGGATCACTTCGGGGGGGCCGGCCGCCTACGCGATGTCTACGGTTCTGAAGTCATCACCCACCGCAGTTTCCGCACCTGGTTCGACCCGGCCGATGACGAAGCCCTCCCCACCCCCGCCGGCGAGGCGCCTTCGGTGGGACCATGGGATCATGCCCTGCCCTGGCGGGATGGCACTACCTTCCGGCCCCCCATGCCTCGCCGGGTCAACATCGGGCTCTACCGGCTGGCGCTCAAACGGTTCATGCGCACGCCCGCCCCCACCCGTCGGGTCGACGACGCCGAGGTCATTACCCTGGGTCGTCGCCCGTGGGTATCACTCCACACCCCTGGTCATACCAACGACCACCTCTGCCTCTTCGACCCGGTGGCGGGCATTGTGCTCTCCGGTGATCACGTGCTGCCGACGATCACCCCTCACATCTCCGGGCTCGTGGCCGGGGCCGACCCGTTGAGCGAATTCTTCGCCTCCCTGGACAAGGTGGCGGCCCTCCACGGGGTGCAACTCGTGCTCCCCGCCCACGGCCAGCCCTTCCAAAACCTCGCCAGCCGAGCAAACGACATCCGCGCCCATCACCAGGAGCGTCTCGACCGCCTCCGCACCGCTGCCGAGGAGCTGGGGGATGCCAGTGTGGAGGCGTACTCCCACGAGTTGTTCAAACCTCGTTCGTGGGGACAACTGGCCGAAAGCGAGACGTACGCCCACCTCGAACACCTGCGCATCACCGGCGAGATGGTGAGCCACCACCAGGCCGGCGCCCTGCACTATCGCCTCATCGAGACCCGCTAGCGACCCCACTCCCCCCGGGGCGAACCTGCGCAGTGGCGGCCAACCGGCCATCCGCCACTACCCACAGGCCCAGGCCACCGTCGGCCAGCGGCGCGGTGGATACCTGCACCTCACTGCCTCGCTCGATGGCGGTGCGGTGCTGCACCTCGGCTCGCACCGGCGCCCGCAGGTCGCGCCGAAGGGCCAGTGCCTCTTCCACGATCTGCCAGTAGACGGCGTTGTTCACATGGTGGAGCACGTCGAAATCAGTGACCCGGAGCGGCCAGCGGAATGCGCTGGCCCCCGAGGGTGCTACCTCAGGGTGGTCGAGCCGTGCCGTCAACCGTCGGCTACCGGCCGCCTCGCCGTAGATCTTCTCGAATCCCGCTGGTATGCGGGCTGGTCGGCCGGTGGCTCGATTCAACTTCACCCATGTGGTGGCCGCTTCCAGCACCCCGCCCCGCTCACCGTGCATGCTGATTCTCCGCTCCGCCCAATGACTCCCCGTACCCGAGCACCAGGTGACCAAGGCCATCGACTCGAGGTAGGCGGGGAAGGACTCCACCACGATCATGGTCTTTCGCACCACCCATGCCTCCGCGTCGGGGAGCGCGGCGTCGGCCGTATCGTCGGCCGAGAGGTCCTGGAGAAAGCGGGCCGCACCGTCGAGGCGGAGGCGGCCGGCTGGGCTCACATCGGCGAGGCGAACTCGACGGGTGCCGGCAAAAACCCGACCCGTAGGGGGGCGCGCCACGAGGTCATCCATAGCCCAGGAACGTACCCGTCTCAGGGGTTTCAGCGGGGCCGGCCGATTAATCGGTTGACTCGCCAGGGCCGGGCGTGGTCCGATGATGGGGCGTAGATTCCCTACGTTCGCTAAGTTTTCCCCCAGGAGACCGTGACCATGTCCGCTCAGACGCACACCACCGCAGGCCGCACGGCCTCCGCCGGTGCCCCGCGCCTGAGTGTTGGCGCGGGCGACTTCGATGCCACCGTCAGCACCGCGACCGCCATGTATGCCGGCGCCGTGGTCCATGCGATGGCTGGCGGGAACCACGCCATTTCCTGGACTAAGGGCGCCCTTGCCAAGCCGAGCACCTGCGTGGTGTTTGACAGCAAGAACCGCCCGACCCGGCCCCTCTCGGAGCTCTCGCTCTAGCTAAACCACAGCGAGACGCAGCCAACCGAGAGGCCACCGGGATTCCAACCCGGTGGCCTTTCTCGTTGCGCCCCGCCCACCGATCTTCCACCCATCCACCGATCCATCCAACCCCACCACGACAAGGAGCAGGGCGATGTTGCCCCAGCGCTACGACAACAACTTCGACGGTCCTGAAAACCGCGACAGCACCGAAGATCGCCAGTGGTGGGCCCAAGCCCGCTGTAACGACTCCGCCGGCACCATGAGCGGGCTGTTCTTCAGCGAAGAACTGCACGACATCTCGACCGCCAAGCGGATCTGTGGACAATGTCCCGTGATGACCCAATGCCTTGCCGGGGCGCTCGATCGGCGCGAGCCGTGGGGGGTATGGGGAGGCCAACTGCTGCTGCACGGCAGGGTTCTCACGAGCAAGCGGCGGCGGGGTCGGCCCCCCACGCTCGCTCGCCCGGAGGACCAGTTCCCGGACATTCCCATCCCGGTCCATCTCCAAAATCGCGTGGTCTACCAGATCGCGTAACCCCACCGTCACCGGCAGGGCCAGGCCACGGCGCCAGGCACCGCCGGTGCGAGGTCACCGCCTAGGGGCGGGCCGGGGCAACGGCCGCCAATTCGCACGGGCATTCCCCCCGTCGTGCGGGTTGTCCGACGACCGACCCCCGGCCTGCCCGCGGTCAACCTGCGTGCGCTCCGGCAGCGACGTGTGCCCCCGGGTGCGACGGCGATACCGTCAACGCTGTGCCGTCCTCCTCGCGATTGCCCTGGCCCCTCGTGGTGCTCTCCACGGTGCTGGCTCTCTTCGCGGCCGTGGGCACCTACCGGCTCTTGGACCGACCGGTCCCCCCTGAGCCCACCGTCACCGCCGAGAACAACATCTCCCTTACGCCGGATGAGCCCATCGACCCCGATGACGCCACCTTCACTACCTTCGACGATCAGACCGTGTCCTTCGCAGCGGTCTACGGCGCTCCGACGGTGGTAAACTTCTTCGCCTCCACCTGCGTCCCGTGTATCACTGAGATGCCAATCTTCGAGCAAGTGCACCAGGAACTCGGCGATTCCGTTACCTTCCTGGGCCTAGCGGTAGCGGATCGACCCGAGGATGCCCAGGAACTCGTGACCCAAACCGGGGTGTCGTACCGCACCGGCCAGGACCGCGACGGTTCGGTCATCACCGCGCTCGGCGGATCCTTTCTGCCCACCACCGTCTTGCTGGACAGCGACGGCACCATCGTGGATGTCCACACGGGCGAGCTAACCGCGGCCGAACTGCGCGCCCTCATCGCCGACAAACTCGGCGTCCCCGGATGATCAACGCTCCCTTGGCCCTTGCCTTTGCCTCGGGGATGCTCACCATCGTCAACCCCTGTGGCTTTGCCATGCTGCCCGCCTACCTCGGCTACTTCCTCGGGCGCGATGGCGACGACCAAAACCTGCGGACCAGCGTCGCCCGATCGGTGGGCGTTGGGCTTTCGGTAGCGGCCGGCTTCCTGTTCGTATTCGGCCTGGTGGGCCTCGCCACTTACCACCTGTCGGTTCGTTTCAGCAGCGGCACCCCGTGGGCCACGATGCTCATCGGGGTGGTCCTGGTGGCGGTCGGGGTGACCATGGTGGCGGGCTACCAACCCAACGTGAACCTGCCCAAACTGCAACGCGGTGGCCGCACTCGTGAAAGCCGTTCGATGTTTGTGTTCGGCGTGTCCTACGCGATTGCTTCGATCTCCTGCGCCTTTCCCCTCTTCGCCGCCAATGTGGTGGGCACGCTCCGCCGGGAGAATCTGGCCTCGAGCGTGGCGGTGTTTGTGACGTACGCGCTCGGGATGACCCTCGTGCTGCTGGCCCTCACCGTCAGCCTGGGCATGGCCCGCCAGGGGTTGCTCCAACGTCTCCGTTCTGTTCTCCCCTACGTGACGCGTGCCTCCGGGGCTCTCCTGGTCCTGGCGGGCGCCTACCTCGTCCACTACGGCTGGTATGAGCGCGGGGTGCAACCCGGTGAAGTGGGACAGCGGTCGCCGTTGGTCGACCGGGTCACCGGAGTCTCCGACACCATCGCCGACTGGATCTACCGCGTGGGCCCCACCGAACTCGGTCTCGTGTTGGCGGCGGCGCTGGCCTCGCTGTTGATCGCCACCCTCGGCACCCGGGCTCGCCGTTAAATGGGACGCTTCGCCGAGTTGCTCGCCCACGACGGTGTCGAAGAAGACATCGAGTTGCGATCAACGTTTGGCTTTATGGCATTTCATGGCGGCAACCTCGAGGTGGGCACCGACATCGCCGCCCGCGCCGCCGCGGAACAATCCGGTGCCTCGCTCTACGCCGTGCGCCAACCCCCCGACCTGCGCTGGCACATCCCCTCCATCGAGGTGACCCCGAACGACTCGCCCGGGTTGGCTCGCTTTCTGCAGCATGTGGATGTGGTGGTGGCACTCCACGGCTTCGGGCGCGAAGGGTTCTGGACCACCCTGTTGCTGGGCGGCGGCCACCGCCCCCTCGCCGCCCATCTCGCCACCCATCTGCGGCCGGCCCTGCCGAGCTACCGCGTGGTGGACGACCTCGACGAGATCCCCCTTGAGCTGCGGGGTGTCCACCGGAACAACCCGGTCAACCTCACTCGGGGCGGCGGGGTACAGATCGAACTGCCCCCCCGGGTGCGATCCCACGGGCCGTTCTGGGCCGACCTCCCTGCCGACGCACCGATCCCCCACACCGCGGAGCTCGTCGCGGGCCTGGTGGCGGCGGCCACGACCTGGCCGCTCTCCCCTACGGGCTGAGCCGGACGATCCGCCACGCCGCACCGGGGGCGTCGCGCTCATAGCGCAGCCGGTCGTGCATCCGACTCGGACGTCCTTGCCAGAGTTCGATCGAGTCGGGCACGAGCCGGTAGCCACCCCAGTAGGGCGGGCAGGGTACGACCTGGCCCTCGAAGCGTTGTTCCGCCTCGGCAAACCGCCCTTCCAGTTCGCCTCGGTCGGTCACCTCGCTCGATTGATGCGAAGCCCAGGCCGCCAACTGGCTCCCCCGGGGTCGGCCAGCAAAATACGTCTCACTCTCAGCCCGCTCGACCTTGGCAATCGCGCCCCGGGCGTTGACCTGGCGCAGCAAGGGGACCCAACTCGCGAGAATCGTGCCGACGGGATGGGCATCGAGGTCCTGGCCCTTCCGACTCTCGTAACTCGTGAAGAACGTAAAACCGGAGGCATCGAGCCCGCGCAGCAACACGGTACGAGCCGAGGCGTGGCCGGCGGCATCGGCGGTCGCCAGGACCACTGCATTCGGTTCGTTGGGGGCCACCGCGGACCACTCATCCCACCAGCGGTGTACCTGCACGAACGGGTCGGGGTCGGCGTCACCCACATCGAAGCCGACTGTTTCATATTCCACGCGCTGGGCATCCAGGGTCATGCCCCAGGATACGGGGGGAGCGGATCAGCGGCGACCGGTGATCACCTCAACGCCGAGATAGCTCTGCAACGCTTCCACCACGGCGATCGACCCGTTGGGCTGCCGATGGGTTTCGAGGTAGGCCGCCACGGTGCGGGGCCAGCCCATGGCCGAGCCATTTACCGTATGGCACACCTCGGTACCCTTACCCCCCACCGGCCGGTACCGGATGTTGGCCCGGCGGGCCTGGTAATCCGAGAACCAGGACACCGAACTGACCTCGAGCCACATGTCGCACCCGGGGGCGTAGGCCTCGATGTCCCAGGTACGCGCCGCCGATGCCCCAATATCTCCGGTACAGAGATCGAGGATCCGGTAGGGCAGACCCAGTTCGGTAAGCAGCGCCTCGCTGCGGGCGAGAATGTCTTCCTGGCAGGCCATTGCCTCCTCGGCCCCGGTGGCCAACGCCAGTAACTCAACTTTGTCGAACTCGTGCACGCGCAAAAGGCCACGCGTGTCTCGGCCCGCTGCCCCTGCCTCCCGCCGAAAGCACGACGTGTGGGCGGTGTAGCGCAGGGGCAAGTCGGCGCCGTCGAGCACCTCATCCCGATGCATGGAGGTGAGCGGAACCTCCGCCGTGGGGATCGCCCAAAGATCGTCGCGTTCGATGTGGTACGCCTCGTCGTCGAACTTGGGGAGATGACCGGTGGCGATCATCGTGTCAGTTCGAACCAGGCTCGGCGGACGAAGTTCCTCAAAGGCATCCGCGTTGCGGTCGAGGCTGAGTTGCACCATGGCGCGCAACAGCCGCGCGCCCCAGCCGCGGTACATGGTGAACATGGAGCCAGCGATCTTGGTGGCCCGCTCCCCGTCGAGGATCCCGAGTTGGCTCCCGATGTCCCAGTGCGGAACCCGCTGGTGGTCGCCGTAGGCATCGGGATCGAACCCCTCGAGACGCAGCACGATGTTGTCGGCCTCGCCCGCCCCGGTGGGGCAGTCCGGAGACGGCACGTTGGGGGTGCGCAGCAGGAGGTCTCGCATCTCGGCGGCGAGCTCTGCCACCGAGGCATCGAGGGCCTTCTCCTGCTCACCCAACACCCGGCTCTCCGCCATCAGGGCCTCGGCGCCATCAGCATCACCCTGGGCCCGTAACCGGCCCACGTCCTTGGACAACGCCTTCACCTGGGCCCGTCGGTCGTCTCGTTCGGTGCCCAGGGATCGCTGACGAATATCGAGATCGATGATGCGATCCACCGAGGCGGCGGCGTCGCCTCCCCGCTGGGCCAGTCCGGCCCGCAAGACGTCGGGTTCGGAACGGAAGCGGCGAATGTCGAGCATGACCCCAGACGGTAGCGGCGGACCACCGCTAGGTTGGGCTCCTGACCGGAGTAGAGAGGCCGCCGTGACTGAGCACATATCTGATGTCTGGTTTCGAGTGACCGACTTGGAGGTGGTCTCCGGCACAGGGTGCGTGGTGACCACCAGCACCGGCGAGGACTACCTGGACTTTTCCAGCGGCATCGCGGTCACCAGCACCGGCCACTGTCACCCCCATGTCGTGGCGGCTATCCAAGCCCAGGCCGCCCGGTTCATCCACGCCCAGGTCAACGTCTATCGCCACGATCGGCTGGCCGAGCTGGCGGGGCGCCTCGCCGCCATCGCCCCGGAGCCGGTCGACACGTTCTTCTTCGCCAACTCCGGGGCCGAGGCCACCGAGGGCGCGGTGAAACTGGCCAAGCAAGCCACCGGGCGACCGAATGTGATCGTCTTCCAGGGCAGTTTCCACGGCCGCACCCACCTGACCATGGCGATGACCACCTCCAAGACGATCTACCGGGCCGGCCATGACCCCCTACCCAGCGGCGTGTTCGTGGCACCGTTCCCCCACTCCGACGATGACGTCGATCGCTGCCTGGCGGCGGTCCGTCTGCTGCTCGTCAGCCAGACCTCCCCCGCCGACACCGCCGCTATGGTGCTGGAACCCGTGCTGGGGGAAGGCGGCTATCTCCCGGCCCCCACTGCCTTCCTGCAGGGTCTGGCGGCGATCTGTCAGGAGCACGGGATCCTCTTCGTCGCCGACGAGGTACAGAGCGGATTCGGTCGGACCGGGACCATGTTTTGCATCGAGCAGCACCAGGTGCGCCCCGACATCATCGTGATGGCTAAGGGCTTGGCCTCGGGCTTCCCGATCTCGGCCATTGGCGCGTCGGCGGAGATCATGGCCCGCTGGCCGCCGGGCAGCCACGGTGGTACCTACGGCGGTAATCCCATCGGCTGTGCGGCCGCTATCGCCACCATCGATGTGCTCACCGAGCCCGGTTTCCTCGCCCAGGTGGTGGCCCGCGGTGACCAACTCCGCGCCGGCCTGCGGGCCCTGGCGGCCCACCACCCCGGCATCGTCGACGTGCGGGGTCCGGGCCTGATGGTGGCGAGCGAGTTTGCCGACGCCGCCCGGGTCGGTCCCGTGCTCACGCATTGCCTGCGCGAGGGCCACCTGATCCTCATGAACGCCGGAACCTTCGGCAACGTGGTGCGTTGGATGCCTCCTCTGGTGGTCACCGAAGCCGAAATCGACGAAGCCCTCGCCGCCTTCGGCCGAGCCCTCGCCGCCACCGGATAACCCTCCTCCCCCCGGCACCGAGATGGTCTCCCGGGCTGGCTAGCGTGGCCGGTATGGCCGCGGTAGAGGTGCACGAGTTGACCGTGCGCTACGGCGACACCATCGCGGTGGATGGCATCAGCTTCGAAGCGCAGGCCGGGCAGATAACGGCCATCCTGGGACCAAACGGCGCCGGGAAAACCACCACCGTGGAGGTATTGGAAGGCTTCCGCCGACCCCTGGCTGGCCGAATCTCCGTGGCCGGCCTCGACCCCATCGCCGACCATGCCGCCCTCACCCGCCGCATGGGTGTGATGCTCCAAAGCGGTGGGGTGGGCCCGGGCGTTCGGGTGTTGGAAGCGCTACGCCACACCGCCGCCCTTTATGACAACAGCCTCGACCCCCGTACGTTGCTCGAACAGGTGGGCCTCAACGGCACGGAGCATCGAACGTGGCGACAGATCTCCGGCGGCGAACAACGTCGCTTGGCCCTGGCGCTGGCGCTGGTGGGGCGTCCGCAGGTGGCGTTCCTCGACGAGCCCGGTTCGGGAGTGGACCCGCAGGGGCGACTAGCCATTCGCGAGGTAGTGGCGGGCCTACGCGACGACGGCGTCACCGTGGTGCTCACCACCCACGATCTCGATGAGGTGGAGAAACTGGCCGACCATGTCGTGATCCTCGACGGCGGCCGGATTGTGGCGGCGGGGAGCCCGGCGCAGTTGATGACGGCCGGACAATCCGACGAGGTGCGCTTCGGTGCACCCCCGGGACTCGACGCCACCGCACTCGCTCAGCGAATCGGCGCCCCCGTGCACGAGGGGGCACCGGGCGAATACGTGGTGGCGGCCCCGGGCACCCCTGCCCTGGTCGCCGCGCTCACCGCCTGGCTGGCCGAGCACGACCTCCCCCTCGCCGACCTACGCGCCGGGCGCCAGCGCCTCGAAGACGTGTTCCTTCGCCTCGTGGCCGAAGGGTCCTTCACCCGCCCGGAACCGCGGCGCCGGCGGCGAGGGCGGCGATGAAACCCCTCCTCGCCCACCTGCGCCTCGAACTCACCCTGATCGCCCGCAACGGCGAGTCGTTGCTCCTCACGCTGGGCATTCCCGTGCTGTTGCTCACGTTCTTCGCCACGGTGGATGTACTGCCGATCGACGGCGAGCCGATCAACTTTCTGGCCCCGGGGGTACTGGCGCTGGCCGTGCTGTCGACCTCGCTGGTGAACCTGGCCATCAGTACGGGGTTCGAGCGCGAGTACGGCGTGCTCAAACGTCTGGGATCCACCCCGCTCGGCCGGCCGCGTCTCCTCGCCGCCAAGACGCTCGCCACCCTGGCGGTGGAGATCGTGCAGGTGGGAACCCTGTGGATCCTGGCCCTCGCCCTCGGATGGGACCCGAGCGTGAGGGTGGGATTCCTCGCCGCCATGGTCCTCGGCACCATCGGCTGCGCCGGTCTGGCGTTGTGTCTCGCCGGTTCCCTCAAAGCCCTCGTGACACTGGCCGCCGCTAACGGCCTTTACCTTCTGCTCCTGCTGCTGTCGGGCATGGTCATCCCCATTGCCCAGCTCCCCGGTCCGATCCAAGGCATCGCCCGGGCGCTGCCGAGTGGCGCCATGACCGAGGCTGTCCGGGGATCGCTGAGCGCTGGAGGCTCCGTACCCGGCCGCGCGTGGGCGGCGCTGGTGATCTGGGCTGTCCTCAGCCCGCTCCTGGCTGTCCGTCTCTTTCGCTGGGAATAGGCCCCCGGGCCCCGGGCCTACCGCTGAGGTTCGGGGACCGTCGGGGCGGGGTGGTCGTGGAAGGATCGCTCCACCTCGTCCCACGTGAGGACCTCGCGTTCGGTGGGCACATAGCCGCGGTTGCTGGCCTGCTCATGACGCGCCGCCCACCGGAAGAAGATCACCACGATGATCACCCACAAGAAACTCCCGCCCACCAGTTTCATGATGGCGCCCGCCGCTTGCTGATCGGTTACCACCGAAATGCCCCACATCCGCTCGGGGATGTCGTAGGTCTTGTACACGGCACCGGTGGCAAACACCATCCAGGCCCCCGGCACGGTCGGCACGAGTGATTGTATGAAGAGGTAGATCATCTGGCCCGGCAAGGAGATCCGCACCTCGGGGAACGGGCCGCACACCGGCATCCAAAACAGCAGGGCTGACGCCACCAGGGCCGTGTGTACCCCGTAATGAAACAGCCCGTTGCTGGCGGCGGTGTTGACCACGATCGGGGCGTGCGACCCCAGGGTGAGCAAGGCCATGATCGCCCCCGCCGGCACTGGCCGGGCCAGCCGGTGAACGATCGTGTTCACACGGCCATTGCCCACCACGAGGCGGGCCAGCCACTCGGGAATGGCCATCAACATGGCCGCCGCCACCAGGAGGGTGAGAACGAGATGTTGGCTCATGTGCACGAGAAAGAGATAGCGCTCGGCCACATCGTGGACGGGCCAATCCGATGCGGCCCACAGCAGAAGGATTGCCATGGCGAACCAACACCACTGCGACCGACTGATGGCGGGGGTCCCAGCCGGAACGATCTTGGGCCCGATCACCAGCCCGGCGTAGAGATAGAGCCCGGTGATTCCGACCACCAGCAGCCACACTTCGGGGTGGGGCACCCAGGCGAGGAAATCGACCGGTGGCATCAGTGACTCACCGGAGAATCTGGAGAAAGTCGCTGGAGAAAAAGCCGAAGGTGGTCAACATGACGCCGAACACCACCACGGAAAGGAAAAGGCCGAAGAGGAACACCCGGCGGAAGATCGGATTGTCGTACTTCAGATGCATGAAGTACCCGGCCACTATGAGGAACTTTACGATCATCATCGGCACCAGAATCCCTACCAACAACGTGGTCGTGGCTTCTTCGATGAAGTAAGTGCCCACCTCGAGGACGGTGATGAAGGCGAGGATCAGCGTGATCTTCACGTACTGCGCGTCCGACGGCAGATCGTGACCGTGGCCGACGGGGGCTTCGGCGGGTTCGTTGTCGGTGATGGTGGTCATGAGATCGTCCTCGGGTTCAAGGGATCAGGTAGACGACGGTGAAAATGATAATCCACACGATGTCGACAAAGTGCCAGTACAGGCCAATTGTTTCAACCGTTTCCGACCGCTCCGGGCCCAGATTGCCCCGAAACGACATCACCAGCATGGACATCAACATCACGATCCCCACACTCACGTGCACGCCGTGGAAGGCGGTGAGCGTGTAAAACGCCGAACCAAAGATGTTGGTGGTGTAGCCCAAGCCCTCTCGGTAGAAGGTAGTGAACTCGTACACCTGCCCGCCGATGAACACCGCCCCCAGCATGGCGGTAGTGCCCAGCCAGATGCGGTTGAGACGCACATCCCCGCGCATGAGGGACGACACCGCCAGGACCATCGTGAGCGAACTCATCAGTAGCACGAAGGTGCTGACCGAGGTGAAGGGGATGTCGAATAATTCCTCGGGCGTGGGGCCACCCACACTGCGGTGACGGAGCAACAGGTAGGTGGAGATGAGGCTGCCGAACAGCAGGCAATCCGACCCTAAGTACACCCACATGGCCAGTTTCGTGTTCGAAATACCCGTCGAGGTGGCGTGACCGTGGTCGGCCGCTCCCGGAGTTCCCAGCGCCGTGTCAGTCACCGACGGTCACCTCTTCGCGCTCGGCGGCGGGAGCCGCATGGTCGTCATCGCCGTCATCGTGGCCATTGCCGTCGTGGCCGTGCGGGAGTTGGTCCTCATCGTCGCTCGGCTCCAACGCCCAGCCCACCATCGAGCCGAGCAGTACCAGGCCGCCCACGAAGGAAATCGCGAGGTTGAAAATGAGGCCATAGCCAATGAGGGGGAAGGCGGTCGCCATGACGATCGGCCAGTAGGACGGCGCCGGCAGATGGGCCCGAGAGCCATCGCCGATCATGGCGATCTCTTCGGGCTCGTGCACCTTTACCACCCGACCGGTTTCGTCGGCCTGGTACTTGCGGTGCCACCAATCATCAAAGTGCACCACCACCGGATCGTCGTCGAAGTTGTGCTCCGGGGTAGGCGAGGGAACGCTCCACTCCAGGCTGCGGCCATCCCAGGGATCCGGTCCGGGCGCCGACTGCAGGTGAGCCCCCCGCTTCGAGCGGGCAATGTTCACGAAGAAGATCAGAACGCTCAGCGCAATGATGAACGCCCCGATGGTGGAGACAAAGTTCCAGAAATTGAAGCCGTACCCATCGCGATACGTCTGGATCCGGCGGTTCATTCCCTGCAGGCCCAAGATGTGCATAGGGCCGAAGGTGAGGTTGAAGCCCACCAGCGTCAACCAAAAATGCACCTTGCCTAGTTTGTCGTCGAGGAAATAGCCGAACACCTTCGGCCACCAGAAGTAGAAGCCGCCGAGGAAGCCGAAGAGGGCCCCACCAAAGATCACATAGTGGAAGTGGGCCACGATGTAATACGTGTCGGTTTGTTGCGTATCAGCGGGGGCCACGGCGTGGGTTACCCCGGACAGACCACCGATGGTGAACATCGCTACCAGCCCGATCGAGAACAACAAGGGGGTGGTGAAGCTGATCTTCCCGCCCCACAGCGTGGCCATCCAGTTCAAGATCTTTACCCCGGTGGGCACGGCAATGAACATGGTGGACACCGAGAACGCCGCTACCGAGATTGGACCGAGACCGGAGGCGAACATGTGGTGAGCCCACACGCCCCAGCCCATGAACCCGATGGCGATACCCGAGAACACCATGAAGGGGTAACCGAAGATCGGCTTCCGGGAAAACACCGGGATGATCTCCGAGACGATGCCAAAGGCAGGAAGGATGAGGATGTAGACCTCGGGATGTCCGAAAATCCAGAAGAGGTGCTCCCAGAGCAGTGGGTCTGCCCCCTGCTGCACGTTGAAGAAGTTGGCGCCGAAGAGTCGGTCGAAGGTGAGCAGGAAAAGCGCCACGGAGATCACCGGCACGGCAAAGATGAGAAGCACCTGGGTGACCAGGCTCATCCAGGTGAACACCGGCAACTTCATCATCGTCATACCCGGGGCCCGCATGTTGAGCACGGTGACCACGAGGTTGACACCACCCACCAGCGAGGCGATGCCGGTGATCTGCAGGCCGATGGCGTAGAAGTCCATGCCGTGGCTGGGTGAGAAGATGACGCCGGTGTTGGGGGCGTAGGCAAACCATCCGCCGTCGGCGCCACCGCCGAGGAACCAGGAGGTGTTGAGGAAGATTCCGCCGAAAATGAACGTCCAGAAACTCAGGGCGTTGAGGCGGGGGAAGGCCACATCACGAGCCCCGATCTGCAGCGGCATGAGATAGTTCATGAAGGCGGCGCCCATCGGCATCACCACCAAGAAAATCATCGTGACGCCGTGCATCGTGAACACCTGGTTGTACAGGGCCGCCGACAGAAGTTTCTGACCGGGCGCCGCCAATTGCGCCCGAATGGCTAGCGCTTCGATGCCACCGATCACGAAGAAGAAGAGCGACGACGCTCCGTACATGATGCCGATCTTCTTGTGATCCACCGTGGACACCCAGGAGCGCCACCCAGTTTTGGCCCGGGGCCGGCTGAACACACCCATCGGGGCGCGAGCCACTCCGGCCCCCGGGGGAAGGGCAAGAATATCTGAGGACCGTTCAATAATCGCCATCGGGGGGTTACTCCAGCGTTCTCAGGTAGGCGACGAGGGCATCAATCTGTGACTCAGTAAGTTGAAGGTTCGGCATACCGCGCCCACCCTGGGGATACATCGGCTTCTCGGCGGGCGGATTGCGGAGCCACTTTTTGACGTCGGCAACATTGAAAATCTTACCGATCTCTTCGGTATCCACCTCCCCGTTTACGTTGGTATCAAGCCAAAGATCGAAAATGGAGCCCGCAAATACACCACGACTGGCGAAGTGCGTGAGATTCGGAGCCGCTCCACTCACCTGGGCAGTGCCTTTGTAGATATCGGCATCCCCGCCCGGCCCGCTCGCGAGGTGACAGCCCGAGCAGGAGATGCGGAACTGCTCGAGGCCCTTCTTAGCCAATGCCTCCTGCGGCACGTCGGCACCGGTGAGTTGGTTGTCCTGCCATGTCTTGTAGTCGGCGGCGGCCAAGGCGACCACTCGCATTCGCATGTACGAATGGGAAAGACCACAGAACTCGCTGCACTGGCCTCGGTACACCCCGGGCTCGTCGGCTTCGATGGTGAGCGGCTGGGCCCGTCCGGGAACGGCGTCACGCTTGCCGTTGAGGGCGGGAATCCAGAAGGAGTGGATCACGTCACGCGACTGGATGGTGAGAGCGATGGGTTGGCCGACCGGGATCACCAGATCATTTGCCGTGATGATGTCGTCTTCGCCGTCACCATCTACGTCGTAGCGATACTCCCACCACCACTGCTGACCAATCACCGTGACCTCTTGGGCATCGGCAGGCGTATCGGCGAGATCAAACAGGGTGAACACCGAGGCGGCCCCCACGCCGGCAAGCACCAGCGCCGGGAGAATGGTCCAGCCGATTTCGAGTTTGAAGTTGCCATGGTGCTGGACCGGAAGGCTGTCGTCGTCTTTACGCCGACGGAACTTGATGGCCAGGAACAGCACGCCAAACTCCACCAGCACGAACACCACCGCCGCGATGGCGAAAACGGGCACGACCAGGTTCTGGATGGCGTCGGCCTCCGGCCCCTTGGGGTTCAGAGAGTCGAGCGGAGCATCGGTGGCACAGGCTCCGAGCGCCAGAAGGATCGGCACTCCCAGCAGCGCCTTCACGAGACCAGAGTTACGTAGCTTCATCAACCCTCTCCCTCCGGGACGGTGGTCGTCGTGCTCTTGTTGGTGCCCGGCGGAATAAAGGCCTTGTTGCCGGTCCCCGTGTCTTCGTTGGTGGACTCGTTGGGCGCTTCGGTCACCCGTTCGCCGCGCGACGCCGCCCCCACCCCCGCCACCCCGACACCGATTGCCATGATCACCAGCACCCCAGCAATCAAGTTGGGCGACAACGTGGGGCGGCTGGCGAACAGGATGCCCACCAACAGGATGACCGCACCCAGGCCCATCGCCACCGCTACCGCCCCCAACACCGACGAGGTGAGCAGCAGCCGCGAGAACGCCCCCACCGCACCGCCCACGATGAGAATCCCCACGATCGGGATCTCCAGCGGAGCCATGAAACGGTTTCGGATCATCCGGTTGGCCGCCGGGTCCCCGGTGGCCCGATCGGACCAGTCGCGCACCATCCACTCGATGAGCACGGCCAGCAGGAGAAAGAGTCCGACCACGAACATCACATTGCTCACCACCAGACCCAGCAGGATCAAACCAGCGCCAAAGGCTCCGACCGCGGGCTCAAAGGCTCGTCCGGCCGGAACGGCCTCGGCGGGGGCGGTCTCCATGCCGGCCAGTTCCGCCAATGCGTTGGACTCGGCGTCGCGGGTGGCCACCGCCACCAGACCCAGGAAGATGCCCAACAGACCAAAGGACACCAGCAGCGTGTAGCCGAGGTGATCCCCGACACCCCCGTTGTAGCCCGCCGTCACCGGGCCGAGGCCAGTGCCGCCGGTGGTCCACCCATAGAGAGCCGCCAGGAACAGCGAGAATGCGCCGATGCCGAGAAACGTCTTGGACCCAGTGGTGAACATTGCAGGAAACCCTCGCTACTTTGTGATGTAGATGCCGTACCAAATGACGACGTAGACGGCGATGATGGCGAACCAGTAGAGGGCCGCCGCGCTCATACCCTCGGCGTCACGACCAGTGAGCTGACCACCCAGGGCTTGGAACCCCATGACGGCAATAAACAGCATGCCCACCACCACCATCAACAGGTGGGTAGCGGTGACGATGTAGAGCAGCGTTCCGGCGGTGGAGGCGGTGACCCCCATGGCCAACTGTTGGTAGAGGTAAACGGTGGAGTTGATGAAGGCGACGCCGAGGAGCAGCGTGAGCCCAAGAGCCACGTAGGCGTTGGGGCGATCATCGTTGCGGAGGGAATAGACCGCCCAACTGATCGTCACCGCCGACATGGCCAGCGTGACCATTCCCATGCTTCCCGGCGTGAGCGGCAGCACAACGCCCTCGGGGAAGGTGGCATCGCCGGCGGACGCCAGCTGACCCCGCACCTGCAGGTAGACCGCCAATTCCGCCGCCACGAGGAGGACTGACGCCGCCGCACCGAACGCGGCCCCCACGAAGAGCACGCGCGGCCGACGGGGCGGCGCGCTCGGGGCATTGATGAGGGGATTTTGGGCGACCGGAGCGGTGCTCATTGAGCGGAAGCCTCCTGGTGACGGGCGTCGTAGAGCGGCGCCTCCGACGTAATCTCGGGGAGGCTGGGGAAATTCCCCGCCGGCGGTGGAGAAGACGTAGCCCACTCGAGCGTATGGCCCGACCAGGGATCATCGCCCACCCCCTCGTGGCCCCGAATCGCCTGAACCACCAGGCCGAGGAACCCGAGGAACCCGAGGGCAAGGAACAAACCCCCCGCCAGCGACACCGCGTTGAGGCCTTCGATCGCGGTGACGTTCTCGGCCACCGGACCCGGGATGTCGCCACCCTGGCCCAGTAGCCCGGAGACCAAATCGGGGAAGCTCCAGAGCACTGTGCCCACCAACAGGAGCGCCGCAACCCCGCGAGCGGCCCCCTCTCGCAAGCCGCGCCCGATCAATTTAGGGGCCCAGAACGTGATGCCCCCCAGAAGCGCAATGGCGAGCGACAACAGCACGTACGACGCCACCGCGGTGGTCCATGACGTGCCGTAGAGCGAAGTGGCGGGCCCGTCGACCAGCGTTTTGATCGGCTCGATGGCTTGCACCGCCCCCGCCAACAGCCCCACCAGCAGCATCAGCAGCGCCGACGCGGCAAAGAGCAACGGGCTGGCCAGGGTGACCTGTCCGTTCCGAAGGGTGACCGCCCACAATCCCACCAACGCCAGGACGGGGATCAGAATAAGGAAGGACACCGCCACCCAAGGCAGTTGGTAGAGCCACGGAGTGCTCGCGCCGACGAAACTGGGCAGGGCCCAGCCCCCGATGACCAAGGCGCCCACGGCGGCGATGGCGGTGCGGGCGAAGCGGTGCAGGTGATGTCGGGTGGCGCTAAGGACGGGCACCACCGTGGCGATGAACCCGAGCACCGGAAGAGCGAAGGCGTAGACCGCCGGCGGGCCGAAGACCCAGCTGATGCGGGCGTAAATGCTGGCGCTGTCTTCGCCGAGGTAGCGCACAAAGACGTAGGTGATCACCAACATGGCCACCAACACGGGCAGGGTGAGCAGCCAAACGGCGCCCGCTATCAAAACCGACCAGGAAAATAGAGGGGTGCGGGCCAGCGTCATACCCGGGGCCCGCAGGGTGACGACCGTGGTCATGATGCAGATCCACGCCAGCAGTTCCGAGACGACCACCAACCCGAGGCCCGCCACAAAAAGCCGCACACCGTCGAGACTCGTGCCGAAGGGCCCACCGTCGATCGAATAGGCCCCGATGACGAGACCACTTCCCACGAGGTAACCCCACACGGCGGCGGCGGCGGCCCGGGGGAAGGCAATTGTGGAGGCCCCCACCTGGAGGGGGACGATCACGGTGGCGAGGCCGATCGTGATCGGTAAGAGCACGAGGAAGGTGCCCCCGATCGCTCGATACGTGACGATCTGGGAGAACCAGTCGCTCGGACTATCGGTGAGTTTGGTGAGGCCAGCCAGGTCGAGGCGCATGGCGGCGACATAGAGCGACGCTCCCAGTACGAGCAGCAACTGCGCCAGGGCGGCCACGATCCAAAGCCGCCCCACCAGCTTGTGGTCGCCCGACGACAGTACGGCCACGAGCCCGGAGGGGGACGAGGCGGGGGTACTGGGCGCTGGGGCCACCAGTTCGGAGACCGGAGCGTCTTCTGTGACGGTCATGCAAGCACCTGGGAGAAGGGAACGATCCAGATTGCGAATCTAGTCACATGGACCTCCGCCGTTCGAACTGTGCGAGCCATCGACCATCACCATCCGAAACGCAGCAACTGATCCAGGGCCATGGCCACGAACAGAAGGGTGAGGTAGGTGATCGACCAAGTAAAGAGGCGCATCGCCGTGGAGCGGATCTCCGGCTCGCTCGATCCGCCCGCCGCCGGGCCGGATCGCTCCACCCGATTGGCCAGGGTGAGCAACCGCAGTGCGTGGTAGGTGAAAACCGCCCCCAGCACGACGGCCGAGCCGAGGTACACCAGCCCCATGTCGCCTATCGGGGTAAAAACGAGCGTGATGGCCCAGAGAAAAAGCGTGTAAGCCAAGATTCGCTCCGCCGTGCGCTTGAGATTCACCACCGACGGCAGCATTGGCACATCCGCCGCCGTGTAGTCGTCCCGGTAGCGGATGGCGAGGGCCCAGAAGTGCGGAGGCGTCCAGTAGAAGACGATGGCGAAGAGGACCACGGGCTCCCAGCCGAGACTGTCGGTTACCGCACTCCACCCGATGAGGACCGGAGCGGCGCCGGCCGCCCCCCCGATGACAATGTTGTGGGTCGAGGTGCGCTTCAGCCACAACGTGTAGACGAACACGTAGAAAAGACAGGCAGCCACGGCGAGCGCCGCACTCAGCAAGTTCACCGTGGCCCACAGGAACAAGAAGGCCAGGATCTCCAAGCCGATGGCGAAGATCAAGGCGGATCGGGGCGTCAGCGCCCCGGTGACCAGCGGCCGGTTCTTGGTGCGCTCCATGAGGGAATCGATGTCGCGGTCGACGTACATGTTGATGGCGTTGGCGCCACCGGCCGCCAGGGTGCCCCCCAGCACGGTGCAGACCATCAACCACAGCGGCGGCATACCCTGCTCAGCCACCACCATCGTGGGGACGGTGGTCACCAGCAGCAGCTCGATGATCCTCGGCTTGGTGAGCGCCACGTAGGCGCGGATGCGCGCAGCAGGAGAGAGGACAACGGCGGACACGACGGGTAAGGCTAGGGCTGCCCGTGGCCACGGGGCGAACCCTGAGAGCCGCTGGCTGGAGCCGCTGGGTCTGTGGTCCGTAGCCTGGGGATCGTGCTTCGTATCCGCCGGTACCTCGTCGCCGTCTGGCGGGGCCCGATCCGCCCCGAGACCTACCGAGTGATCACCGCCGCCGCGCTGGTGGCGGTATGCGCCATCATCGTGTCGGGGGCCGCCGTTCGGCTCACCGGCTCGGGAATGGGGTGTCCCACCTGGCCGTCGTGCGAGAGCGGTTCGCTCGTCCCCCGCGGGGCTACCGGCGGCCATGGATGGATTGAGTTCGTGAACCGCACCTTCACCGGCGCGGTGTCGGTGGCGGTGGCCATTGCGGTGCTCGGCTCTCATCGCCGCCAACCGCGCCGGAGAGACCTCATCTTCTGGTCGTGGGGCCTCGTGGCCGGGGTGCTGGCCCAGGCTCTGCTCGGCGGAATGGTCGTGCTTCTCCACGTCACCCCGATCGCCGTGGCGGGTCACTACCTCCTCTCGGCCGTCCTGGTGGCCAACGCGGTAATCCTCCACCACAAGGCCAGCGAGCCCGATGGCCCGCGGCGAGCCCGGGCCACCCCGAGCCTCATGGCGCGCTCGCGCGTGCTGGTGGGCCTCGCCGGGTTAGTCCTGCTGACCGGAACCGTCGTCACCGGCAGCGGGCCCCACAGCGGCGACACGGCCGCCGACCGCCTTCCCTTTATGGTTTCCACCGTTGCTCGGATACACAGCCTCACCGTCTGGGCCTTCCTGCTCACCGCGGTGATCGTGCTGCGCATGGTGACCGCCGGCGATGCGGCGGCGTCCACCGTTGGCCGAGGCCGCCTGCTCGTGGGCGCGATCCTGGCCCAGGGACTGCTCGGCTATGTGCAGTACTTTGCGGGGGTGCCGGAGATCCTCGTGGGAGCTCACGTGGCCGGCTCAGTGCTCGTCTGGGTAGCTGCTCTCCGCTTCTACCTCGCCCTTACCGAGCCGATCCCCACCATCACCCCACCGGCCCTGCCGCGCCCGCTGGCCCCGGTGGTGGGCTGATGGTCGCTCCCACCCCGGCGCCCGCCCCCTCCGAGGTTTCCCAACCCGTTGATGACACCCGCACCAAACCCGACCAACCGTGGATCGTGCTGGTGTGGAACGACCCCATCAACCTGATGTCCTACGTCGCCTTCGTGTTGCAAAAGTTGTTCGGCTACTCGAGGGAGAAAGCCGACGGCCTCATGCTCCAAGTCCACCATGAGGGCAGAGCGGTGGTGGCCAACGGTCCCCGGGAAACATGCGAACTCCACGTGTTCCGGCTCCATGAACACGGCCTGTGGGCCACCATGCAGCACGACCTGTGATGGCTCGATTCCGCCGTCGCGTCACCCGCACCCGGCGGGGCACCTACCAAATACGTCTCCCTCAAGGCGAAAAGGACCTACTGGAGAACCTGGCTACTCAGTTGCGCACCATGCTTTCCCTCGGCACAAGTGATCCCGCCCTGCGTCGCCTGTTCCCCACCGCCTATCACGAGGACGTCGAGCGTGATCGCGAGTATCAGCAACTCGTGCGCGACGAACTCGTCGATCGCCGGCTGGCGGCGCTCACCACCGTGGAAGAAACCTCTGCTGTGCAGGAGGTCACCGAGGAGCAACTTGCCCACTGGCTCACCGGGCTCAACGACTTACGACTCGTCCTCGGCACCCGCCTGGACGTGAGCGAGGACACCGACGGGACCGACGGTGACGACGACGATCCCGACGTGACCGCCCGTTCCATCTATGACTACTTGGGTTTCCTCCTGACCGAGATAGTCGACGCTCTCGCCGAAGGGCTCCCGCCCTCCGTCGAATCCGATATTTGAGGGAGGGGACGCCGCTGCTAGGGTTTGCCGCCCCTACCCACAACGGGCCCAGCCCCCATCGTCTAGCGGCCTAGGACACCGGCCTTTCACGCCGGCAGCACGGGTTCGAATCCCGTTGGGGGTGCGGAAAATGCAAAATAGTGAAATCACCACGGTCCCGTGGTGCAGTTTGGAGTGCACGCCGGCCTGTCAAGCCGGAGGTCGCGGGTTCAAATCCCGTCGGGACCGCTGAAGTTCGAGGTCGGGTAGCTCAGTTGGCAGAGCGCGCGCCTGAAAAGCGTGAGGTCACCGGATCGACGCCGGTTCCGACCACTCGAGAAACCACCGGCCAGGAGCCTCGCTCCTGGCCGGTGGTCTTGGTTCTCCCCCGCATCAGCGGGTCAGGAGGCGGCGAGCAGGCTTCTCGATAAATCGTCGGCTCACTTCGCCCGCCACAAACGCGCCGGCCAGCGCCAGGCCAATCCCAACGGCGGCCACGATCGGGGGGCCCTGCAGGACAGGACGCAACAGGCGCAACACCTGCAGGTGCCAGAGATAGAAGCCGTAGGAGGCCGCCGCCAACGCCAGCAGCCACCGATGCTCAAGCCACCGATGCCGGGCGGTGCCCAAAGCCAGCGGGGCGAGGAGCAAGAAGCCCACCAATATCTGCCCGAAGGACTGAGCCATCCGCTCCGGCCCTGGCCCGAAGGCCGGAGCGGTAGTACTGGGGCGCAACACCACCGCCATCGTGATGAACGTCGCCACCCCCAGCGCGCCGCACAGGCGCGGGTGGGCGGCCAGGCGTTGGATCCCTCGGGGCACGGCGCCCAGCCAGGTGGCGTAAGGCCCATCGGCCTCGGCGGCCGCCAGGAGCATCCCCACCGCGAACGTCGGGAGAAATGGTGGTAGCACCCGCAACGGAGCGGGCGTGGGGCCCAGCGAGGTCACCACGATGGCGAGGCCACCAATCGCCACCATGGCCAGACACAAGCCAACCCATGCATCAAGTCGCGGGCGTCGTTTCAGCACGGCCAAAGCGGCCAAGGGCACCACCAGGACATAGAAAGAAACCTCCACCACCAGCGTCCAAGACAACCGCAATCCGGTGCCACCCGGGTTGGCGAACCAGCTGTCCACCAGAAACCCCTGCTTGAGCCACCCGCTCACACCGTCGACCGTGCCGATCCCCAGCAGTACCGCCCCCGCCAGGGCGAGCAGGTACGCCGGCCAGATGCGGGCGACCCGGCGGCGCCAAAAATCAACGAGGCGCACCGGAGGGCTGCCCGCCGCGGCATGAGCCACCAGAGGACGCGCCACCAGGAAGCCCGAGAGGATGAAAAAGATCTCCACACCGATGTCGGCATGCCCGAACAGGCGACTCAGCGGACCTAACGCCGGAGTGCGCCAACTGGCGTGGAAAAAAAAGACCGACAGGGTGGCGATCGCGCGCGCCCCGTCTAGTCCGGCCACCTTGGCCGAGGCGCCGGCGGCAACTTCGGAACGCTCGCTAGAGGATGCATCGGACACAACCGCCCATGATACAAACGGAACCCCATCCCCCATCGCCCCTTCACCCGCCGCGCCCGGTGGCCGCAGCGGGCAGACTCAGACGATGAGACGTCTCGTTGGATGGGTCGTGCGATTCGCGTCGATCATGGCGCTGCGCCGGGTGGAGGTGGCGGGTCGGTCGCATATCCCCGCCGGGCGGCCCGTGTTGGTGGTCTCGAACCACTTCAACGGAGTCATCGACCCGGTGGTGCTGACCGTCGCCCTCCGGCATCTTCCTCGTTTTATCGCCAAGGACGGCCTGGCCAAGTTGCCGGTGGTGGGCTTCTTGCTGCGCTCGGCCGGTGTGGTGTTCGTGCACCGGCAGGTGGACCGCGGGAGCGCGCCGGGCAACACCGACGCCTTCCGCGAATGCCACGAGGCCCTCCGGAAAGCCGATGTGGTGGCAATCTTCCCCGAGGGCACCACGCACGACCGCCCCCGCATGGACCCGATCAAGACCGGGGCAGCCCGCATCGCGCTCGGGGCCCGGGCCGCGGGCGCGACCGGGCTGGTCATCCTTCCCATCGGCCTCACCTTTCCCGACAAGATCGCGCTGCGGGTGTCGGCTCTGGTGCAGATCGGCCTGCCGATCGAACTCGACGAAGCCATCGCCCCTGGCGTCGGGCCCGACGATCACGAGGCCGTGCGCCACCTCACCGCCACCATCGACGCCGGCTTGCGCGATATCAGCCCCAACTTCCCGGATGTTGAAACGGCCATAGCCCTCGATCAGGCCGCCCACATAGCCCTCACCAGCGTCGACCGGCCGGACCAGTCCCTCGTGGATCGATACGCCCTGGCCCGATACCTCGGCACCGTGGCGGAGCATCACCAGCAAACCATCCGCCGAGAAGTCGGTCGTTACAACACGATCCTCACCGGCCTGAGCCTCACCGACGAGGATGTGATCCGGCCCACCAATCCGGCCCGGCTCTTTCGGTCCATCATCATCATTGCCGCCATCGTGGCCCTCCTCGGCGGGTTGGTGGCCGCCACCGCCATTGTGAATGTGTGGCCAGCGGGGTTGGTGGTTATCGCCAGCAGCGTGGTGAAGACCCCCGTGAGCAAAGGGACCGTCCGCATCGTCGTGGGACTAGTGGCGTTCCCCACCGCCTGGATTATCGCCGGTGTCCTCGGGGCCGACGGGTTCGTCGCCGCCCTGCTTCTCGCACTGACCTCAGCGGCGGGCGCCGTCGCCGCTATCTGGCTGGTGGAGCGAGCCATCGCCCTCAGCCACATGCTTATGCGGTGGCGAGCACAGCGCGAACGGATCGGCACCGTGGAGTGGACGGAGCCCGTGCGGGCCGACCTGGTGGCGGCGGTTTCGGCGGCCTCCCCCGAGGACACCCCATGAGGGAGCACGTGGCCCGTAACGATTGCGAAGCGATCCGCCCCGGGTGGATCGGCCAGCCGTACAACACCGCCTCGAGCCTGGCCTTCGTGCTGGCGGCGGTCCCCCTGTGGCGAGCGGCTCGACAACCCGGCGGCGCAGCCTGGGCCGGGGTGGCGGTGGCGGCCGCGTTCGAAGGCATCGGCAGTGCTGGCTACCACGGCCCGGGAGGACCGGTGTCCAAGTTCATCCACGATGCAGGCCTCGCCGTCATCGCCGTCACCACCGGGAGGGCCCTCATCAGCGATCCTCGAGCCCGCCTGCGGCCTCTGTCGGCTGGGTTGGCGGCGGCGGCCCTCCTGCTCCATACGCTGAGCCGCACCGGAGGACCGCTGTGTGGACACCAGCGCCAACTGCCGGGCCATGCCGTGTTCCACCTACTGGCGGCGGCGGCCTTGGCGAGCGCACCCCCCCGGACCGCAAGCCGGTCCCCGCGCTCCGGCTCATCGGTAGGGCCCACCGAGGCGGGGCCGCCACTCGGATCGTCGCTGCCGTAATCGGCGAAGCGTCGGGATGGTGATCTTCTCACCTCCTTCACAGGAAACTCACAGGGATTGGCGCGATGCTTCCGCAGTGGCCCCGATCCGAGTGTTGCTCGTCGACGACGAAGACAACCTTCGTTCGATGCTCGAGGCCGCCTTGAGCCACTCCGGCTTCGACGTGCACCCGGTGACCAACGGCCGAGCCGCGCTGGAGGCGGTGCCCATCGTGCAGCCCGACCTCATCGTCCTCGACGTGATGCTGCCGGACCTCGACGGATTCGACGTGTGCAAGCGTCTGCGGAGCTCCGGCGACCGAACACCGATCCTCTTTCTCACCGCTCGCGATGCCACCGAGGATCGTGTGCACGGGCTCACCCTCGGGGGCGACGACTACCTCATCAAGCCCTTCAGCCTCGATGAACTGGTAGCCCGGATCACCGCAGTGCTGCGGCGCAGCGGGCTCGACCGCACCAGTGAGGATCTCCGCTGCGCCGATCTGGAGATGGACGACGAAGCCCACCTCGTGCTGCGGGCTGGCCGCGAGGTGCAACTCTCCCCCACCGAGTTCAACCTGCTGCGTTACCTGCTCGTCAACCAGGGACGAGTGGTGTCCAAGGCCCAGATCCTGGACCACGTATGGGACTACGACTTCGGAGGCGACGGGGGTGTGGTGGAGACCTACATCGGCTACCTCCGCCGAAAGCTCGACACCTCCGAGCCCCATCTCATCCAAACGATCCGCGGCGTGGGCTACACGCTGCGGGTGACGCAATAGCCCACCATGTCCCTTCGGATTCGGCTGGTCCTATCGGCGGTGCTCATCGCGCTCGTACTGGCGATAGCGGCAGTCACCATCGCCCGCACCACCGAAAACCAATTGATGGGACAGGTCGATACGCAGTTACGGGGGGCCAGTTCCCGAACCGGCGCTCCTCCCCGGCGGGCCGACCCAAGCGCCGATAACCCCGACCGGTTGAGTTCCCTCTACGTGGGGTTCGTAGATGACGACGGAGTTCTTCGCACCGCATTCACCCCCAACCTGGCGACCGACGACGGCCCCATCCCGGTGCTGAACGCCACCGACCTCACCGCCATGAGGGACGGGGAGCTCATCACCGTTCCCAGCCGCCAGTCGACGGTGGAGTACCGGGCGCTCGCTCGCAATGGCCCCAACGGCACCACGATTATTTTAGCCCTGCCGCTCGATGGTGTGGCCGAAGCGGTGAACCAGCTCATCGTGGTGGAACGAATGGCGGGCCTGGCAATCATACTGGTCCTGGCGCTCGTCACCACATGGGTGATCCGACTGGGCGTACGCCCGGTGCAGCGAATGACCGAAACCGCCAGTGCCATCGCAGCGGGCGACCTGAGCCAACGCGTTCCCGAGGGAAGCCCCGGCTCCGAGGCCGGCGAACTCGGCATCGCCCTCAACGCAATGCTCGGCCGCATCGAGGAAGCCTTTGAGCAGCGCCGCGCCTCCGAGGACCGGTTGCGGCAGTTCATAGCCGACGCGTCACATGAGTTGCGTACCCCCGTCACCACCATCCGCGGCTATGCCGAGCTCTACCGAACCGGAGGGCTGCCACAAGCCACCGACGTCGACGAGGCCATGCGCCGCACTGAGCAAGAGGCCATTCGCATGGGCTCCCTGGTGGATGACCTCCTCCATCTTGCCCGCCTCGACCAGGGTCGGCCCCTCGGCCGCCAACCGGTGGAGTTGAGCCAACTCGCCCACGACGTGGTGAACGACGCTCTGGCCGTGCATCCGAGCCGATCAATCACGGTCATCGCCCCCGATCCGGTGACGGTGACCGGCGACGATGCTCGGCTCCGACAAGTGGTCTCTAACCTGCTCACCAACGCCGTCCTGCACGCCCCCGATGCCACTATCGAGGTGCGGATCCAGGCCACCCCCGACGGCGCCCAGATCGAGGTGGCCGACGCCGGTCCCGGCCTGTCCGACGTCGATGCGGCTCGGGTCTTCGAACGCTTCTACCGGGCCGATGCATCGCGCGTCCGGCAGCAAGGCGGCAGCGGCCTGGGCCTTGCCATCGTGGAAGCCACCGTGCGCGCCCACGGTGGTGTCGTGTCGCTCACCACGGCACTCGGCCAGGGCACCACTGTTCGGGTGGACCTACCCCACCAGCCCCCACTGGACCACAATCCTCCGGTCGCCGACTAGGCCGAACACCCGGGCGCACCGCGGTGGCCGACGCTGTGGGACTTAGTGGCGGACTCTCAGGTTCCCTTCAGGTGCACCAGGCAAGGTAACGCCGAACCAACCACTAAGGAGTCCCCATGAAGACCAACGGAAAGATCCTCGGAGCCATCGCCTTCTCCCTCGCCCTCGCGGGCGGAGGGGTGGCGGGAGCGGTGATCGGTGTGCCCAGCCTCTCCGGAGCGCAGAGCGAGCCCACCGAAACAACCCCGGCCAACCACAACCGCCCGGCGCGAGCGGACCGCCTCGCCACCGCGGCCGAAGCCATCGGCATCAGCACCGACGACCTCCGAGCGGCGCTGAAGGGTGGGCAATCCATCGCCGAGGTGGCCGAGGCCAACGGGGTAGAGGCCCAGACCGTGATCGACGCCCTGGTGGCCGAGGCCACAACTCGTCTCGAGGGCCTCCTCGCCGAACTGCCCGACCGCGTCGCCGAAGCCGTGAACCGTAAGGGCCCGCCCGACCATGAAGGCCCCGGTCACGGTGGCCCCGGTCAAGGTGGCCGGCGCGGACCCGGCCTGGAGGCGGCGGCCCGCGCCATCGGCATCTCCGTCGAAGACCTCCGCACCGCCGTGAAGGGCGGCGACACCGTCGCCGAGGTGGCCGCCGCCAACAACGTTGAGGTGCAGACGGTGATCGACGCTCTCATCGCCGACGCCACCACCCATCTCAACCAAGCCGTGGCCGACGGCCGCCTCAGCGAAGCCGACGCCGCCGAGCGGGCCGCCGACCTCAGCGAGCGGATCACCGCCATGGTGAACGGCACGATGAGCCCCGGTGGCCCCGGCCGCCAAGGACCCCCGCCGGCCATGAACTGACCCACCTACCCGACGCGACAAGGGGGCGCCGACATCGGTGCCCCCTTGTCGCGTCTACCCCCAGAACCGGCGGCGTACCGCTAGGACGACAACAGTGTTCCGACGTCGATGCTCACCAGCCAGAGCAGGGCCACCACAATCACGCTGGCCAGCACCGTGTAATGCCAGCGGTAGCGGTGATCGGCACGCCAGAAGCGGCGGACCGACGCAACATTGGCCACGATGGCGACCAACCCGACCACGATGCCGAGCACCGGTCCGATGCCAAACTTCAGCCCCACCAGAGGGGCCAGGAAGGGCAAAAAGACGTAGGTGAGCAGGCACCTCGACGCCGAGATCAGCAGCGAGGTCTCCACCAAACCTTGGGCTGACGCGACCGAGGCGGGGGCCGCATCAACCGGCAGGCGCAGGAGATGCCGCATCCGACGATCACTGGCCGACCACTCGGCCACCGGGATGGTGGGAGCATCGACAGTGGGCACGGCGACAGGATAGCGCCGGTGATCCCGGGTACCCAGCCCAGGTCTTAGACCATCGGCAGACGGCAGACGCCCTCCGCCACCGCGGCGGCCGCCACGTACTGGGCCACCAGGGGCCCCACCCGGGGGTCAAACACCGACGGCACGATGTAATCAGCCCGCACATCCTCGCCCACCACCTCGGCGATGGCACGAGCCGCTTCCAGTTTCATGCCCTCGGTGATCTTGGTGGCGCCCGCATCAAGCGCCCCCCGGAAGATACCGGGGAAGGCCAGCACGTTATTGATCTGGTTCGGGTAGTCGCTTCGACCGGTAGCGATCACGGTGGCTAGCCCATCGGCCTCTTCTGGCCGGATCTCCGGATCGGGGTTCGCCATGGCAAACACGATCGGATCTTTGGCCATCTTGCGGAGGTCCGATGCCGTGATCAGACCCGGGCCCGATACCCCCACGAAGACGTCGGCACCGGGAAGCACATCGCTCAGCGTGCCCTCGCGGCGATCCCGGTTCGTGTGCTCGGCAAACCAAAGTTTAGCCACATTGAGTTCGTCCCGACCTTCCCAGATCGCGCCTTTGCGATCCACGCCGATGACCTCCCCCACTCCAGCATTGAGCAGGATCTTGCTGATCGCCACGCCCGCCGCACCCACTCCGGCGATCACCACGGTGAGCGCGCTCATCGGCTTATCCACGATGCGCAGGGCATTTTCCAACGCCGCCAGGGCGACGACGGCGGTGCCGTGCTGGTCATCGTGGAAGACCGGGATGTCGAGAAGTTCTTTGAGGCGGTCCTCGATCTCAAAGCACTGTGGGGCGGCGATGTCTTCCAGGTTGATACCACCGAACACCGGGGCGAGACGCACCACCGTGTCCACGATCTCATCCGCGGAGTTCACGTCGAGGCAGATCGGGAATGCATCCACACCAGCAAAGTTTTTGAACAGGAGCGCCTTTCCCTCCATCACGGGTAGTGCGGCCGCCGGGCCGATGTTGCCGAGGCCCAACACGGCGGTGCCGTCGGTGACAATGGCCACGGTGTTCTTCTTGATCGTGAGCTCGTGCACGAGATCGGGCTGCCGCTCGATCGCCGTGCAAACCCGGGCCACCCCCGGGGTATAGGCCATCGACAGATCGTCGCGGTCGGCTACCGGCATCCGGGCGAGCACCTCGATCTTGCCGCCGGCGTGCATCTCAAAGGTCCGATCCGCCGCCGTAATCACCTTGACACCATCCACCGCTCCTACGGCATCGATGACCCGCTTGATGTGGTCCTCCGATGAGCAGTTGACGATCACATCCTCATCCAGGTGCGCGCCTCGTACGTCGAAGCCCCCAATGGCGGTGATATTCCCACCGGCCTCACCGACGGCGGTAGCGAGATGCCCGAGCGTGCCCGGACGGTTGTCGAGACGAACGCGCAGGTGAATCGAAAACGCGGCGGTGTTCGTGGGCATGGCGCAGGGTCCTGTCGTTGGGGCGAGGGCCACCGGGCCCAAGGGTCCACCGTACCCGCGGGCCTCGGCGCGCCGAAACCGGGGGAAGCCAACCATCGGTGCCCCACGCAGGAGCGCCCCTCGCCGGATATTCCGGTCGGAGAACGAGCAGAGGAGCGCGTGGGGGGCCAGGTGGATAACTTGCCACCGATGGTATCTCCGCTCTCGGTGATGGCCGATGACGACTTCGAGCAGGTGGCGTACCGCTACGACGCCCCCACCGGGCTTCGGGCCATCGTGGCCATCCACTCCACCGTGCTCGGTCCCGGCTTAGGCGGCACCCGATTCTGGCCCTACGTCAGCGAAGAGGAAGCCCTCATCGACGTCACCCGGCTGGCCAAGGGGATGACGTACAAGCACGCGGCGGCGGGCCTTCACCAAGGGGGAGGTAAGGCCGTGATCATCGGCGACCCCGCCCACCTCCGCAGCGACGAACTCATCCTGGCCTACGGCCGGTTCGTGGAGGGACTGGCGGGCCGCTACGTCACGGCGGAGGACATCGGGACCACCCAGGCCGACATGAACCTCATCGGCACAGTGACCTCACACGTCGCCGGTCGGAGCGAGGCCCTCGGCGGCTCCGGCGATCCCTCACCGGCCACCGCTCTCGGTTTGGTGTGGGCCATGCGAGCGGTGGCCGAACGACTTTGGGGCGAGGCCACCTTGACTGATCGCCACGTGTGCATCGCTGGAGTAGGGAAGGTGGGCGGAGCCCTCGCCGACCACCTCCACGCGCAGGGGGCTCGCCTCACGGTGGCCGATATCCACCCCGGCGCGGTGGCCGCCGTGGTGCATCGCACCGGCGCCGCCGTCGTTGATCCCGACGGCGCTCATGCGGTTGAGGCTGACCTGTTCGCCCCCTGCGCGTTAGGGGCCGGGCTCTCCGCCGTCACCATTCCCGAGTTGGGCTGTCAGGCCATCGTCGGATCGGCCAACAACCAACTCGCCACCGCCGAAGACGCTCAGCGGATCCAAGACTCCGGCGTTCTCTACGCCCCCGACTACATCGTGAACGCCGGCGGAGTGATCAACATCGCCGAAGAAAAAGTCGGCTACGAGCGCGACCGCGCCAACGAACAGATCGCCCGCATCCACGACACCGTGCTCACGGTGTTCGACCTCGCCGAGAGCGCCGGCATCACCACGGCGGCGGCCGCTGACCGGCTCGCCGAACAACGCCTCACCGAAGCCCTCAACCTTCGTAGGGAAAGCCCAGGTCTGGGGCAGTAACCAGCGCCCGCAGCGGGAGGCCGTACTCGGCCGCCATGGCTTCCACCGTGCCCCCGCGGTCCACCACCGGGAGCAACAAGACTGCTTCGGCCTCGCCTTCGGTGCGCACCACTTGCGCGGCTTCGAGCATCGACACACCCCGAGTGACGGCATCCTCGGTGATCACAACGCGATCGCCAGGCCGCAGGGCACCAGCGATACGACCGCCGCCGCCATGGTCCTTCACTTCCTTGCGCACGCTGAAACTACGCAGGGGACGCCCGCGTGATGCGGCGATGGCGGCGATGCCGAAGGCCACCGCATCGGCCCCCATCGTCAGACCGCCAATCGCCGTGACGTCGGCGGGAATCACCTCCAAGGCGGCATCGGCCACCAACAGCATTCCCGCTGCCCGGCAGGTCGTCTGCTTGGCATCGATAAACCAGTGGCTCTTCTTGCCGCTCTTCAGGGTGAAGTCCCCGGTGCGAACGCTGTACTCAAGAAGGTGCGCCACCAAGGCGGCGTGGGCGGACGAAGTCATCGATAGATCCTCTCCAAAAGGGTGCCGCGGGCGGGATTCTCATCCCTACGCACGACCATGAGGGGCCCCTGTCTCAAAGAAAGCGAACCTCCCCGCGCCCGGGCACGATCCGACCGATCTCGGCGGCACGATGACCCTCCGTGCGCAACACGTCGAGCGTTCGATGCACCTCATCGGGGGCCACCGCCACCACCATGCCGATACCCAGGTTGAAAACCTTGCGCATCTCGTCGTCGCTCACCTCGCCCCGCCGTTGGATCTCACCGAAGATGCGGGGGACGTCCCAGCGGGACGGATCAACTTCGGCATCGGTCCCCGGCGGCAACACGCGGTTGAGATTCCCGGGCAACCCCCCGCCGGTGATGTGCGCCACCGAAGCGACCGCCACCGCCCGCTGAAGGGCGGCGATGGCCGGGGCGTAGATCACCGATGGAAGGAGGAGCTCATCGCCGAGACTGTGCGGGGCCCCCGGATAGGCCGGTGCCGACAAGGACAATCCGGCAGTCTCCAAGAGCACCTTGCGGGCCAGCGAGTAGCCGTTGGACCGTAACCCCGGTGAGGGCAGCCCGATGAGTACATCGCCGGGCCGCACGCTCTCTCCGGTGATGAGGCGGTCCCGTTCGGCCACCCCCACCGCGAAGCCCACCAGGTCGAACTCCCCGGCCGCCATGGCGCCGGGATGCTCGGCCATCTCTCCCCCGATCAAGGCACAACCCGCCTGACGACACCCGTGAGCCACCCCTTCCACGAGTTGTTCGATGTGGTCGGGATCGAGCTTGCCCACCGCGATGTAGTCGAGGAAGAAGAGCGGCTCGGCGCCCTGACAAACAATGTCATCGACGCACATCGCCACGAGATCAACCCCGATGGTGTCGAAGCGTCCCACCGCCTGCGCAATGAGCGCCTTAGTGCCCACGCCATCGGTGGAAGACACCAGAACCGGATGTGTGTAGCGGTGTTGAGCGAAGGCGAAGAGCCCTCCGAACCCACCGATGTCGCCGATCACCTCAGGACGAAACGTGGACCGGACCTTGGACTTGATCCGCTCCACCGCCTCCTCACCGGCCGAGATGTTGACGCCCGCATCTTCGTAGCTCGTACCCACCCTGGTCCGTACCCCTCAGTCAGTCGATCGCGGTCTGGATCGGGGCCGCCAACGGCGCCGCCGCCGGCACCTCGAGAACATGCTTGCGGAGAGTGACCGAGACCGCCACGGGGTAGTTTCCCGTGAAACAAGCATCACAGAACCCGGCTCCGGGTGCGCCGGTGGACGCCACCAGACGGTCGAGTTGCACGTAGGCGATGCTGTCGACGTTCAGGTACTCGCGGATTTCGTCCACCGTGAGCGACGAGGCCAGCAGTTCTGTGCGATCGCCAGTGTCGATGCCGTAGAAGCACGACCACTTCACCGGCGGCGACGTAATACGCAGGTGCACCTCGGTCGCCCCGGCCTCGCGCAGCATCTTGGTTAGTTGTTTCTGCGTGGTCCCGCGCACGATCGAGTCGTCCACCACCACAATCCGCTTACCGGCCACGTTCTCGCGCAGCGGGTTCAACTTCATCCGCACCGCCCGGGCCCGGAGTTCTTGGCTGGGGGCGATGAAACTGCGGCCGATGTAGCGGTTCTTCACTACCCCCTGGCCATAGGGGATCCCGCTGCGCCGGGCGAACCCCTCGGCGGCGGGCACCCCCGACTCCGGCACCCCCATGACCATGTCGGCCTCTACCGGGGCCTGCTCCGCCAGTTGCTCGCCGATCCGCACCCGGGCCTGGTGCACGCTTTGGTTGTACAGCCGCGTGTCGGGCCGGGCGAAGTACACGAACTCAAACAGGCACAGCCGCGGGTCGACTCGGCTGTCGGGGAACGGGCGGATGGACCGAGGGCCCTTCGCATCAATCACCACCATCTCGCCCGGATCGAGTTCCCGCACGAAGTGGGCGCCCACGATGTCCAGAGCCGGACTCTCCGAAGCGAGCACCCAGCCGTCGTCGAGTTTGCCGAGGCAGAGCGGCCGGAAGCCATTGGGATCTCGCACGCCAATAATCCGAGACTGATCCATCACGACGAATGAAAATGCGCCTTCGAGCCGTGGCAACACGCTGGCCAGGGATCGCTCCAGATCGTCATCAGCGCTGTCGTCAGGCAGGTGGCCGAGGGCGTTCCCGATCAGTTCGGCCACCAAGTCGGTGTCGCTTGTGATGGTGCCGGGCAGCATTCCCCCCTCCTCGATGAGGGCTTCCGTGTTGGTGAGATTTCCGTTGTGGCCGAGAGCGAAGTGCCGATCCCCCACCCCGCGGTACGCCGGTTGGGCGTTGCGCCACGTGGAGGATCCTGTGGTGGAGTACCGGCAATGGCCGATCGCCAGGATGCCGTCCAGACCGGCCAACGTGCGGTCGTCGAACACGGCGGCCACCAGGCCTTGGTCCTTCACGACGGTCACATCGGACCCGTCGCTGACGGCCATTCCAGCCGCCTCTTGGCCGCGGTGCTGCAGAGCGAAGAGGCCCAGATACGTCAGGTGGGCTACGGGTTGACTAGGGCTGTAGATACCGAAGACACCGCAGGCTTCCTTCGGTGAGTCGTCGTCCTGGACGGAATCGTCGGACGGCTCACCGGAGGACACCCTCCCAGTCTGCCAGGGACGGAGGGGCAACCTGGTCATCGGCGGTCAGCCCGCCAGTCCACACTGGGGTCGCCCGGCTCCATGCGTCACTATTTCTTCGACGACGGCGGTCCCAGCGGTACCCTTTCCCGGGCATGATGGACCACTCCAACTCCCCCTGGGAACCGGCGCGAGCGTTCTGGCTCGATCGCCGGGTGGCGGTCACCGGGGCCACCGGTTTTCTCGGCTCCCACCTCGTCGGCCTGCTCACTGACGCCGGCGCCCACGTGGTGATCCTGGAGCGAGATCAGGTGGAACCGACCGCAATCGCCAGCCACTGGCTCCCCCGGGTGGCCATCGTCACCGGCGATGCCACGAACCAGGCCCTCCTCGAACGTCTGCTCGGAGAATACGAGGTGCAAACGGTCTTTCACCTAGCCGCCCAGACCCAGATCCAGGTGGCCAACCACAACCCCGTCTCCACCTTTGAATCCAACATCAAGGGCACCTGGTCTCTGCTGGAGGCCGTGCGCCGCACCCCGCACATCGAACAGGCCATCTGCGCCAGCAGCGACAAGGCCTACGGAGCCCAGCCCACCTTGCCCTACGAGGAGACGATGCCCCTCCTCGCCGTCAACCCCTACGACGTTTCCAAGGCCTGCGCCGACCTCATCACCCAGACCTACCACCAGCGCTGGGGCACGCCCGTGGCGATCACCCGCTGCGGCAACTTTTTCGGACCGGGTGACATGAACTGGGAACGCCTTGTGCCCGGGACCATCCGATCGCTCCTTCGAGGGGAGCGACCGATCATCCGCTCCAACGGTGCCCTCATCCGCGACTACCTCTACGTGGTGGACGGTGCGCTCGCCTATCTCCGCCTCGCCGAGGCCATGGCCACCGACCCCACCCATCTCGGGGAGGCGTACAACTTCTCCACCGAACGACCGCTATCGGTCCTCGAGTTGGTGGCTTTCATCCAAACAGCCGCCGGTACCAATTTGGTTCCCGACGTGCGCGATACCGCGGGGCACGAAATCGATGCCCAACACCTGTCGGCCAGGAAGGCTAAGACCCGGCTCGGATGGCAGCCGAACCACACGGTGGAAGACGCGCTCATCGAGACCGTGCGTTGGTACGCATCCCATCTTGAATGATGAGCCCACCCAACACCGGGAGTTCCCCCCCATGGGACCAATAGCGGTGGTGGGCGCCGGTGGCTTTGTGGGCGGTCGCCTCGTTCAGCACCTGCGTCAGACCGGGGCCGACGTGGTGCCCATCAGTCGGCACCCATGCCCGTGGCTCGGCGAGGGCAACATCGCTCTCGACCTCATCGAGGAGCCGGCCTCCGCCGTTGATCGAGCCATCGCCGGCGCTGCCGTCGTGATCGATCTCGTGGGCCACAACGAAGTGGTGGCGGCCACCGAGCCCGAGCGAGCCCTCACTGAAACCGTGACCATGAGCCATCGCCTCGCTGAGGCCATGCACCGAAACGGCACCCCCCGAGTGGTCTACCTCTCCAGCGTGCACGTCTACGGAGCCGCTCTCGAGCCCGCCGCAGTGATCACCGAAAACACCGTGCCTCGACCGCGGTCCGGCTATGCCATTGCCCGCCTCACGTCGGAACACGTGTTAGCCAGTCGGCTGGCCGGCGCCGCCGATGTCGTGGTGCTGCGCCTCACCAACTCGGTGGGCGCACCCGCCAGCCCCGAACTGGATCGGTGGACCGCCCTTGTTAACGATCTCTGCCGGCAGGCCGCCCACTCGGGAAGTCTCGTCCTGAACAGTCCGGGGCTCCAGCAGCGCGATTGGGTGAGCCTTGGCGATGCCTGCGGTGCCATCGCGGCGGCTTGTCACCCCACCACCGTGCCCGCCGGCACCTACAACCTTGGCTCGGGGGTCTCGAAGTCCGTGCGGGCCATGGCCGAGCTGGTGGCCGATGCGTGGGACGCGACGACTCAGGAGCGCCCCCTCATCGAGGCACCGACGGCCCGTGAGGCCGCTCCCGAGCCCTACCAGGTGGATATCCAGCGCCTGGCATCACTGGGTATCCGCCTCGACACACCCATCGCCACCGCCGTGGCGGAAATGGTGAAGTTCTGCCTCGTCCACCGAAATCGCCTCACGCGATAGCGCGGCGGCTTACGCTAGCCAGGTGACAGAGATCCAAGGGGTGCGAGTCACCCCCCTCCAGCGCATCCCCGATGAGCGCGGGGCCGTCCTGCACATGCTGCGTGAAGACAGCGACGGCTTCGAACGCTTCGGGGAGATCTACTTCTCGATGGTCTACCCCGGGGCCATCAAGGCCTGGCATCTCCACACCGAGATGACGCTCAACTACGCCGTACCCGTGGGGATGATCAAGTTCGTCTGTTATGACGACCGTGAAGGATCGCCCACCCGGGGCAACACCCTCGAACTCCACCTCGGCGAATTGAACTACGCCCTCGTCACCGTGCCGCCGCTCGTGTGGAACGGCTTCAAGGGCGAGGGCGTGGCGCCGGCGCTCGTAGCCAACTGCGCCACCCTGGCCCACCACCCCGATGAGATCATCCGAGCCGATCCTCACGAGCACGTGAGCGCCTACCACTGGTCCCGGCGTGATCACTGAGGTACCCACCATCATCCTCTGCGGTGGGCGCGGCTCCCGCATCAGCGACGTAAATCCAGGGCTCCCCAAGCCCATGCTGCCCATCGGCGAGCGCCCCATGCTCTGGCACATCATGAAGACCTACGCCGCCCACGGTCACCGAGATTTCGTGCTGGCCCTCGGTTGGCTCGGCCCCGAGATTCGGCGCTACTTCCTCCAGTTCCAGGCGATGACCTCCGATTTCCGCATCGAACTCGGCCACCCCGATGCCATCGAGTATCTCGGGGCCAACGACGAGTCCGATTGGCGCATCACCTGCATGGACACCGGCCTCGACTCACTCACCGGTACCCGGGTGCGCCGGGCCAGCCAACACCTCGCTGACGGACCAATCATGGTTACCTACGGCGACAGCATCGGCCCGGTGGACATCACCGGCCTCCTGGCGTTCCACCGCTCGCACGGCAAACTGGCCACCGTCACCTCTGTCCGTCCACCCGGACGTTTCGGTGAGCTCATCCTCGATGCCCACGGGCGGGTGGGGCGCTTTGAGGAGAAGCCCCAGACCAGCGCCGGATCGATCAACGGCGGTTTTATGGTGATCGAAAAGGAAGCCATCGATGCCTTCATTCCCGCCGAGGGCGAGGTCATGCTGGAACGCCAACCAATGGCGGGCCTCGCCGCCGCCGGACAACTCATGGCCTTCGAGCACGACGGCTTCTGGCAACCCATGGACACCCCGCGGGAGCGGGAACTTCTGGAGCAGCTGTGGGCGGGAGGGTCAGCCCCATGGACCGCTCGCTGGTCCACCCCCGTGCCTCTGCCCCGGCCCTGAAGCCATCGGGCCGGCGGCACCGAACCCCTGAGGTCAGTGACCCAGAGTCGAGGGCAGCGCCGCGCGCCAGGCGGTGGTGGCCGTGACCACGCTGACCTCGAAGAGCCCTTCCACCACCAGGTCCGATCCACCGGCGGACCCCAGTGGCCGAGCGAGCACCCCCGCGGCGGCGGCCGCTCGCACCACGTCATCGCCATGACCCGGCGCCACACAGGCCACCACACGGCTGGCTGACTCGGCGAACAGCCAGGCGTAGTCGCTATCGGGGACCGCCACTCGGAAGCCCTCGCCGGATCGCACGGCCATCTCCGCCAAGGCCACCCCGAGGCCATCGGCGGTGTCGTGCACCCCCGCGAGCCAGCCCGCCATGACCACCTCGCGCACCAGGGCGGCCACCGCCGCGTGGGCGTCGAGATCAAGAGCCGGGGCCGGACCCGCCTGGTAGCCGCGCTCCCAGGCCCACCGGGAGCCCGCCAGTGCCCGCGGCTCGGGGCCGAGCGCTATCAGGTCGGCCCCGGCCCGGAGTTGCACCCCCGGCGGCGGACGATCGAGCCGGTCAAGGATGCCCACCAGGCCCACCACCGGCGTGGGATCGATGTCCCGGCCGCGGCTTTCGTTATAGAGGCTCACGTTGCCACCCACCACGGGGATGCTCAGCGCCCGACAGGCATCCCCCATACCCCCGATGGACTCCACGAGTTGCCACATCACCTCAGGGTGCTCAGGGTTGCCAAAGTTGAGGCAGTTCACGAGACCAAGCGGACGTGCCCCCACACAGGCGAGGTTCATCACCGCCTCGGCTACCACCAAGGCGGTCCCCCGACGGGGGTCGAGGGCGCACCAGCGATGATTGCCATCACAGGTGAGCGCCAGGCCCCGGCCGGTATCCACCCCGGTCGTGGGGTGCTTGAGCCGCAGCACGGTGGCGTCGCCGCCGGGGCCCTCAACCGTGTTCAGGAACAGTTGGTGGTCGTACTGCCGAAACACCCAGGACGGGTCGGCCAAGAGGCCCAGAAGATCAGCCGCCACATCCGCCGGCGCCCCCGGTTCGGCCCGATCGGCCATTCGCCCCGCCCGGCCCGCCGGTTCCTGGCGGGGCCGGTCGTAGAGGGGGGCGTCGTCGTCGAGCGAGCTCGCCGGTAGGTCGCCCAACACGGTGCCGCCGGGTCGGTCCAGGATGCGGAAGCGACCCGTACCGGTCACCGTGCCAATCACCGAAGCCCGGATCTCCCACGCTTCACAGATAGCGAGGAGTTCGTGCAACTTGGCGGGCTCCACGATAGCCAGCATCCTCTCCTGGCTCTCGCTCGTCATGATCTCGAAAGGCTCCATGCCCGCTTCGCGCACATGTACCTCCGAGAGGTGGAGATCCATACCCACCCCTCCCTTCGAGGCCGTTTCGCTGGCGGCGCCGGTAATGCCGGCCGCCCCGAGATCCTGGATCCCCACCACCAGCCCGGCTTCGAGTATCTCCAGACAGGCTTCGATCAGACGTTTTTCCTCGAACGGATCGCCCACCTGCACGCTCGGCCGCTTATCGGCGTCGGCAGCATCGTCACCAAAGCCCGCCGAGGCCAACACGCTTGCCCCCCCGATGCCATCGCGCCCCGTGGAGGATCCGAACAGCACCGTGAGGTTGCCCGGACCCGACGCCCGAGCCAACACCAGTCGTTCCTTGGGAAGCAGCCCGAGACAGAACACGTTGACCAGTGGATTGTCCTGATAGGTGGGATCAAACACCGTTTCGCCGCCCACCGTGGGAACGCCTACGGAGTTCCCGTATCCGGAAACTCCCGCGATCACCCCCTCGGCAATCCACCGACTGCGCGGATCGTCCAACGGACCAAAGCGAAGCGGATCCATCAAGGCGATCGGACGGGCCCCCACCGAAAACACATCCCGCAGGATCCCGCCCACGCCGGTGGCGGCGCCCTCGTAGGGCTCAATGGCCGATGGGTGGTTATGGCTTTCGATGCGGAACGCGGCGGCGATGCCATCCCCCACATCGATCACCCCGGCCCCTTCACCGGGCCCGACCATCACGTGCGCAGCCTCGGTGGGTAGCGTCCGCAAATGTTTTTTCGACGACTTGTAAGAGCAGTGTTCCGACCACATGACCGAGTACATCGCCAACTCGAGATGATTCGGTGATCGGCCCAGAATGGCCTCGATAGAAGCCGCTTCGTCGTCGGTGAGCCCGAGGGCACGGTGCAAGGGAACCGCGGCCGAAGAGGGGGGCGAAGCGACCATCGCCGCAGCCTACGCGGCTGGCCCAGGGCCCGAGAACACATAACCTGGCACACATTTTTTCGAACCCATACAATCGACTACATGGCCGAAAATCCGCAAAAGAAACCCATGACTGATGAGCACAAAGTCGCCCTGGCCGAAGGCCGTAACGAGGGTCGTACCGTCCGCATTTACCTCAAAGCTTTGGAGGCACAGAAACCCAAAAGGGGTCCCCGACGCACCCCTGAATCCCTAGAGAAGCAACTGGCTGCTCTGGCGGTGGATCTCGACAAAGCCGAACCGCTGAAGCGCCTCCACCTCATCCAGGAGCGGCTAAACCTACGCGCCGAACTAGACCAACTCCAGCAGGCCAGCGCCGCCCCGGACAACCCGCCTGATATCACCGCCCTAGAGATGGCCTTTGTTGATTGTGCGAAGGCCTACAGTGCCCGCAAAGGCATCTCCTATGCCGCCTGGCGGGAGTATGGCGTAAAGCCTGCCGTGCTCAAGCGGGCCGACATCAGCCGCTCCTGAGCCGTCGGCTTAGGCCACCGGGGTGCCGGCGCTCGCCAGCAGCGACCGGAGGAGTACGGCCCCGTCCTCGGAGCCGAGCAAGCGATGGCAGGCCCGCTCCGGATGGGGCATGAGGCCCACCACATTGCGGCCCTCGTTGCAGACCCCGGCGATGTTGTCTACCGAACCGTTGGGGTTGTCCACATAGCGAACTACCACGCGATCCTCGGCCCGCAACTGCGCAAGGGTGTTGGCATCGCAGGTGTAGTTGCCCTCGAAATGGTTGATCGGAATCCGCAGTTCGTCGCCCGGCGTGGCCAGCGAGGTGAGGGCGGTGGTGGTGGTCTCCACGCGCACGGTAATCGTGGTGCATAAAAACTTGAGGCCGGCGTTCTTCTGCAGTGCACCCGGCAACAATCCGGCCTCCGTGAGCACCTGGAACCCGTTGCAGATACCCACCACGGGACCACCGTCGGCGGCAAAGGTTCGCACCGCATCCATGACCGGCGAGAACCGAGCGATCGCCCCTGGTCGCAAGTAGTCCCCGTGGGCGAACCCGCCGGGCACAACGAGGGCATCGCAGCCCTCCACCGAGCGATCGCCGTGCCACACCAACTCCGCCGTACCCCCGAGGTGGCCGATGGCTTCGAGGGCATCCAGTTCGCAGTTGGATCCCGGAAAGAGGATCACCCCCACCCGAGCGACCATCAGACGGATTCGGTCACCGCAACGGACACATCCGCCGCTTCGATCACCGGGTTGATCAGAAATTGCTGGGTCACCGCGGTGGCCTGGGCGAGCGCAGTGGTTTCGTCGGGGGCCTCGAGTTCGAAGCGAATCGCCTTCCCGACCCGCACGCCCCGAATCCCCTCGAAGCCCAACGTGGGTAATGACCGTTCTATCGTGGCGCCCTGCGGATCGGCGATCCCAGGACGGAGGCGGGTCTCCACCAACACCGAAAAGAGCATGAGGCCGATCCTAGCGACGGCTCAAGAGACGCCCGGCCACATCGCAAAGGATCGTCCGGTGATTCGCTCGTAAGCGTCGATGTAGCGATGAGAGGTCGCCGTGACCACTTCCGGCGGCAGGGGCGGCGGTGGCGGGTTCTTATCCCAATCCAACGTCTCGAGATAGTCACGCACGGGTTGCTTGTCGAAACTGGGGGGCGTGGTACCCGGCACCCAGGCATCGACCGGCCAGAAGCGACTTGAGTCCGGCGTCAGGATCTCGTCGCAAACCACCAGCGCGCCGTCGATCAGCCCGAGTTCGAACTTGGTATCGGCAATGATGATTCCGCGTTCACGGGCCAGTTCCGCCCCTCGACGGTAGAGAGCCAGCGAGATCTCCCGAGCCTCGGTAGCCACCGACTCCCCCACGAGGTCCACCGCCTGGGCGAAGGAGATGTTCTCGTCGTGAACATCGCTCTTGGTCGACGGGGTAAACATCGGTTCCGGGAGACGGTCGCTCTCGCGCAGCCCCGGCGGCAGTGCTTGTCCGTGCATCGTGCCGTGCGCCTGGTACTCCTTCCACGCCGAGCCGGAGAGATACCCCCGCACGATGCACTCGATCGAAAGCATCTCAGCCCGGCGGCAGAGCATGATGCGCCCGGCTAGATCCGGCTCGGCGGCCAACACCTCCGGATCGAGATCGTGCGCATCGGTAGACACGAGATGGCTGCCGGCAATGTCGCCGAGAACCTCGAACCAGAAGGCGGAGATGGCGGTAAGCACTCGGCCCTTGTGCGTGATCGGCTCGTCGAGCACCACGTCGAACGCCGAGAGGCGGTCCGAGGTGACCATCAGCAACTCATGGTCACCCACGGCGTAGATGTCGCGAACCTTGCCGGAATACAAGTGGGGTAGAGGCAACGTCATGCCCCTCAACCTAGAGGACTACAAGATGGTCTCGGGGCGGTACCCGGCGGCGACCGGATGAGCGGCCACCACAACCTCCACCTGCGCCATAAAGACCCCCACCTGCGCCAGGGCGGTGCCCACAAAACTCAATGGCTCCCCCACCAGGGCATCGAGGGCGGCACGATCCAACGGGAGGCGATCCTCGGCGGCAAGGCGGTCGAGCAGGTCATTGCCCGTCGCGCCCTCCTCCCGCATCGAGAGCGCCACGGCCACGGCATGCTCCTTGATGGCCTCATGGGCCACCTCGCGTCCCACCCCCGCTCGCACGGCCCCCATCAGCACCTTGGTGGTGGTGAGGAACGGCAGATACCGCTCCAGTTCGCGATCGATCACCGACCGGTAGGCACCGAAATCCTCCACCACGGCCAGGAACGTCTGGAACAGGCCATCGGCGGCCAGAAACGCATCCGGCAGCGCCACCCGTCGCACCACCGAGCAAGACACATCCCCCTCGTTCCACTGATCACCCGCCAGTTCACCCACCATCGAGAGGTGGCCTCGCAGCACCACCAATAGTCCATTGATGCGCTCACAGGACCGGCTGTTCATTTTGTGGGGCATGGCGGAGGAGCCCACCTGCCCCGGCTGAAACCCCTCGGTAGCCAGTTCGAGCCCGGCCATGAGGCGGATCGTGGTGGCCAGGCTGGCCGGGCCGGCCGCCGCCTGCACCAGCGCGGCCACTACGTCGAGGTCGAGGGAGCGCGGGTACACTTGGCCCACGTTGGCGAGCATTTCGCCAAAGCCAAGGTGAGCGGCCACCGATGCCTCCAGGGCATCGACCTTGTCGGCACTACCAAGGAGGTCGGCCATGTCCTGCTGCGTACCTACCGGCCCCTTGATGCCCCGCA
>VFJN01000149.1 GCA_009886035.1 Actinomycetota bacterium
CCCGCCCCGAACCCGCCGCTCCCGGCCACGCCGCTGCCGCTGCCGCTGCCGCTGCCCGCCCCGACCCCGGTGCCGGTGCCGTCGATCTTGCAAGACATCCCGCCGATCCCGTTCCAGTTCGACCCGCCGGTAGTTCCGGCCGGCGGCGTGGTCCTGCGGAAGTGAACCCGCGCGGCACATTCCCGAAGGCCGTCTCCATCGGCACGACCGTTGCATTGAATTGGGCGAACCGTGTTGGGAAGCGGCCTCGCACCGGGTACTCCCCGGTGTCCAAGACCGTCAGCACGCAACCCCTGGAGACGAACGGATGAGCACCAAGACCGCACCCGCGAAGACCGACGCCGGAACGCCCTTCCCCACGCGAAACGACATCGCCGCCGAGAACCGCGCGAAGCTGGTGTCGCTGCTGAACCAGCACCTCGCGGACACGTTCGATCTGATGTCGCAGACCAAGTTCGCGCACTGGAACGTGAAGGGGCCGCACTTCATCGCGCTCCACAAACTGTTCGACGAACTGGCGGAACTGCTGGAAGGGCACGTGGACGAACTGGCCGAGCGCGCGACCGGGTTGGGCGGCGTGGCGACGGGCACCGCGCGCCAGGCGGCCGCGTCGAGCCGCGTCGCGGAGTTCCCAAACGGCGTTCACAAAGGAATGGAAGTCGTCGCGGCACTGGCCGACCGCTACGCGGCGCTGGGCAAGTCGGTGCGCGAGGCCATCGACGAGGCCGACGACCTGGGAGATAAGGATACCGCCGACCTGTTCACGAGCGTCTCGCGCGACCTCGACCAGTCGCTGTACTTCCTCGAATCGCACTTGCAGGGGTAAGAATCAACGAGAAGCAAAGAGCCGCAGATAACGCAGAAGGACGCAGGTTAAGACGCCTCCGACAAAAGTCTGATTTGACACAAGTTGTTATTTGCAAACACTATACATCGATTATCTCTTGGCGCGACGGCCCCGGTGCGCTATGCTAACTCCATACCAGCACTGGGGTTCCGTCGCAGATGCGCCACTTCATCGATCCCCGACAAGGCGTCCTCTTTGACCCCTACGACGGACTCTTCTCGCCCCTCGCACGCCAGCGGCTCGAGGCGGGTTGGCCGGCGCTCTTTCGCGCCGTCGTCCTCGAACTCATGCCCGCGAAAAAACTCGGGCTCCATTACCACCCCACCCTCGGCCGGCCCACCAAAGAACTCCACGCGATGGCCGGGTTGCTCTTCCTCCAGGAGACCTTCGATTGGACCAACGCCGACGCCGTCGAGGCCTACCTGTTTCGCAGCGACGTGCAGTTCGCGCTCAACCTCCAGACCGGTGTCGATGAACTCTGCGAACGCACCCTCGAACGCTATCGCGAGCACTTCCTCGACAACGAGCTGGGCGCCCAGACGATGCACGCGGTCACCGGCCGACTCGTGGAGTTGCTGGAGTTGGACATCTCGCGTCAGCGGCTCGATTCGACGCACGTGTTCAGCGCCATGGCTTCGTTCGGCCGCACCCGACTGTTGGGCGTCACCGTCCAACGCTTCCTGGCGCAGGTAAAGCGGCACGCCCCGGAGTCGTACGCCGCGTTGCCCGAGGCGTTGCGGTCGCGGTATGCGGTGTCTGTCGGCAAGCTGTTCGCGGCGAAGAAGGCGTCGGCCGAGTCGAAGGCGAAGACGTTGCAGCAGGTGGCGGAGGACATGCGGGACTTGATCGAGCGGTTTGCGGAGGACGCCGATCTGTCATCGCGGCCGAGCTACCAAGCGTTGGTGCGGGTGTTCGGGGAGCACTGCGAGATCGTGGCGGACAAGGTGCAGGTGCGTCCGAAGTCGACGGGGTCGTCGCTGCAGAATCCGTCGGACCCGGACGCGACGTACGACGGGCACAAGGGCCAGGGCTACCAGATACAACTGGCGGAAACCTGCGGCGACGGCGAGGTCCAACTGCTCGTGGGAGCGTTGGTGCAGACGGCAGCGGAGCACGACGCGAATGCGTTGAAGCCGCTGTTGGAGCAGTTGGACCAGAACGGGCGACTGCCCGAGAGTGCCCTGGCGGACACGGCATACGGTTCGGACGAGAACGTCCAACTGGCGGCCAAGATGGGAGTCGAGTTGGTCAGTCCCGTGGCGGGCGCGAAGGGCGAGGAGTCCGAGTCCGCATTGGACACGCCGTCGGAGTTGGAGCCGCTGTCGGTCGACGATTTCGCGTTGGACGAGCGGTCGGGAATAGTGTCGGCGTGCCCGTCGGGGAAGATTCCACTGGCGGTGGTGTGCGACGCGAAAGCCGAGACGACGACGATCGAAATGAGTCCGGAGGACTGCCATAGCTGTCCGTTCTTCAAGGCGTGTCCAATGGAGAAGAAGGGGAGGAAATATGAGTTGCGTTACTCGCACAAGCAGCGTCGCCTGGAGGAACGCCGCCGCGAGCAGCAGACGGTCCCGTTCGAGGAACGCTACGCCACGCGGTCGGGGTTGGAGTCGACCAACGGGGGCTTGAAACGTCGGACAGGCCTGGGCCAATTGCGGGTTCGCGGCTTAAAAGCGGTCGCGCACGCGCTCTACCTGCGTGTGGCGGGTTGGAACCTACTCCAAGCGACGCGATCCAAGGCCTTACAGGCCAAAATCCAGGCGATCCTGGCCGCCCGGGGCCTGGTCGGCCGGGTTTTGGCCCGGATCGTCGTCTGGAAACCGCATTGGCAGATCGTCGGGTCGATTGCAACCGCGAATTCCCAAGCCATCCGCGTCTCGCCGAGTTGGTGAGGAAAATCCCTCAGCGGAGCTCGGCGAGTTTTGTCGGAGGCGTCA
>VFJN01000189.1 GCA_009886035.1 Actinomycetota bacterium
GTGGGTGATCTAACGTGCCGTTTGGAGCGGTGGCCGAGCGGACGAAGGCAACGGTCTTGAAAACCGTCGACCCGCAAGGGTCCGTGGGTTCGAATCCCACCCGCTCCGCGTTGGTATCATCCTGTCTCACCCTGGAGCGGTGGCCGAGTCCGGCTGAAGGCGCATCCCTGCTAAGGATGTGAGGGGGCAACTCCTCCGTGGGTTCGAATCCCACCCGCTCCGCTGATCCGCCCGGTGTTCGTCACCGGGCGGTGTCGCGTCCGCGCCGCCGCGATTCCCGAGGGTGGAGCCGGCAGTTAGAGCAGGCGGGCTTCGAGGTAGACGGTGCCGGAGCGACGCAGCAGGATTTCGACGAGGGAGGCCGCCGCCGCCACGGGCACGAGCACCACGGCGGCGACGATGGCCAGCATCCGCACGCCGACCGACTGGTTCACCCCCCGGGCTCCTTCTCGGCGCAGGGCCTGGTAGAGGTCGGGCTTTCCCGGCAGCAGGCCAACGAGGCCTTGGAGCCAGCCGATCAGAATCTGTCCGGCCCGCACGTAGGACACTCGCTCAACCTTGAATCCGGCGGCGCCCAGGCCACTGCGCAGGCTGCGGGTAGTGAGGTGAGCGAGGTGGCGCGGAATGTCGAGATGAAGCCAGCGGTCGCCGAAGCACTGCGCCTGGAGGCTGTCGTTGTTGGGGACGGCCACGATCACGATTCCGCCGGGGAGCAGGAGGCGGGCGGCCTCACGAATGGCCTCTCCCGGGTTGGGGAGATGCTCCAGTGAATGCCAGAAGATCACTCCGGCCCATTGGCCGTCGATCTCGGAGAGCGCCGCGTCGCGAAGGTCGGTGCGGGTGGGGTTCCGTTCGAGCCCGGTGGCCTCGCGACCGCAATCTCGTAAGGCATCGATCAGGGTGCCGTCGCCGGCACCGACGTCGAGGACGGGGCCAGGGGGCATGATCTGGTCAACCCGGGAGGCGAGTAACCCTCGGGACCGGTTGAGAATGGCATCGGCGGCGAAGAAGAAACGTCGTTCGGCCGGAGGCCGGTACCAGTCGCCGTAGGCGGCGGCCAGCTCGTCATCGGTGGGCGGCGGGTCGGTGGTGGCCGCCCCACAAGAGGCGCAGCGGGTGCGCAAGGTGAGGTGGGTGGACCGATTGTCGAATGGCCGACGGCACCAGATGCAATCGACAGCAGTGGGAACCGGAGCCGCTGAGCTCACGCGGCGGCTCGGCGACAAACGGCGCAGACGTCGAGTGCTTCGGGGAGGTCGGTGTCGGCGAGAAAGAAGTCGCTCACCTCGATGGCCGCCGCCCGAGGGTCGGGTTTCTCACGGTTTCTGAGCAGTACCGCGTCGTAGAGCCACTGCTTGGTGCGGATGGGTACGAGGCGACGCAGACGGAGCGGGTCTTTGGCGAGGAGACGATCGAGTTTCGCCCTTTCCTCCAGCACAATCTCCATGTAGCGAGGTGATCCGAACAAACCGTGGATTTCCACCTGGGGGAAATACTCCTCGCACACTTCCTTGAGTTCGGCATGGTCAAACTCGCGGAAATGGTACGGATCGATGATCTCGTCGGGTCGGCCGAGGGTGAGCCGGTTGGGGGTGACGAACATGGCGGTACCCCCGGGCTCCAGTACCCGGGCCACCTCGGCCACCACCCGTTCGGGGTCGGGAACGTGTTCCATCGACTGCACCGAGAGCACGGCGGCGAACTCGCCGTCTTCGAAGGGCAATTCGCGCATGTCGGCCACGACGGTCTCCCGTTGCTGGCCCTCGAGGGCATCGGGCGAGATGTCCAAGCCCACCGTCTCCCGGGGATCCAACAAGTGGTAGCTGTGGCCGATCCCACAACCAACATCAAGCAGACGCCCTGGGGGAAGGAAGCCGTCGGCGAGGGCATAAGCGGCCACATGACGTTGCCAGGTTGGGTTGAATCCGCCTGCCGCCGTGAGGACGCGCTCGCCGGTTCGTTTCATCGATGACCCCCCGTTCGAAAGGCTTGCCGATGCGGCGGAGCCAAGCAGGTGAAAGTGTGGCACGGCGCCAGCCTTCATGCGATTTAGCACCCTGAGAGTAGTGGGGGGTGATGGCCGGGGTCGGTATCGGGGCCAGTGGACGCTGACGGCGAATGCCTGATCAAGGCTCGCGGGGCCCGAGCGGTAGGCTGCGGCTTCCCCCCGGCGTCGGCTCAGCGAGGAAAGGGGCAGCGGGTGAGTGATGAATCAGCGGGAGGGGCACATCAGTTCCCGCTGCTCGATCCGCTTCGCGGCATTGCCGCGATGTCGATTCTCCTGGTCCACACATCGCTCTGGTCCAAGGCCCAGGACAATCGTGGGTATGGGCGCTTCTTTGCTCACCTAGATATCGGTGTTCCGTTTTTTTTCGTCCTGTCCGCCTTTCTTCTCTACCGGCCGTTCGTGCAGGCACGCGTGGCGCGTACTCCTCGTACCCCCTTTCGTGACTACGGGCGTCGCCGGTTCGTTCGCATCGCCCCGCCCTACTGGGCTGCCCTCACGATCACCGCGATCATTCCGGGCATGGTGGGGGCCTTCACGGGTAACTGGTGGGTCTATTACGGCCTGCTGCAAAACTTCCCGGTGTTCACCCCCACGGGCGTGTGTGCCGATCCGTTCGGTACGGCCCGCTGCGGGATCCCGGTGGCCTGGAGCCTGTCGATAGAGGTGATGTTCTATTTGTGCCTGCCGCTGTTCGTGCTGGCCATGGCCTGGTTGGGGAGGCGACGCTGGGGGGGCCTAGTCATGCTGGCCCTGAGCGCGGTGGCAATAATCCCCGCCATCTCCGCGGTGATCCAGGCTGCGGGTCCGAAAACCGGCATGCCCCAAAGCCTCTTCGCCTCCCCCCTGGGGAGAGGGTGGGGGTTAGGACTCGCGGTTGGTGCTGCTGCCGTGTTGTTTGTTTTGGCCATGGTCTGGGTGGGATGGCGGTGGCGGGGGGGCCTGCTCACGCTGGAACTGAGCGCGGTGGCTTTGATCACTGCGATCTCCGTCGTGATCCAGGCTTCGGTTCCGAAAAGCAGCATCCACCAATGGCTGTTCTATTCCCCGCTGGGTAGGGGGTGGTGGTTCGGACTTGGTCTCGGCATGGCCGCCGTGTCGGTGGACGCCGGGATGCGACGGAGTGAACCGGGGTTCGTGCAGTGGCTGCGTCGTCATCCCAATGTGCCGGTGGTGGGGGGGATCGTGCTTTACGCATGGGCGGCGGGCCTGCTGCTCGAGCCCAGATCCACCTTGGCGTTTCCCTTCAGGATCGACAAAGCCCTCTATGTGGCCCAGTACCTGTTGTTCGGTGTGATCGTGGCGCTGTTCATGCTGCCGGCGGTGTTTGGCACCGATGGCGGCGGCTTCGTTCGGCGGGTATTGCGGAACCGCACGCTCGTGTGGTTTGGCTTGGTGTCCTACGGGATCTTTCTGTGGCACTTTCCGGTGCTGATCCTCCTGCTGGACCACCCGGTACTCCTCGGCTATCGGGTAACGACCTTCGTTCCGCTTACCGTGTTGACCTGCGTCATCACGGTGGCCTGCGCGTCGGTGAGTTACTACGTCCTCGAGCGACCGCTGATGCGCTGGGTGCGTCGACGCCACTCCGGACTGCGGGCGACGTAGGGATCTATCCCGCCGCTTGGTGGTGATCGAAGGCGATCAACGGCCCGGTGCGGTGAGGATCTCCTGTGGGTGCGTCGGTGTATCCTTTGGTGTCTTAATCCCGCCCCCGATCACCGAGACGCGAAGATGGGTAGATGGCCACCGAGGAACCTGGAGAAACGCCGGTACCGGGGGAGCGCGAGGCAGATGTTTCCCTGGGCGCGGCGGTGGCATTGAGTACATGGTTCTCGCTCGGAATCATGTTGGTGGCGGCACCGGCGATCTGGCTGGTGATGCCCGTCACGAAGTTGCCGCGACCGTTCCCGAGCCACCATCAAGACGCCGAGTCGTTGATCTACCTCGTCACCTTTGGCCTGGCGCTGCCGCTGGGGGTAGCGGCCTCGGCGTGGTTATCGAACCGGATCGCGGCGGGGCCCAATGCCTTGCGGTTGCCGGTGATGTCGGCCTGGTTGGGAGCCGGCCTCGGTTTGGTCGTGGTGTTCGACCGGATTTCGCGAGAACTTCCCTGGGGTGGGGGCCACCTGGTATTGGCGGGGGCCGCGATTCTGTGGTGGGTGGTGGCGATTGGCGTGTTGTTCCGGATGGCCTCGGAGCGTCCGTGGCCATCGGTGGGTCGGGACGAACCGCACCGATCTTGGTGCTACCCACTGTGCGTTGTGTCCCTCGGGGCCGTGGCCATGTGTTTCGTCAAGAGCGAGTCGATCTCGTGGCTGGTGCTGCTCGGGCTGGTAATGGTGGCGGTGGCGGTGCTGGTGCTCAGTGAGAAAGTTCGGCTGCCGGAGGTCACAGGAGGATTGGGCGGCTTGCTGGACGTTGGGTTGGTGGCGCTGCTCGTGCTGGCGGTGCCCAATTTATTGCCCTTGGCGGCGTGGGTGCCGGCCTCTCCGTTCGATACGAACGTGGTGCAGTGGCATCAGAACTTTTACCTAGGACCGGCCAACCAGATCCTGGCCGGCGACGCAATGTTGGTTGATGTGATTTCGCAGTACGGGGTTGGTTCGATTTATTTTCTGGCAGGGGCGTTCAGGGTGATCCCGATCGGCTACGGCACCCTCGGTTTGGTTGAGGGGATGCTCTCGGCGTTGATGTTCGTGGGTGCCTTCGTGGCGCTGCGGATGGCGGGGGTCTCTCGGTGGCTGTCGGGTTGGGCCATGACGGTGGCGGTGATTGCGTTTGTTTATGGGCTTCAGGCCCCGATCGGCGCCCTGCTCCAGCACGGCGCGTTTCGCTTCGGCCTGCCGGTGGGGGTGGTACTGGGGGCAGTGGCCGAGGCGCGCTGGCCCCGGCACGCCACGGCGGCCCGCTTGTTCCAGCTGCTTACCTTCGCGGTGGCATCGGTGTGGGCGCTCGAGGCGTTCGCGTACACGTTGCTCACGGTGGTGTCGATGGCCGGATTCTCCGTGGCGCTGCAACCCTCTGGCCGTCGCCGGCGGGAAGCGTTCCGGTGGGGAACGCAGGTGCTAGGTGCGTGGATCCTGGCGCAATTAGCGCTCACCACCGGCACGCTCGCGTGGCGCGGCGAACCACCCGACTGGGGTTGGTACCTCAATACGCTGCGCCAGTTTCTTTTCGGGCCGCTGGGTGATTGGACCTACGACTTCTCGTCGTTCTCGCCGGGCATTGCCCTGGGGGCGGTGTATCTAGCAAGTGCATCGGCCCTGCTCACGATGGGGATTCGTCGTCTGGCCCTGCTTCGGCAGCAGCGGGTGATGCTGACCGCCATCGTGGGCATGACGGCGTGGGGCGTGGCCCTGGTGAGCTACATCGTGAACCGAGGGGCCGACCACATCATCCCCTACGTCTCACTGCCAGCGGTGGCCCTCGGGGCGCTGTGGGTGGCCTTCCTCCGCAGTCCTGAGGTTGAGGTTCCCCCGCCGGCTCGCCGCGCCGTGCTGGGGATCGCGCTGGGCCTCAGCGCCGTGTTGTTGGCGGTGGCCTGGTCCCCCGCGCAGGTACGTTTCCCGCAGTCGGCGTTGGCCCATGTTGCCCCCGGCGGCCCGTCGCTGAAGGCGGCCTTGCAGAAACTGGCCGATCCTCCCGCCGTGAGGGAGGCGGCGCCGATGGGCGAAAAACTTCTCAACCAGTACTTGCCGGGCGAGCGGCGCAGCATCGTGCTCACTAGTGCGGAACTTTCGGTGGAGATTCTGATGCGGTCCGGGCGGGGCAGTGCGGTTCCCTTCGGCGACCCCAGCGAGGACAGCTTTGTCCCGGAGCAGCAATTCAAGCCGTTAGGGGCTTTTGTGGCCGGATTGACGGGCGGGGAGCGGATCCTGCTCGACCGGCCCGGCCGCGAGGCGTACGACTTGTTCCGAGCCAACCCCGGCCGGCCGGGGTTGGCGCCGATCACCTCGGCCGCCCTTGTGCCGTCGGGGTTGGCCTCATTGCAGACATGGGTGCTGAAGGAGATCGGCCTGCGCTTTGATCTCCGCACGATTGTTGTGGATGAAGGGAGTGGGCTTGAGGTAGTGGAGTTGGTCCCGCGGTCTCCGGTGGGGTGAGGCCGCTACGCTTCGGCGGCGTGATTAACCGGCTTTTTGGTGCTGGCTACTCGGGTGGGTGTTGGCTTCTTGTTCATTGCCGATTGGAGTATGTGTGACGCA
>VFJN01000059.1 GCA_009886035.1 Actinomycetota bacterium
CCGGAGTGGTCGCCGGATGGCACCCGCATCGCATTCACCAGCGACCGGGACGGCAACTACGACGTTTATGTGATGGGCGCGGATGGCAGCGGACAAACTCGGGTGACGACCACGGCAGACGGGGAAAGTTTCAGCCCGGCGTGGCAGGCGGGCCCGGTTGTGCCGCCCACCACCACCACGACGACGGTTGCGCCGCCCACGACTGCACCCCCGGCTGTTGTCGTCGCTGTCACTGCCACCCCCACATTCACTGGCTGATCAGCACCGCGGAACGCGGGCTGCACCAAACGTCGACCCGACGGAGACACCGGACGGTCGATGACCGTTGAGCACCTCTCTTCGGGCGTATTCGACCGTCGGCGTGTACGTGCGCCCATGGCCAGGTTTTTCCCGATGCGTTCCCGGCTGCTCCCGCCCCGTAGCGCTGTTTTTGGTTGTGGCCGTCACGGCCTGCGGCAAAAGCAGTCCGTCGACTGACCAAAGCGTTCAGTCACCTACCCAAAGCAGTGCGTCTAATAGGCAAAGCACCACATCGACGAGCCGAAGCGTCCCCCGGGACTGCCGCGCGTTGAGGTGACAGGTTGGGTCAGGCGGCGGTTGCCGTCGGTATGCCCCAGGAATCGGGAAAATTTCTCTACCCGCCGAAACTTTGCGGTAAATTACCCCGAATGAGGAGGGCAGGGCAGTGAACGAACGACCTCCGGTGCCCGTGCCCCCCCTGCGGCAAGTGATCGGCGAGAGCGCGCTGATTCGAGTGCTGGCTGGTCTGCCAGAGGCCATCGTGGTTATCTCCGCTACCGGCGAAATTCTGTGGGGAAATCAGCAAGCCGGGCGGATGTTCGGACACTCGCTTGAGTCGATCGCCGGTCTCTCCGCTTTCGACCTATTGCATCCCGATGATCTCGACTTCGCCCTGTTGTCACTGCAGACCGTGCAGGAAAAGGAGCTAGGGAGTCCGGTTGAGGTGAGGTTGCGGGGCGCCAGCGGATGGCGATTGGCGGAAATCGTGGGTTCACCCCTCCACGGATTAGTGGAGGGCGGAGTAGTGCTGTCCATTCGCGATGTCACCGACCGTCGCAAGCATGAACTCGCTTCCAACGACACAGCCAAGTTTCGGTCGTTGGTACACAACGCCGCCAGTCTGATGCTGCTGGTGACACTCGATGGGCGTGTCTCTGCCGCATCGGGTGCGTTGTCGCGTCTGTTGGGCCACGATCCCGACACTGTGGTGGGTGGCGCTCTCTCTGATCTTGTTATTCCGGCCGACCATGCGGTTCTTCGAGACGCGCTAGTCGAGGCTGCCGCCGGCCCGGCGGGTACGGGATTCGCTCTCACCGTCACCGTTCAGCTGCGCCATTTGAGTACGGGTGAAGGTCGTTCCTTTGAGCTGACATTCGTGAATCTGCTGGCCGACCCCACCGTGGAGGCCTTCGTGGTCTCCGGTCACGAGGTGTCAGGCCGTCTCACCGTGGAACTCGAACTCCGCCGCGCGCTGTCGGTACTCAGCGCCACCCTGGAGGCCACCGGCGACGGCATTTTGGTGGTGGACACCAACGGTGTCGTGACCAATGTGAACCGGCGCTTTGGCGAACTTTGGCACTTGCCCGAGGATTTCGCCGAATTCGGAGTCGATACCGTCGACATGGACTCCTTGCCGGTTCAGCACCTGCTCGATCAGTTGGTGGATCCCGTCTCGTTCGTCAACGCCGGCATCGACCTCGCCGGGCGGCCGGAAGCTCATTATGAGCAGGTCATTCATTTTATTGACGGGCGAGTGTTCGATAGTTATTCCCAGCCCCAGTTCATCGAGGGCGAGATCGTGGGGCGGGTCTGGTGCTTCCGTGACGCCACTGATCGCATCCGCCTCCAGGGGCAGCTGACCCACCAGGCCCTCCACGATCCGCTCACGAATTTGGCCAACAAGAACCTCTTTGGAGACCGGGTTCAGCACAGCCTCACGCGCTGGGATCGCTCCCACGCCACCCTGGCCGTTCTTTTCCTCGACATCGACAATTTCAAGACGGTTAACGACAGCCTCGGACATGCGGCCGGTGATCGCCTCCTGATCGGGGTGACTGAACGCCTCGACCAGTGCGTTCGGGCCGCCGATACTGTGGCCCGTATCGGTGGCGATGAGTTTGCCGTGCTGCTGGAGAATGCCGGTAGCCAAGCCGAGGTGGGGTTGCTGGCCGAGCGAATACTGGACGCCTTCAAACGCGTCTTTACGATCAGCTCCACCAGTACTGGTGGCGTGGTGCAGTCGGTTTCTGCGAGCGTAAGCATCGGTATCGCCTTCGCTACGGCGGGCATAACCGGTGATCAGCTTCTGCGCAACGCCGACCTGGCCATGTACACCGCTAAACGCAACGGCAAGGGCCGTGCCGAGATGTTCGTCCCAACGATGCACACCACCGCGCTGCATCGATTGGAGGCAGATGCCGCCCTGCGCGTCGCCGTCGAGCAAGGCGAGTTCGTGCCGCGGTATCAGCCCATCGTGGAACTGGACTCAGGGCGGATCGTGGCCGTAGAGGCGCTGGCTCGGTGGGAACATCCGGTGCGCGGTGAGCTCCAACCTTCCGCCTTCCTCGGCTTGGCTCACGAGACGGGCCTCATCGCCGATATCGGTTATCAAATACTGGACCAAACCCTCGCCGACCTTCAGCGTTGGCGGCAGGAGAACCTCGCGGAATCGTCCTTCGCGGTGAGTGTGAACGTGGCGTCTGCGCAACTCGGGGGGGATCAATTGGTGCGTCGGGTGGTCGAATCGCTGGACGTCTACGGCATCGATGCCCACCAACTGATTCTGGAAATCACTGAGAGCGGGATCATGCTCGACGCCGAAAACGCCATTCTCACCCTCACCAAATTGCACGACATCGGCGTGAGGATCGCTATCGACGACTTTGGAACCGGGTATTCGTCCCTCTCCTACCTGCAGCGCTTGCCGCTGGACATTCTCAAGATCGACAAGTCCTTTGTGGACAACATCACCGTTGATACTTCTCCGTCCGGTCTTGTCGAGGCCATCATTCGCATGGCCCAGACGTTGGGTATGTCCACCATCGGCGAGGGCGTGGAGAGCGACGACCAGCGGCAGAGATTGGTGGAGATGGGCTGCGACCTAGCCCAGGGCTTTCACTTCTCCGCTCCTGTGTCTTTTGATATGATCTCAGACTATCTCACCGCCGATAGGTCGCTGCGCCCATCGGCGGGGTAGGGGTGCGAACGGATCGGATTGGGGCGGGGAGTCATCCGATCGTGGCACGGCTCCGTAGACTGCGGTACCCCTAGTTCAAGGAGCAATATCAACATGCGAATTTCTTCCGTTTCCCGTGGCGTAGTAGCCCTCGGCATCGTGGCGGCTTTTGGCCTCACGGCCGCGGCCTGCAGCAGCGACGACGACACTGCAGCCGAGACCACCACTTCGACCACCGAGGCCATGGAGGAGATGGGCACGATTGTGGATGTGGCTTCCGCCAATGAGGACTTCTCCACGCTCGTCGCCGCCGTCACGGCCGCCGGTCTCGGTGAGACGCTCAGCGGTGCGGGTCCCTTCACCGTCTTTGCTCCCACCAACGAGGCCTTCGCCGCGTTGCCGGCGGGCACGGTCGAGAGCCTTCTCGAGCCGGCTAACAAGGACAAGCTTTCATCAATCCTCACCTACCACGTGGTTTCGGGCAAGGTGCTGGCCGCCGATCTGAAAGATGGCCAGAAGGTAAAGACGGTCCAGGGTGAAGAACTCACCGTGGGCGTGTCGGACGATGGTGTCACGGTGACCGACGCTTCCGGCCAGACCTACAAGGTCTTGGTGGCCGATGTTGAAGCCAGCAACGGGGTCATTCACGGTATCGATGGTGTACTGATCCCCACCACGTAACTCCGCCCACCCGGGCGCAGTTGTCGAGAAGCACTCCCACAGTGGGGCGGCCCCCGTGGTCGTCCCACTGTCGCGCCCGACCAACCGCGTCAGTGGCGGGATCGCCACGTGGAGCCGGGGCTGGGCACTCCGATGGGAGGATTCGGAGGTTCCGATGTCATCCTGGGGCCATGACGATTGAGCGACTAGAAGTGACCCGGACCATCGCCGCCCCCCCGGAGGCCATCTTTACGCTGGTGTCGGATCCTCATGGTCACGTGGCGATCGACAGCTCGGGAATGCTCCAGGGGGCCACCGGTGCTCCGGTCGCCAAGGTGGGCGACACCTTCGTGGTGCACATGGATCGGGAGGCGTTGAACGATCACCCGATGGGCAAGTACGACGTAACGGTGTCGATCACGACCTACGAGCCGAATCGGGAGATCGCCTGGACGATCCTGGGCCAGCTGCGACCGCAAATCGGGCACATCTACGGCTACACGCTCTCCCCGGTGGAGAACGGCACCCTGGTCACGTCGTACTACGACTGGTCAGAGATCGACGATGCCTGGCGTCAGGCCGACATCTTCCCGATCATTGCCGAATCCACCCTGCGGGCCACACTGGGCATTCTCGACCGCACGGTCAGCCGTTAGCCCAGCCCCACCGACCCGTACGTGCTGCAGAGCCCGGCGGCGTTGATGAGCGCAAAAGCGACCACGAGCAGATACACGACGCGGCGCTGACCCGGAGAATGATGGCGGCGGCCTCCGGCCGAGGGCGGCATGTACCAGTCGGGGAGCGGACCCGGCAACGGGCTGGCGGGAGCCAAGGTCCACAGGCTCACGGCATCGGCGGGCACGACTGCGTCGGGATCAGCGGCGAGGGCCTGCTGCGCTAGTTCGTGATCGGAGATGAGGCTGCGGTCCACTACCCCAGACTAGGACCAGTGGTGCTCTGAGCGACGCTCGCTCAGACTTGCGGGGTGGTCATAGCGACCATGTCGTCGTCGAGCCGATCGAGGACGCGGTCGATCATCGCCTGATGCAGTGCGAGCTTTGTGTGGCTGTAGGCCCGAGCCGAGAAGGCGCCGAGCCTCCGGGCCTCGTCGATGGCCTCGCTCTCGACGTCGGCCGCTGGCACGACGCGGTCGAGATAGCCGGCCGCCACGGCCCCGGCGCTGTCATACATTTCGGCTTGCACGGCGCTACGGATCAGATGAGCGGCGGAGAGTCGCGCCTGGGCTAACTCCACGGCGTAGTGAGGGAGACCCATGCCGATAGCCGTCTCGTTGAGCCCAAGTTTGGCGGGCCCGTCGCTGCCGATACGCGTGTCACACGCCAAGGCGAGCAGGGCACCGGCGGCGATGGCGTGACCGGTGACACCCACCACCACGGCCTGGGGGTGTCCGTAGATGCGCATGAGGAGACGGCCCCCGGCCCCCACGAGGGCCTGGGCCTGGGCCAGGCCGGCGGTCATCTCGGCCAGATCGAATCCCGCCGACAACTTTCCGGGGCGTCCGATGATCGCCACGGCGGTGGCTTCCGCCAGGGCTCTGTCGAGCCCGGTGTGGAGAAGTTCGATCACACGGTGGCTCACGACGTTGACCTTGCCATCGTCGATGCGGAGGACGGCCACATCGTCGACGATTGTGCAGGTGACTGGTTCGGTGCTGGAGGTTTCGGCCATGAGAGGCAACGGTACCCGGGGAGCGAAGCCCCGCTCATTTCCGCCACCGACGAAGTTGGGCGCGACGGTCTGATTTCAGGGACGTGCTGATAACCTTCACCCGGGTAATGACAGCCTCCGATTCGCCCGCAGCTATCAAGGCCGCGGGCCTCGTGCGTCGCTTCGGCGACTTCACCGCCGTGGACGGAGTGGATCTGGATGTCCAGGCGGGCGAAATCTATGGGTTCCTCGGCCCCAACGGAGCCGGCAAGTCCACCGCCGTGCGAATGCTCTGCACCCTCCTCGCCCCCAACGGGGGATCGGCCACCGTGGCGGGCTTCGACGTAGAGACAGAGCCCGAGGAGGTGCGCTTCCGCATCGGGGTGGCTCTGCAGGATGCCGCCCTCGATCCCCAGCAGACGGGGATGGAACTCCTTCGCCTCCAGGGTCGGCTCTACGGGCTGAACAAGGGGGATGTGGCGGCCCGACTCGATGAACTCAGCACCCTCGTAGACATCGGCGACGCCCTCAATCGACGCATCGGCACCTATTCCGGCGGCATGAAGCGTCGGTTGGACCTGGCGGCGGCTCTCGTGCACAACCCCCAGGTTCTCTTTCTCGACGAGCCCACCACGGGCCTCGATCCGGTGAGCCGGCTGAAGGTGTGGGAGGAAGTGCGTCGGCTGAACGACAACCTGGGCATGACGATCTTTCTCACCACTCAGTACCTCGAGGAAGCCGACGAGTTAGCGGACCGGGTGGGGATCATTGCGGCTGGAAAAATCGTGGCCGAGGGAACCCCGGAGGCGTTGAAACGTTCCATCGGTGACGACGTGATCGTGGTTCGTATCGAGGGTGATGCCACCGTCGCCAAGGCGGCGGTGGCGGTGGTAGACGGCGTGACCTCCACTGAGTTGCACGGCGATGAACTCACCGTGGCCGCCGCCGACGGTGCCGCCATCGTGAGCCCGGTGGCGGTGGCTCTCAGCGCCAGCGGGGTGAAGGTGAAGGAACTCACCCTGCGCACCCCCACACTCGACGATGTGTTTCTTGAGATCACCGGTAACCGCATCGGCGTAGCCGATGCCGACAACGAGGACGAGATCCAGTGACGGTGCTCACACCCCCTGAGGCCCCGCAACAAACCCATGTCATTCGGGCGCGCAAGGCGGGCTTCGTGTCCGACACCGCCAGCGTGGCCGGTCGGGCGCTGCGCGGGATCCCGCGCGAGCCAGCCACCATCATCCCCGCGCTGTTCATCCCGTTGTTCTTCTTCATCGTGAATGTTGGGGCCCTGCAGGACTTCAGCGAGCAGGGCATTCCCGGCTTCGATTACAAGGCCTTCCAACTTCCCGTGGCGATCATCTTCGCGGTGACTGGGGTGTCAAGAGCCAGCACGCTGGTGACCGACATTCAGGGCGGTTACTTTGATCGGCTGGTCCTTACTCCGGTGCGGCGGCTGTCGCTGCTGCTGGGTTTGATGGTGTCGGACTTCGCGCTGGTGTGCGCGTTGTGTATCCCCGTACTGATTCTGGGTTCCGTCGTGGGCGTCCGCTTCGAAACCGGGTGGGCGGGGATCCTCGCCTTCATCGTGATGGCGGGCCTCTGGGGCCTCGTGTTCACCGGGTTCCCCTACGCCATCGCTCTGAAGACAGGCAACCCCCAGGCCGTGGCCTCGAGCTTCATCATTTTCTTCCCGTTCGCCTTTCTCACCACCTCGATGCTGCCGCGGGAGGCGCTGACCGGATGGCTCGACACGGTGGCGGGGTACAACCCGGTGACCTACGTGCTGGCCGGTCTGCGTTCCCTTGAGACCGAGGGCTGGGAGTGGGCCACCCTCGGGCAGGCCCTCGCCGCCATCGCCATCGTGGGAGTCCTCAGCATGTCGATGTGTTTTGCGGCGCTGCGGGGCCGCATCCGCCGGGGGTGAGCGGACCTCAGGGAACGTCGCGGCCCTCGTCGTCGCTGGTCACGAAGTCGATGAGTTGCTCTACCGCGCCCACCAGCGTGGGATCGAGGTCGGCGTAGGTCTGGACCGTGCCGAGCAGATGCCGCCAGAACTCCCCGGACGATTCGGGGCGACCGAGGGCCGCCAGCACGCCGGTTTTCCAATCGGTGCCCTTGGGGACGGTGGGCCAAGCGGGGATACCGGCAACCTCGGGTCGGATCGCCGCCCACACGTCCACGAAGGGGGTTCCGGTAACGAGCACGTGGGGATGGCGAACCTCCGCCGCCGACCGGCTCTCTTTCGAACCGGCGACGAGGTGGTCGAGGAGCACCCCAATGCGCTGACCGGGCCCGGGTTGATGGTTGGCTATCACGGCGGTGAGGTCGTCCATGCCGTCGAGTCGTTCCACCACGACGCCCACCTCGCGGAGGTCGTCGCCCCACACTTTTTCCACCAGTTCGGCGTCGTGGATCCCTTCCACGAGGATGCGGCTCGCCCGGGCCACTCGGGCCGGGGTGCGTCCCGGGTGAATGGACCCCGACGCCGTGAGGGCCGTGGCCGGGGTGCGGGATGGAGAGGGGGCGACGAGCGTGCACGGTGCTCCGTCGATGAGGAAGCCGCCGGGCTGGGTGCGCAGCGGCCGATCCTGGCCGTGTCGATCGCGCAGGGTCACCATCTGGTCGTTGAAGGTCTGGATCGATCCCACCACACCACTGGCGCGGTGCTCCACCACTAGGCCCGGGCGTGCTTCCACGCGTCGGTAGGTGACGCCCCGGTGGCGGGGTCCGTCGATGTCGATGGGGTCGGAGAGGATCCCGTCGTGTGGCACCCGAGGACCGTAGCGATCCTCGGCGGGGCGCCGGGGGATCGTGGCGCGAAGGTGGTGGGCGGGGCATGGTCTGCGAGAATCAAGGGGTGATCCTCGTCGATGTAACCGGCGTGGCCGTGAGCCGTCCGGGTAAGGCGCTGTTCGACGGACTCTCCGTGACGGTGTCCTCGGGCGATCGCCTCGGCGTGGTGGGGATCAACGGGGGCGGCAAGTCCACGCTGCTCAAGGTGCTGGCCGGAACCCGGGAACCCGAAGCGGGCACGGTGCGGCGGGGCCGAGGGGCGCGGGTGTCGGTGCTCGACCAGGATGCCCCGCTTCCGCCCGGCACGGTGGGGGAGGCCGTGGGAGCGGGCTGGGAGGCCGCCTCGATTCTCGACCGTCTTGGCATGGTGGATGCGCTGGACGTGGATGTGTCCACGCTCTCCGGCGGGCAGGTGAAGCGGGTCGCGCTGGCCCGTGCCCTGCTGGCGGTGGGCGGTCCGCGGGGGCAGGCCGACGAGGGTGACCTGCTCATCCTCGACGAGCCCACCAACCACCTCGATCTCGACGGCATCGCCTGGTTGGAGGAATGGCTGGCGCGGTTCCCCGGCGGTTTGTTGCTCGTCACTCACGATCGCCACGTCCTCGACCGGGTGACCACCAGCGTGCTGGAACTCGATCGCGGGAAGGCGTTCGTGCATTCCGGTGGCTATCAGGGATGGCTCGATGGGCGCGCCGAGCGGGCCCAGCAGTCCGAAGGGGCCGAGACGAAGCGGCGGAATCTGGCGCGGGCGGAACTGGCCTGGCTCCGACGGGGTGCGCCGGCCCGCACGAGTAAACCCCAGGCGCGAGTGGCGGCGGCTACGGCGCTGGTATCGGCTCGTCCCGAAGCGGCGGCCCGACCGGGGGATCTCCCTTTGCACTTCGACACGCCGCGCCTCGGTGACCAGGTGGTGGAGCTGCACGGTGTGGGCGACGGCTATGGCGATCGGTGGCTGTTCCGGGGCCTGGATTTGGCGCTCCACCCGCGGGAACGGCTCGGCATCGTGGGTCCCAACGGGGCCGGTAAGTCCACGCTGGCTGAGGTGATCGCTGGTCGCCGTGAGCCACGAGAGGGTCGGGTGGTGCAGGGCTCCACCGTACGCATGGCCGTTTATGACCAGACCGGCGCGTCGCTCGACCCGACCCTGCGAGTGCGCGAAGCGGTGGCCGGACCACGCCAGCCGGACTGGAGTGATGCTCGCCTGTTGGAATCGTTCTGGTTTGAAGACGATGCCCAATGGGCACCGATCGGGCTGCTGTCGGGTGGCGAGCGTCGCCGGGTGCAACTCCTGCTGGCGTTGGCCCAGAAACCAAATGTGCTGGTGCTCGACGAGCCCACCAACGATCTCGATCTCGACACCCTGCGGGCGCTGGAGGACTTTCTCGAGGAGTGGCCCGGCGCCCTCATCGTGATCAGCCATGATCGCGCCTTTCTTGAGCGCACGGTGGCCGATGTCGTGGTGCTCGACGGCGCCGGGGGCGCCGGTCGTCGGCCCGGCGGGTACGCCGCCTGGGACGCGGAACGCCGGGCCCGAGTGGGGGGACGCATCGCCCCGTCGGTCACCGCCATGGCTTCGCCGCCGTCAGTGGGGCGGTCGCCATCGGTGCGTCCGGCCAAGGTGAAGGCGGGTCGCTCCCACGCCACCCTGCGGGCCCGGCTGCGGGATGATGAGAAGGAACTCGCCCGCTTGGACCGAGCCCGGGCCCGGCTCGAGGTTGCGGTGGGCGAGGCCGCCCAGGCCCACGACCACGGCGCGCTGGCGGCCCTGGGGGCCGAGTTGGCGATCGTGCAGGAGAGCGTGGCGGCGGCCGAGCAGCGATGGCTCGAAGTGAGCGAGGAACTCGAGTCTCGTTAGGAAGAAGGCCGGGGAACGGATACGGCCGAGCCCCGCCCGCCGGGACTCGGCCGAAACCTGTTGTGACTGTCGGTCGGCGGTGAGCCGACCGACTCCCACTGGGATCCGTTCTCTAGAAACAAGTATTACCACTCATAGCGGTTTTTACTAGAGCCTTTTGGCCTATTTCCTCGGTTATTGGGCTCCAGCCAAACGCTCAGCGTGTGAGGATGGGGGTGGGGGCCATCGGAACCTCCTCGGCGACGGCTGCGCCCAGAGGAACTCCATGGCCAGCAGCACCAGACCGGCGACGCTCACCGCCAGGCCGGAGCGGTCATGGCCTCATGCGAGGGGTTAGTGGCCTCGAAAAATCGGCGGTCGTTGCTCCACGAAACTGGTGATGCCCTCGTGGAAGTCCTTCGTGCCGAACAGCAGCATCGTCTGAAGCAGGACGTGATGGCTGTGACTGGCGAAGTCTTCGGTCTGGCCGTGACGGAACAAGCGTTTCATCGCCTGGATGGCCAGGGGGGCATTGGCGGCGATCTCCCCGGCCCATTCGCGAGCGAGAGGGAGAAGTTCGGCGTCGGGCACCGCCCGATTCACCAGGCCGATCCGCTCCGCCTCCGCCGCGGTGATATCGCGCCCGAGATAGGAGATCTCGGCGGCCTTGGCCCACCCCAGCAACCGGGGCAGGTACCAGGTGCCACCCGATTCGGGCACGATGCCGCGTTTGGCGAATCCCGGCAGGAGTTTGGCGCTGTTGGCGATCAGCCGCAGGTCGGCGCCGAGGGCGAGATCGAGCCCGTAGCCGGCGGCGGCACCATTGAGCACCGCGATCACCGGGGTATCCATCTCCTGCAGGATCACCGTGGGCAGGTTGCGGGTCTGCAGGGGGCCACTGGGACCGCCGCCCCCGCCGATGCCGGTACCGGCCATGGCGTCTTTGATGTCGAGTCCGGCGCAAAACCCCTTACCGGCGCCCGTGAGGATGACTACCCGTACCTCTGGGTCAGCCTCGGCGGCGCTGAAATGGTGGCCGAGCAAATCCAGCATGCCCATGGAGATGGCGTTGCGCCGGTGGGGACGATTGAGGGTGATGGTGGCGATTTGGTCGGCCACGTCGTAGAGCACGACGGGCCCGTGGCCCTCGTTGGGCGCGGCCGCGGAGGTGGCGGATGTGTTGGTCACGAGGCCATTGGTTAGCCTGACTCCATGCTCGACGCCAATGCACCCACCGATGTGGTGGTTTTCACCGTTACTCCCGAAGCGATTGAACGAATTTTGGAATTACGAGAGGCCGAGGACGATCCGGGCGGTTTGGCGCTGCGAGTGGAGATCACCGGCACCAGTGGGGTCGAATACGCCTACGACCTCACCTTCGATCCGATCGCCGAGGCCGACGAGGCCGACGTCCGCTACCACCAGGCCGGGCTCCCGGTGATCGTGCCAGTGGGTTCGATCGAGCAACTCACCGGTGCCACCCTCGACCTTCCGGCCAATGGCGGTCCGGGGCTCGTGCTGCGTAACCCGAATCGACCCGACCCGCTCTCCGGCAAGCACCTCGAACTCACCGGTTCGATCGCCGAACAGGTGGAGCAACTCCTCCAGGAGCAAATCAATCCTTCCCTCGCCGCCCATGGCGGGTTTGCCGAACTCAAAGGCGTGGACAACACGGTCGTCTACGTCACGATGGGCGGCGGTTGCCAAGGGTGTGCGGTATCGGCCATGACCTTGCGGGATGGCATTGCCCGCTCCATCCAGGAGTCGATTCCGGAGGTCACCGAGGTGATCGACACCACCGACCACACCGCCGGCGAGAACCCCTTCTACTCGTAACCTCTACGGGTGGAGGGCGGCCACGAGGGCGCGGGCTTCGGCCTCAAGACCGGGGGCATCGAGGCCGAGATGAGCGAGGATGTCATCGGCCTTGGCGTGCTCGATGAACTCAGTGGGGGTGCCGAGCACGCGGACGATCGGCGCCCTACCCGCGCTCTGGCGCGAGAGGGCGCCAGCGATCATCGACCCCACGCCCCCTTCGCGGATTCCGTCCTCGATGGTGATCACGGCGGGGTGGTCGCTGGCGCTGGCGATCATGACGGGGTCGAGCGGCACCACTCGTACGTCCCAGACGGTGGCATCGATGCCATCGGCGGCGAGGGCTTCGGCGGCGGCTTCGGCGGCTGCCAGCATCTTGCCGACGGCCAGGATGCACAGGTCGCGGCCGGGACGCACGAGGCGGCCGGTGAGACCCGAGCCCACCTCATCGGGCGACACCGAGGGGGCGGCCGTCTTGGCCCACCGGATGGTGGCGGGGCCGGTACAAAGCTCGAGGGCATCGTGCAGCATCACCCCCACTTCTTGATACGACGAGGGGGCGAACAGCGTCATGCCAGGCACCTTGGTAACGAGCGCCATGTCGAAGATGCCGTGGTGGGAGGGACCGTCGTCGCCGGTGATACCGGCGCGATCCAGGCAGAAAACGACGGGCTGGCCATGGAGGCCCACGTCGTAGGTGACCTGGTCGATGGCCCGGGTAAGGAAGGTGGCGTAGAGCGCCACCACGGGTCGCAACCCGCCCATCGCCATGCCCGCCGCTGAGGTGACGGCGTGTTGTTCGGCGATCCCCACATCGATGAGCCGCCCGGGGAACCGTTGCTCGAAGGGAAGGAGGCCAGTGGAGTCGGGCATGGCGGCGGTGATGGCAACGAGTTCGGGGCGGTTCTCGGCTTCTTTGATGATCGCCTCGCTGAAGGCGGCGGTGTAACTGCCGGGCTTCAGGCCGCCGGTGTCGTGGAGGCGCTTGATCTCGTCGTTCTCGGCGGGGGCATGACCGCGGCCCTTCTGCGTGAGGACATGGACCACGATGGGCCCGTCGTACTCGGCGGCGTTGCGCAGGGCTTTCTCCACGCCTTCGATGTCGTGGCCGTCGAAGGGGCCGGTGTAACGCACCCCGAGGTTCTCGAAGAAGGCGGGAGGCTCGAAGATCTCTCGCATGGCGGCCGCCACCCCGTCGAGGCTCTTTTCCAGGGGGTGGCCTACCACGGGCATGTCGTGGAGGATCCGGTCGAGGCGGCCCCGGTTGCGGAGGTAGGTGGGGTTGAGGCGCAATCGCGCCAGGCTGTCGCCCAACTTCGACACCGTGGGGGCATAGGAGCGGCCATTGTCGTTGAGGACGATGATGGCCTTCTTGCCGGAGTGGCCGAGGTTGTTGAGGCCCTCGAAGGCCATCCCGCCGGTGAGCGCGCCGTCGCCGATGACCGCCACGATGCGACGTCCCTCACCGCCGGCGTGTTCTTGGGCTACCGCGAGGCCGTGGGCGTAACTGATGACGGTGGAGGCATGGCTGTTCTCGATCCAGTCGTGCTCGGACTCGGCCCGGGATGGGTAGCCCGATAGGCCGCCGGCCTGACGAAGGGTGGCGAAATCGCCGGCGCGACCGGTGAGCATTTTATGGACGTAGGCCTGGTGGCCGGTGTCCCAGAGCAGGATGTCGCGCGGGGACTCGAAGACCCGGTGCAGGGCGAGGGTGAGTTCCACCGCGCCGAGGTTCGAGCCGAGGTGACCGTGGCCGGCTTGGGCCACCGAGTCCACGATGTGCTCACGGATTTCCTGGGCCAGCACGGTGAGTTGGGCCGGTGTGAGCCCCTGCAGGTCGCTGGGACCACTGATTGAATCAAGGAGCATGGGCTGTGTGGGCTCCGAGGAAGAGGGAGGGCCGCTCGGGTTGGCTGGTTGGGTTCAGGTTACCCCCCACTGGCTGCTTTGGGATCATGCCGTGCCCGAGTGACTCCCCGGGCCCCACCCCTAGCGACGAGGCGATACCCATGATCGGCCTGGTAGGGGTCTTCCCTCCGGGGGCAGGGCTAGTTACGGTGGGGAGGAGAACGATTCGGCGGCGACTGTTATCCGGCCCTGCCCACCCTGCCATTGGCTCGTGGAGATGCTCATGTCCGGTTCTGTCGTGCGGGTCCTGGCGGCCCCGCTGCTGTTGGTGCTTGCCGCCTGCTCTCGGGGGGTCGACGGCCCGTCGGCGATCTCGCCCATCGCCGAGGTGCGGGCCGCCCGCGTGGCGGCGGTTGATGCGGCCACCGGGCGTTGGGAGGTGACCATCACGATCGGCGATGCCGGCGATGAGGTCACGATGCACGGCGGCGGTGCCTTTGATTCCTCCGCGGGCCGCACCTCCCTTTCCCTTGATCTCAGCGGCCTGGCGGCGCTGGCGGGTGGGGGTGAGGCTCGTGCGCCCGAACTGGCCGCCGCCACCTTCGAGGTGATCGTTGTCGCTGATGTCACCTATGTCCGATCGCCGTTGCTCGACCTGGGCACTGCCGACGGTGGGTGGTGGTCGGTTCCATCGGCGGATCTCGGTGGGTTCGAGAGCGCCGCTGGGCTTCCGCCCGAGGGGCTCATCAACCCGCAACAGTGGCTCGACGGGCTCCCGGCGGTGGGCGAGGTAGCGGTGGTGGGTCGGGAACTCATTCGGGGGGTGCCCACGACGCGTTACCGCGTCGTGGCGGATCCCTCCCCCGCCGGGGCCCCGGATCAGGGTGCCATGGATGTCTGGATCGACGACCACGGGTTGCCGCGCCGTCTGGAGATGACCGAGGTCGAGGCAGGCGGGGGGGCCCAAGCGAGAATCGTGGTGGACCTTTTCGATTACGGCGAACCGGTGAACATCTCGGCACCCCAACCCGAAGACGTGACACCCCTCGGGGCCGGATGGGGCCGGCCGGGCTAGCGCGCTTGTTCGAGGAAGTGGACGGTCTCAACCACTACCCGGGTGACCTTGCCGGCGGCCACCAGGCCGCAGTGGTCGCTCACCGCCACCGTGAAGGTAAGACGACGGCCCTCCACGTTGGCCAGGGTGGCTTCCGCGGTGACCGAGGATCCCACGTTGATGGGCGCGAGGTGGTCGATCTGCACGCGCATGCTCACCGTGGTCTGGCCCGGTGCGAGTTGCTCGGCGAGCGACGCCATCGCGGCCTCTTCGGCGAGGGCCACCACCCGGGGGGTTCCGAGCACCTCCACGGCACCCGACTTCAGCGCGAGCGCAGTATCGGCAGCGGTCACCAGCAACGTGGCGCGGCCGTGGAGGCCGGGACTGAGGGGCACATGGCTACGATACGCCGGAAGGCGACCAACCAGCCAAGAGGAGCTGTGGTGATCGATCACGACGTTATTCGCCAGACGCTGAGCACGGCGTTGCGCACGGGCGGGGATTTTGCCGAGATTTTTGTGGAGGACAAGGTCTCCTCGAATGCCCTGTTCGACGACGGCAAGGTGGAGAACCTCAGCTCCGGCCGGGACCGCGGGGCGGGGATCCGGGTGATCGTGGGCGAGACCACCGGCTTCGCCCATACCGCCGATCTCTCGGCGGCCGGGTTGGCGGAAGCCGCCGAAGCGGCGGGGGCGGCGGCTCGCTCCGGCGGTGGTGGCGTGAAGGAGATTGCCCTCACCCGCCAAGCAGCGCCACGTCCCAACGAGATCGAAATCCTCCCCGAAGAGGTGGCGAAGGCCCGCAAGGTGGAGTTGCTCCGCCGGGCCAACGACGCGGCCCGAGGGGCGGGAGGCTCTATCACCCAGGTCACCGCCCGCTACGGCGACAGTCGACGACGCATCCTCGTAGCCAACAGTGACGGGCTGCTCACCGAGGACGACCAGGTGCGCACGCTGTTCACGGTGATGGCGGTGGCCTCGGGTGACACCGGTATGCAGACCGGCTATCAGTCCATGGGCCGCACGATCGGGTTCGAACTTTTCGACCGCTACGACGTGGCCGATCTGGCCCGAGAGGCCGCCGAGCGGGCCCTGCTGAAACTGGCGGCCCGGCCCGCCCCGTCGGGCACGATGCCGGTGGTCATGGGGCCCGGCGGCGGGGGTGTGCTGTTCCACGAGGCGTGTGGCCACGGTCTCGAGGCCGACCTGGTGGCCAAAGGGGCCTCGGTGTTCGCGGGACGCGTGGGCGAACGGGTGGCCGACCCGCGCATCACCCTGGTGGACGACGGCACTATGGCCGAGGAGTGGGGTGCGTTGGCCATCGACGACGAAGGTTCGCTGGGCTCTCGCAATGTCCTGATCCAGGACGGCATTCTCACCGACTACATGTGGGATCTCCTGCGATCACGCAAGGAGGGCCGCCCTCGCTCGGGTAACGGCCGCCGTCAGAGTTACAAACATCTCCCGATGGTACGGATGACCAATACCTATGTGCTCGCCGGTCCCGACGATCCCGCTCAGATCGTGGCCGACACCCCCTCGGGCGTGTATGTGGCGCATCTCGGCGGCGGCCAGGTGAACACGGCAACCGGCGACTTCGTCTTCGGGATGACCGAGGCCTACCTGATTGAGAACGGCGAGATCACCGAACCGATCCGTGAGGGAAACCTCATCGGCAATGGCCCGGCGGTGCTGTCCTCCATCGACACCGTGGGCCACGATTTCGCCATGGGCAGCCCCGGCATGTGCGGCAAAGACGGCCAGGGGGTGCCGGTGGGCGATGGCATCCCCACTATGCGAGTACCGGCCCTCACCATCGGGGGCACGGCCTGATGGTGGTGGAGCACCCCGACCTACTCGCGGTCGCCGTGCGGATCGCGGAGATGGCCCGACCGGCCGAGCAGGTGGAGGCCTATGTGGCTCGCGGCACCAGCACCTCGGTGAAGGCTTACGGCGGTGAGGTGGAGAGCCTCACCCAAGCCAGTTCGGCGGGCGTGGGGGTGCGGGTCATCGTGGATCATCGCGAGGGCTTTGCCTACGCCGGCACCCTCGATGAGGGGGCCGTGCTCGACGCGTTGGCCGAGGCGCGCGACAACGCCCAGTTTGGCGAGCCCGACGAGTTCAACGCGCTCGTCGAGCCCGATGGCACCCCTCCGGCGAACCTTGATCTATGGCCGGCGGGCCTCGAGCATGTGTCTACCGCTGACAAGGTGGCGATGGCGCTCGAACTCGAGAGGGTCACCACCAGTCGCGACGATCGGGTGCGGTCGGTGCGGATGGCGATGTTTGCCGATGGCCGGGGTGAAGGCGCGGTAGCCACCAGCACCGGGATTCGGGCCTGGGGTCGGGCCGGCAACTGTCATCTTGCCGTGCAGGCCCTGGCTGTGAGCGACGGCGAGACGCAGATCGCCGCCGGTCTGTCGGTGGGTCGGGAGGTGGGCGATTTGTCCGTGGATGAAGCGGCCGATGACGCCATCCTGCGGGCTACTCGCCTCCTGGGCTCCACCAAGCCGGCGACCCAACGGATCACCCTCGTGCTGGAGCCTCGGATGACGGCCACCATCTTGGGTCTGGTGGCGGGGATGCTGAACGGCGGTGCCGTGCTGAAGGGCCGCTCCCCCTTCGCCGGTCGGGTGGGCGAACTGATCGCCTCCCCGTTGCTCACCTTCGTCGACGATCCCACCGACCCTCGCTCGCTGGGCGCGGAGATTCACGACGGAGAGGGCCTCGCCTGCCGCCGCAACGAACTCGTCGTGAACGGTGTGCTGGAGGGGTTCCTGCACAACGGTTACACCGGTCGGCGCAGCGGCACGGCCTCCACCGGTTCGGCCCAACGCGGCATCTCCTCTACCCCGGGGGTGGGGGCCGGCGCCCTGGCCGTGGCTCCGGGGGTGGGCACCCACGCCGAGGTGCTGGGAGCCATCGACCACGGGTTGTTCGTCACCTCCATGGCTGGCCTTCACTCCGGGGTCAATCCGGTGTCGGGCGATTTCTCGGTGGGGGTTGAGGGGCTCATGGTGAAGGGCGGCGAGTTGGCCGAGCCCATTCGTGAAGCCACCATTGCCTCCACCTTGCAGCGTCTCTTGCTCGACATCTCGGCGGTGGGGGCCGACCTGGAATGGCTGCCCGACGGCAGCGGTGGGGTGACGTTGGTGATTCCCGACATCGCCTTGTCGGGCAGCTGATTTCTTGTCGATCTTTCACGCCATTGTTCTCGGGATCACCCAGGGCCTCTCGGAGTTTCTGCCGATCTCGTCCTCGGGGCACCTCCTGCTCGTGCCGTGGTTGTTCGGCTGGCAGGACTTCGCGGGTCAGCCGTCGCTGGAAAAAACCTTTGACGTTGCTCTGCACCTCGGCACGCTCATCGCGGCGGTGGCCTACTTCCGCCACGACCTGCTGCGATACCTCAAGGCGGGCCTGCGTCCCTCCCAGAAGGGCACCCAGGATTTCCGACTGGCGTGGTTCTTGGTGGCCTCGTCCATCCCGGCGGCGATTACCGGCGCCTTGTTCAGCGACGTGATCGAGCGTCGCACCGGCTCCATCTGGCTTATTGGCACGATGCTCATCGTGTTTGGTTTGGTGCTGGGCTGGGCGGACCGTCGCCCTGGTACCCGAGCACTCGAACAGGCGACCACTCGTGATGTGGTGATCATCGGCCTCGCCCAGGCCATGGCATTGCAGCCCGGTGTGTCCCGCTCGGCGGTGACGATAAGCGCCGGTCGGGTGGCCGGACTGGGGCGCGATGGGGCGGCTCGGTTCGCGTTCTTGATGAGTATCCCGATCACGATGGGAGCCTTGTTGTTCACGGCCACCGACGTGGCGCAGGGCGGTGGCATTCCCGAGGGGTTTCTGGCCCCGTTCCTCTGGGGGATGGTGGCTTCAGGCATCACCGGGTGGCTGGCGGTCTGGGGCCTGTTGCGCTTGCTCAAAACGCACTCCTTCACGCCGTTCGTGATTTACCGGGTGGTCCTCGGAGTGGGGGTGCTCGGGTTGTACGCGCTGCGGTAGCCGCGATGGTCAGGGAGCCACGAGGGCGAGGGTGACCGCGCCCTGGCCGAGAGCTACGGCAATTCGGGGGGCGAGGGCGGCGGCCACCGCCACGGTGATGGCTGTGTCGCTCACGTCGACGACCATCGCCGCGGGGGCTACCGCAAAGCCGAGTGGTCCGGGGCCGGCGGCCTCGGGGGCGAGAGCCACCAGGACGTCGACGCGGTCGCCGATGCGAAGCGCAGGAGTGGTGGAGGGTTCAGCGGGGATGGCGACCGCTCGTGTCCCGGGCGACATTCGGGCACTCAAGGCGGTGGCGGCGGCCGGGGCAAGATGAGCGGCGAGCAGCACCTCGCCGCGGTAGACCCTCCCCCGCACGCGAGCGTTGGGAGGTAACGCGCTCGGTGCCCCGGGGGGGATGAGGGCGCGGGGGGTTTGGACCACGTCGGTGTTGGAGACGTCGAGCCGGTCGCCGGGGGCGAGGTCGCGGGTGATGATCACGGCGGGTCGGCCCGGGCCCCAGGCTTCCTGGGCCCGTTCGGCGCGCTCCACCACGCTGGCCACCGCGGTGGTGGTGCCCAACGCCGCCACCGCCGCCAACGCCCAGCGCAGTCGGGGCTGACGACGCAGCAGCAGACCGGGTCGTACCCGACGGCGGGACAATGGCTTGGGGCGCATGGAGGCGCGTCTCCTCGACAGGAGAGGGACCGGGCGGGGGAAGCCTCCGTGAGGCTAGTGGCGGGGCGGGGCGAGCGGAAGGTGCGCCCTCAGGTGCTCTTGGAGCCCGACGGGCTGGCCTTGGAGCCCGAGGGGCTGGCCTTTGAGTCGGATTTGCTGGCCTTTGAGTCGGATTTGCTGGCCTTGGAGTCGGATTTGCCGGCCGTGGAGCCGGAGTCGCTGGTCTGGCTGGTGCTCGGCTCGGTCTTCGTGGTGGAGTCGGAACTGCTCGATCCGCCGGAGGTGTCGCCGTTGGAGGCCGGGGCGGAGTCTTTGGCCTTGCCGCGACTGTCGTTTTTGTAAAATCCGCTGCCCTTGAAGGAGATGCCGACATTGCCGAACAACTTGCGGAGGGTGCCCCCGCACGTGGCACAGGTAGTGAGCGCGTCGTCGCTGAAGGACTGAACGACGTCGAGTTGGTTCCCGCAGTCCTTGCACAGGTATTCGTAGGTAGGCACGCCGTCCTCTGCACCGTTGGCACTCAAACCATGAGAGTGCCAGCGTAGCGGTCGGCTGTCCCGGGCCGCACCTCCGCGCCCATCTACGGTCTGGGGGTGGACCTTGGGTGGGTGGCGGTCGTGCCGGCGTACCTGCTGGGCACGTTGCCCACCGCGTTGGTGGTGGGTCGGGGCTACGGCCGAGACCTCACGACGGAGGGGTCGGGTAATCCGGGCGCCTCCAACGCCTGGCGCACCCTGGGGCGCCGGGCGGCGGCGGTCGTGCTGATGGGCGATGTGGGCAAGGGGGCGCTAGCGGCGGGGATGGGTTGGGCCATCGGTGGGCGAGCGCTGGGGGTGGGGTGCGCCCTGGCGGCGGTGGTGGGCCATGTAGCGCCAGTCACGCGCCGGTTTCGAGGGGGCAAGGGGGTGGCCACTTTGGTGGGGGCGGCCCTCGTGCTGCTGCCGGGGGCGATGGTGGTGTTGGGGTTGGCGTGGGCCTTGATCGTGCGAATCAGCGGGGTGGCCGCCACCGGATCATTGGTGGTGGCGGCCGGATTGCCCGTGGCCGCAGCCCTCACCGGGCAGTCGCCGATGGAGGTGGCGATGTGGGCGGCGGCCGGGGTGGTGGTGGTCACCCGTCACCGCGAGAACATCGGGCGGCTGCGTCGGGGCGAGGAACCGTCGCTGAGCGACTAGAACTGGGCTCCATGACCTCTGTGCGCAAGGCCGTCATCCCCGCCGCCGGGCTCGGTACGCGCTTCCTGCCCGCCACCAAGGCCGTGCCGAAGGAGATGTTGGCCGTCGTGGACAAGCCAGCCATCCAGTACGTGGTGGAAGAGGCCGCACGGGCGGGGATCGAAGACATTCTCATCATCACCGGGCGCAGCAAGAAAGCCATCGAGGATCATTTCGACCGGAATGTGGAACTCGAGGCCGACCTCCATGCCAAGGGCCAGGATTCGCGACTCGCCGAGGTACTGGCCCTGGCGAACCTGGCCGAAATCCATTACGTCCGCCAAGGCGAGACGCGTGGCCTGGGTCATGCGGTGGGCTTGGCTCGCCGGCATGTGGGCGACGATTCCTTCGCGGTGATGTTGGGCGACGACATCATGGACGAGCACTCCACGGTGTTGTCGGAGATGATCACCCATCACGAGGCGCGTCAGGCGGCGATCATCGCCTGCAAGGAGTTCTCGCGGGAGGAAATCAGCGCCTACGGCAGCATCGCCTATGAGGAGGTGGAGGAGCGGCTCCTCAAGGTGCACAGCATCGTGGAGAAACCCCACCCGCAGGAGGCACCGTCCACCTGGGGCGTCATGGGGCGATACGTGTTCTCGCCGTCGATCTTTGCGGCCATTGATCGCACCCCCCCCGGGGCGGGGGGCGAGGTGCAGTTGACCGACGCAATCGGCCGGCTCCTCGATCACGGCGACGTCTACGGCTACACCTTCAGCGAGGGTCGCTACGACATCGGCAACAAGCTCGATTACCTGCGCGCCACGGTGGAGTTGGCCTTGGCCCATCCTGATCTCGGCGTCGATTTCCGTGCCTGGCTCAGCCGGTACGTGCGCGAACAGGGCATCGTCTGATTTCGCTCGGCGACGCCCAGGCTCATGTCCTGGAACGCGTCGTTCCTCTCGCCCCCGCTCGCCTGTGGACGATGGCGGCGGTGGGTTGCGTGTTGGCGGAAGCGGTCACCTCGCCGGAGGCGGTGCCGCCCTTCGCCAACTCGGCGATGGACGGCTACGCAGTGCGGGCGGGGGATAGTGCGGGCGCGCCGGTCGAGTTGCCGGTGGTGGCCGAGGTGGCGGCCGGCCATCCCGCCCTGGTTCCCCTCGGGCCCGGGGAAGCGATGCGGATCTTCACGGGGGCGCCGATCCCCGATGGAGCGGATGCCATCGTGCCGGTGGAGCGCACCCAACGACGGGCTGACGGGGCACGGGTGCTGATCGAGGTGGCCGTACCACCGGGGCAGCATGTGCGGCCGGCGGGCGATGACCTACAGGTGGGCTCGCCAGTGTTTGGTCCCGGCGAGGTGATCACTGCCGCGCACCTCGGGGTGCTGGCGGGTATCGGTGTAGGGGAGGTTCTTGTGCACCCCCGCCCGAGGGTGGGGGTGCTGTCTACCGGCGACGAACTCGTGGAGGGTGGGGGGGCGCTCGGGCCCGGCCAGATACGCGACTCGAACCGGGTAATGCTGCTGGCCCTCGTGGCCCAGTCCGGTTGCGTGGCGGTGGATCTCGGCCTCATCCCCGACGACGAAGCCGCCATCACCGCGGCGATTCTCTCGGGGGCGGCCACCTGCGATGCGGTGATCACCACTGGCGGCGTGTCGATGGGCGACATCGACTTGGTGAAGGTGGTACTCGACCGCATCGGCGACATGCAGTGGATGCAGATCGCCATCCGGCCGGCCAAGCCGTTTGCCTTCGGACGGGTGGGTGATCGGTCCACGCCGGTGCTGGGGTTGCCGGGCAACTCGGTGTCGTCGCTGGTGAGTTTCGAGTTGCTGGCCCGCCCGGCGTTGCGGCGGCTGGCGGGGCGAGCGGATCTGCACCGGCCGCGAGTGATGGCCACCACCGGCGAGGCGTTTGGGCGGACGCCCGATGGCAAAACCCATTTTGTTCGGGTGGTGGCCACCCGCGATGAGCACGGGGCCCTGGAGGTTGTTTCGGCCGGCGGCCAAGGGAGCCACCACCTCACCGCCATGGCCCGCGCCCACGGTTTGGCGGTGATCCCCGACGGTACGGGAATACCCGCCGGGGGCGAGGTGCGGGTGCTGCTGCTGATGGAGGTCTGATCCCTCCGGTGGGCTGGGCGCGGTGGTGGAGCGCCGAAGAGACCTAACCTCAGGAGGTGACCATCGCGAACTCGCCCGCCGAGGTACCTCGGCCACTGGTCGATTCCTACGGGCGGGTGCATCGAGACCTCCGTATCTCCGTCACTGATCGGTGCAACTTCCGCTGTTCGTATTGCATGCCCGAAGAGGGCATGACCTGGCTGCCGCGTGAGGAGGTACTCACCTTCGAAGAGTTGGAACGCGTGGCCCGGTTGCTGGTGGAGCGCCACGGCATCACCTCCATTCGCCTCACCGGGGGCGAACCCACCGTCCGGGCCCATCTGCCGGTGTTGGTGAGCAAACTGGCCCACCTGCGGGTAGACCTCGCCCTCACCACCAACGGCGCCACTTTGCGCACCGTGGCGACGGAACTGGCGGGCGCCGGACTGCGCCGGGTGAACGTGTCGCTCGATTCGCTGCGGCCGGAGCGTTTTCACGAGATGACCCGTCGGGATGAACTGGACAATGTGATCGCCGGGATCGAGGCGGCCGTTCACGCCGGGCTGACCCCGGTGAAGGTGAACGTGGTGGTGGTACGCGGCACCAACGATGATGAGATCGAAGACCTGGCGCGCTTCGGGCGAGAGCGGGGGGTGATCGTGCGCTTCATCGAGTTCATGCCCCTTGATGGCGGTGAGTCCTGGCAGAACGATCAGGTGGTGCCGCAGGCAGAGATTCTCGAACGCATCCACCGGGTGTTTCCGCTCGCCGCCGTTGTGCGGGGGAGCGAGCCCGCCGAGCGATTCCGCTACCTCGATGGGCGGGGGGAGGTGGGGATCATTCCCAGCGTCACGCGGCCATTCTGCGAACAGTGTGATCGCATCCGCCTCACCGCCGACGGCCAGCTTCGCAGTTGCCTCTTCTCCATTCAGGACCACGACCTGCGGAGCTTGTTGCGCTCGGGAGCCTCCGACGATGCCATCTCAGCGGCCATCGAGGAGTGTGTGGGCACCAAATGGGCTGGGCATGCCATCAATCAGGTGCAGTTCGTTCGGCCCCGTCGGTCTATGAGTCAGATCGGTGGGTAAGTAGGATAGGACCATGTCTGACCACGGCCTCACGCATCTTGATCCACTGGGCCGGGCCCGCATGGTCGATGTCACCCCGAAGGACGCCACCCATCGTCGGGCGGTAGCCCGAGCCCGGGTGTACATGAACGCCGACACCACCGCGTTGGTGGCTCGCGGAGCGGTGAGCAAGGGCGATGTGCTCTCGGTGGCCCGCGTGGCGGGCATTCAGGCCGCCAAACGCACCTCAGACCTGATCCCGTTGTGCCATCCGTTGCTGGTGGGTGCGGTGCTCGTGAACTTCCGCATCGAAGACACCTGGATCGAGGTGGAGGCCGCCGTGGACACGGTGGATCGCACCGGCGTGGAGATGGAAGCCCTCACTGCCTGCACGGTGGCGGC
>VFJN01000105.1 GCA_009886035.1 Actinomycetota bacterium
CCTGGGGGCGTGGAACATGCAGGGCACCAATTTGCAGCGCCCCCATTTCAGCCGGTTGGCGACCTTTACCGAGGCGTATCCAGACGCCGTGGTGGTGGATGGCTACGCGTTTACACCGGGCCCGTTGAGCAACCTCGATGTGGAGGGGGTGGCGGCCATCCGCCTCAACGTGCCTGAGCAGCGGGTAAAGCCCTTTGGCCTGATGATGAAGCGACCGTATCCCGCCGAGGTGGTGGCTCGGGCGGTGGCCGAGGCCGATGGCCGGCCCATCATCCTCATTTCGGGTGATCCACCGCTCCCGGTAGCGACCCGATTCCAGGAGCTTCTCCTGGGCACGGGGTACGTGCTCACCCATACCGAACGCACTCGGGGACTCCTGGATTTGCAGGCCTTCGTCTACGAGCGATCACCCGCCACCGGCTAGCGGGAGCGCGCCAGGATCACGTTGTGGGCGCAGAGTCGGCGCAGACCAGGAGTGCGTTCGATGAGAGCTTCGATCGCCCGGACGGGGCTGAGCAGCGCCGGCGGGATGAATTCGGGCATGAGGCCGAGTTGGTCGGAGCCGATGATGTCCGCCCCGCCGGCCTGGAGGCCGTCCACGATTTCGGCCTCGGGCACGAGGCGTTCGGTGCCGTCGTCTTGGGGCACGCGGGCCATGAGGCTCCGCCAGTAGGGGTTTCGGGGGTTGTGGTCCCACACCACGAGCCGACCACCGGGTCGGGTGACGCGCACCATCTCGATAAGGGTGGCACGCACTGCTTCGGTGGTAGCCACGTGGTGGAGCGCCGCCACGGTGATGACAAGGTCGAACGTGTTGTCCTCGAAGGGCAGCGATGATCCCTCGCCGCGGATGCCCTCGATGTGGGGTTCGGTGGCGGCCATCACGTCGAGCATTCCCTGTGACGGGTCGAGCCCGGTCATAGTGAATCCCACTCGGGTGAGACGGCCGGCGAGAACCCCGGTGCCGCAGCCCACGTCGAGGCCCTCGCCGGGCGGGGGGCAGTGCTGGGCGATGTAGCGCACTCGTTTGGCGAGGTAGTGCTCCACGATGTGGGGGGGGAAGGCCTCGTCGTACTCGTTGGCGATGCGGTCGAAGTTTTCTTCACTCATTGTGATGGGCTGTTCCAGGGTCGTTGCCGAGTCGGTCGGGCCGGGGCATGGAGCGGGGGGTTCGACGTCGGAAGTCGAAGATCAGGACGATCATGCGGAGGCCGATGTTGATGGCTGCGCGCGGGCTGCCGGTGGCCGAGGAAGTGCCGACGCGGGGAAGATAGTTCACCGGGATCTCCACGAAACGAGCCCCGGAGGTGATGGTGAGCAACATCATCTCGGGGCCGGCATGGTTGCCGCCAACCTGCATGCCTTCCGCGATGAGGTCGGCCAGTTTGCGGGTGAAGACACGGTAGGTGCAGCCCACATCGCTGAGGTGGGTGGTGTTGAAGAGGGCTTCCACCATTTTGGCGACGGCCCAGTTTCCCCACCGCAGGAACCAGTCCATGTTGGCGCCGTGCCAGATCAGCTCGCGAGTGGTGCGGGTTCCAAACACGGCATCGCATTCGCCCACGAACGCCAGAAGTTTGTGGATGTCGTTCGGGAGGAATGTTCCGTCGGGTTCGGCCAGCACGATGAGGTCGCCCTTCGCCTCCACCAGTCCCCGGCGGCAGGCATGGCCGTAGCCCTGTTGGGGTTCGAACACCATCCGGGCTTCGGTCTTTTCCACTTCCTCGATGGTGCCCTCTTGCGCGTTGTTGTTCACCACCAAAACTTCGTCGACCACGCCGGTGGCGAAGAAGCCGTCGATCACGGCCCGGATCGAGTCGCGTTCCGCGTAGGTCATCAGCACTACCGATACGCTCCGCTCACCCCACATCGGGTCCGTCCCCCCTCCTGCCGTCGTGCAGTACCCCCACGTTATGCGATGGGAGCGAGCCTGGGGCTACCGGCGGCCCGGGCGCCGGGCCCCACCGGGGTCGCTAACCCGCCAGACTGGAGGAATGAAATCCCTCATCGTGCGGCACGGCCGAGTTCTGCTGGAGGGGAGGTTCGTAGCGGCCGACCTCGCCAGCGCCGAGGGGATGGTGGTAGCCCCCGCAGCGGTGGGGGGGGTGGCGGGGGTGGTGGAGGCCGACGGGTTGCTCGTGGCCCCGGGGTACGTCGACCTGCAGTGCAACGGCGGTTTGGGCATCGATCTGGCGGGTGAACCGGAGCGACTGTGGGAGTTGGCGGCGCTCTTACCGCGCTTCGGGGTAACGGCGTGGCTGCCGACCATCGTGACCAGTCCCCCGGGGGTGGTGGAACGGGCCATCGAGACGCTGGCGGCGGGCCCGCCGGCGCGATGGCAGGGGGCGGTGCCACTCGGCCTCCATCTCGAAGGCCCGTTCCTCTCGCCGCACCAACCAGGAGCGCATCCGGCGGCCTTGCTGCGACCGCCGACACTGGCGGCCATCGAAGGGTGGACGCGCCACGGGGGCGTGGCCGTGGTCACCCTGGCACCAGAGATGCCCGGGGCCATCGAGGTCATCGAGGCGCTGGTGGAGCGCCAGGTGGTGGTGTCGCTCGGCCACACCCTCGCCACCGCCGCCGAGGCCACCGCCGCCGTGGCGGCGGGGGCGAGTTGGGTGACGCATCTGTTCAACGCGATGGCGCCGCTCCACCACCGGGCGCCCGGTCTGGTGGGGGTGGCGCTGACCGATGAGCGGCTGCGGGTTGGGCTCATCCCCGACGGCATCCATCTCCATCCCCCCATCGTGGCGCTGACGCAGCGGGCACTCGGCGCCCGGCTCACGATCGTGACCGATGCCGTGGGTGCGCTCGGGATGCCGGGGGGTACGCAGCGGTTGGGCCGCCGCGAGGTCACGGTGGGCGACGACGGCGTGCGCTTGGCGGACGGCACGCTGGCCGGCAGCAATCTGTCGATGGACCAGGGTGTGCGAAACCTCGTGGCCTTCACGGGCTGCACGCCGTCGGTGGCGTTGCACGCTGCCGCCACCGCTCCCGCGGCCGTGCTGGGTGACACCACTCGCGGCACCCTGGCCCCGGGTGCTCGCGCCGATGCGGTGCTGCTCACTGAGGACCTGCACCTCGTGGCCACGATCGTGGGTGGGGTGGTCCTCCACGACGCCCGCTAGGGGGGCGGGGATCACCCGACGGGGGGAGGGTTCCGGTGCCGGGCTCGAGGCCGCCGGGGGTCAGGTCGACCAGCCGATTGGGCCTCCGGTAAGGTCTCCACTTCATCCTGGCGCTCGTAGCTCAATTGGATAGAGCATCTGATTACGGATCAGAAGGTTAGGGGTTCGAGTCCCTTCGAGCGCGCTGGATGAACCGGTGCGGCGGCCCTGGGAACAACCGAGATAGCCCGACACGCACCACCCCGGCCGGTTTCCGAGGTCTGAAGGCCTGCGTAAGGTCTGAAACAGGTCTGGGGCGACGGCGGGAGCGGGGTGAAGGGGTTCGCCCAGGTTCCGCTAGCGCCTTCTCATTTCACGGACGAAGATCCAGATCAGCCAGAAACCAGCGGTAATGAAGACCATGAACAGATCGAAGAGAAAGCTGCCGCATCCGTAGCTATTTCGAGACGCCATCGTTTGTCCTTCCCTCAACTGACGGAGACGATCTCAGCATCCCCCGCCGACCGAGCCCAGTCTGCCTCATTCGGTGCCCGGGTGAAGCCCAACGAGATTTACCGGTGTGCCCGCCCGTACCTCTGCTTACGGCGTGCAGGTGGACTTGGCGTAGGCGATGAAGTCATTCGACACCGTCTGATCGGCCTGGTTCCCCGCGATGAACTCGCTGCGCACCTCCGCCGGTAGTTCGTTCACCGCCACATAGTCGTATTGCGCCAGCAGCGCCGCCCGTTCCTCCACCACGCCGAGATACGTCTGGGCCGCCTCCTGCCATTCGGCCGGTGCCGCCGCCACGAGGGTCGTGGTCCACTCGAGCTTGGCCTCCCATCCGGCCGCGTCGGTGGGCTGCTGGTTCCCGGTGCCCACCGCACCGCCGGCAATGCTCGTGAAGGCGGCGCACATGGCGGTCGTGTCGGGGGCAGGGTCGGCCATGACCGTGGTGGTGGTGGCTAACGACGATGAGGCGGCGCTAGAGGAATCCGAATCCCCCGAACAGGCTGAGAGCAGTGCCAGCGATGTCGCCGCCATCAAGCCGAGGAATGCTGCGGTCCGTGGCATAGCAGTGGTCTCCTTCTCGCCCGATCCCGTCGTTCGGTCGGCGTAAACGCTGTGAACCTACCGAAGGTTTCTGGGCGTTAGCCGTGGAGAGGATCCGAGTTGGCTGAGCCATCGGGGGTTTCGTCGCCGGTAGGGGCGGTGGCGGGGGAGCGTCTCCGCCGGACCCAACGCAGGAGATGACGAATCAGCACCACCGCCAAGACGATGACCAACACCACCAACAGCAACACCACCACGCCCGCAGTGGCAATGAGGTCGTTGGTCTGCGCCTTGGTGAAGTTCCGGTCGATGGGCGTGGACGACGCCAGTTGGAGTTGCGACAGCGTGGCGGTTGTGGCCGGGTTGGCGGCGGTGTTCGACACCGCGCCGGAGAGCGTGGCGCTCAGCACGTGGGTGCCGGGGGTGAGGTCATAGAGGATGAGGAAAGACGTCGCGTCGCCGCGGCCGTCAGCGGGTACCGCCGTCTGGTAGCGCTGCCGTCCATCGATGAACAGGGCGACCGAATCCCCCGGGGTGCCCGCCAAGCCCACCGAGAAGTCGAGCCAGAGCGACGTAGAGGCCGTGGTGAAGGTGAGGTTCCACGTGGTGGGCGCCGAGCCGCCCATCGCCACACCGTTCGTCCCCCC
>VFJN01000078.1 GCA_009886035.1 Actinomycetota bacterium
ACGATGCGCGGGTAGCCAACTTTTCCGGGGAGCGTGGCACCGAGGACGCTCTCGCGAAAGAGTCGGCTACTGGATCGACGGTTGACCCGGATCACATGGTCGGCGGTGAGCCACACTTCGTTCGTGACGCTGCTCGCCCGCTCGAGGGGAACCGAGGGGTCGAGATGGCTGCCGGCCAGGGCGGTGCGTGCTCTTACCTCTGCGAACGTCGTTGCTCTTTCGCTGCGCATTACTGGACCTCTCTGGAACGGCAACCGTGAACCCGCCTGAGGTAATACTTGCACATACGCCACCCTAAGTGGTGCGTTCACCACAAAATAAGCCAAATGACCTAGTGGCGAGGCGGGCGCCGGGGTTGGGCTTCGATCGCGGGTTTGGCCTTCCGACGGTAACCTTTGCAATGACTTTTTTTCAGCACACAATTAACCGTCTGGATGGCTCCGTTCTCGACCTGGCGGCCTACGAAGGCCAGGCAGTCTTGATCGTGAACGTAGCGTCGAAGTGCGGTTTGAGTCTCCAGTACGAAGGGTTGCAGAAGTTACACGAGCGCTACGCCGAGCAGGGATTCACCGTGGTGGGCGTTCCCTGCAACCAGTTCATGGGGCAGGAACCGGGAAGTCCGACCGAAATTGCGGCCTTCTGCGACTCGACCTACGGCGTCACCTTCCCGCTGACCGAGAAGGTGGAGGTGAATGGCGAGGGCCGTCATCCCCTCTATGCCGAACTCACCCTGGTGGCTGATGCCGAAGGCCGTGACGGCGACATCCAGTGGAATTTCGAGAAGTTCCTGGTGGCTTCCGATGGCACAGTGACCCGTTTCGCTCCGGGGGTTACCCCGGAAGACGAAAGCCTGGTGGCGGCGGTGGAAGCGGCCCTTCCCGCCGGTTGACGATGAGGGTCTGAGATGGCCCCCCCGGTATCGTTGAAGCCAACCTCATGGACGACACCGACCTCACCCCCGCCGTCGAGGAACCCCTCTCCTGGGAGGACCTTGGCGTTTCGGATCGCCTCGTCAAGGTTCTCGCTGATCAGGGCCTCCTCGAACCTTTCGCCATTCAACGGCTTTCGATCGCCGATGCCCTCGCCGGACGCGATGTGTGTGGCAAAGCCAAGACGGGCTCAGGTAAGACGCTGGCCTTTGGTTTGCCGTTGCTCGATCGCCTGGCCAAGGCTGAGCCCCGCAAACCGCGTGGACTGGTGCTGGTGCCCACCCGCGAACTAGCGCTCCAGGTCCACGACGTGCTGGCCCCTCTCGCCAAGGCCATTGGCTCGAAGGTGGTGGCGGTGTACGGCGGCGCCGATATGAACAAGCAGATCAAGGCCCTCGCTGATGGGGTGGAAGCGATTATCGCCACGCCGGGTCGCCTGATCGATCTCGTCGACCGCAAGGAGGTGGAACTCAACGGTCTGGAGATCGTGGTCGTCGATGAAGCCGACCGCATGGCCGACATGGGTTTCCTTCCGCAGGTGGAGTGGCTTCTGCGTCACATCGATGGCCGCCACCAGACGCTCTTGTTCTCCGCCACCCTCGACGGGGTCGTGGACGGACTGATCAAGCGCTACCAGCACGACCCCGTGTACCACGAGGTGGAGTCCGCCACGGTCACCGTGGACGCCATGCTCCACCGGTTCATCATGGTCCACGAGATGGACAAGGTGAAGGTGGCGGCCGCCATCGCCCGCAACAGTGGCCGAACCCTTGCCTTCACGAACACCAAGCGGGTGGCCGATCGCCTCACGCAGGCGCTCAACGATGAAGGGGTGAAGGCCCTCGCCGTGCACGGCGACCTGCGTCAGGGACAACGCGAAGATGCCCTCAAGGCGTTTGGTGCCGGCAAACTCCAGGTGATGGTGGCGACGGACGTGGCCGCTCGGGGTCTACACATCGACGACATAGACGTGGTGGTTCACTACGAGCCAGCCCCCGATCACAAGACCTACCTCCACCGGTCGGGCCGCACCGCCCGGGCGGGATCGAAGGGGCTCGCCGTGACCCTGTCGCTGTGGAACGAGGAGTTGCACATCAAACGGCTCCAGAAGCGCATCGGGGTGATCCAACCGATCACCGAAATGTTCTCGAACGATCCCCGTCTCGTCGACCTCTCGGCCTGGGATCCCAAGGGCTAAATGCTTTCGGTGGGCGCAGGACACCCACCCTGAGAATGTGGCCCGTCATCCGATGGCCAGCGGCATGTATGGCCTGTCGGCGGCCAAGGTTCACCAATGAGACCAAGCGGCGGGTTTTGTCGCTGCTCGCCACTCGCTAGTGACCATGCCATCAATGCCTTCTCGGAACTGCGTCCCTAGGCCCGTAGGTCGGCGGCGATCTGCGACCAGATGTCGGCTTCGGCGGCGTAGGGCGCGTTGAGGGCCACCCGATCCAAAACGGTGCCGTAACGCCGGGTGATCTCGGCGGCTACCTGATCGGGGGGAGCCACCACCGCCACCGCGTGGAGGAGATCGTCGTGGACAACATTGGCCATGCCGGCCCAGTCGCCCGCTCTCGTGAGATCCCGCAGTATCGGCTGCAGGTCACCCCAGCCGTGGGTATCGAGCACGATCTTGTACGCCGGGGTGGAACCGTAGAAGGCGATCTGAGCCTTCACGGCCTGCGTGGCCGAGGCCATGGCGGCGTCGTCGGACCCGGTGGCGATCATGACTGGCAGGGATACCTGCAGCGGTGTGGTGATCGCCCCGGGGCGGCGGCGGCCTCGTTCCAGAGCGGGCAGGGTGACCTCCAGGAGCGAACGTTCGGTGCAGAAGGGGTGCACCATGAATCCATCGGCCACCTCGCCGGCGACCTCGGTCATGCGGGGGCCCACTCCGCCCAACCAAATCAACGGGGGATTGACCGTCAGCGGCCCGGGGTCGAAGAACGGCGTCATCAGCGTGTGGGTGTAATAGTCGCCGATGGAGTGCAGAGGGACCCGGTCCTGCCAGGTGGTCCAGATGGCCCGGATGGCCAGAACGAATTCTCGCATCCGGGCCGCCGGGGCCGACCAGGGCATGGAGAAGCGGCGTTCGATGTGGGCCTTGATCTGGCTGCCGAGGCCGAGATGAAAGCGGCCTCCGGAGAGGGCCTGGAGGTCCCAGGCCTGGCCCGCCACGGTCATTGGGTTGCGGGCGAAGGCGATGGTGACGGCGGTGGTCAATTCCAAGCGCTCGGTGGCTCCCGCCGCCAGTACCAGGGGGAGGAACGGGTCGTGCGGGCCGTCGAAGGTGAAGGTGCCGTCGTAGCCGGCGGCTTCTAGGGCCTGGGCGGCGGCGGCCACCGAGGCGAGACGAGGAATGACCAGGGGTCCGTCAACAAGCATGGCCCGACCGTAGCGTCCGTTCGCCGAGGGGGGATTCGGACCAGACGCTCTGGAGTCCGCCGGGGGGTCGGCGGTAAGGTAGGGGTTTACATCAGGAGTGGCGCGGCGTGCCGTGTCCAGCAACCTGGGATGGACACCCAAGGTGCTCTTCCGTCGTTTCGGCGGGGATGTGGTCCTGGCAACAGGGCAACAAAGTGTTCGGGCCCCGGCCCGCGAAGGGTGTCCCTCTCGCAAGCGCAGGAGGAAGGTCGTGGCCACAGTGCCGGTGGGCAAGGGAGGAGGGGCGGACGACGCCCTTCGTCTCCATCGCGCCCACGGGGCTCGCCTGCCCGCCACCGGCGCCTGGCGGGAGGGCGACCTGCTGGGTGAGCGCCGCCAACTGTCCTTCGGCGATCGGCCCTTCGCCCTCGAAGGGGGCGGGGTGGTGCTGGATGTCACCATCGCCTATGAGACATGGGGCACCCTGAACGAATCAGCCAGCAACGCCGTCCTCGTATGTCACGCCCTCACCGGCGACAGCCACGCCTCGGGTCCCCTGCTGCCGGGCCACCCCCAAGCGGGTTGGTGGGATGGGATCATCGGGCCCGGGAAAGCCCTCGACACCGATCGCTGGTTGGTGGTCTGCGTCAACGTGCTCGGTGGCTGTCAGGGCACCACCGGTCCGGCCAGTGCTCATCCCGACGACGGCAAGCCGTGGGGGAGTCGGTTTCCGGTGGTTTCCGTGCGCGATTGGGTGCGCACCCAAGCTGCGGTAGCCGACCACCTCGGCGTGCGCCGTTGGCACAGCGTGATCGGCGGGTCGATGGGGGGGATGCAGGCCCTGGAGTGGGGGGTGATGTATCCCGAGCGCGTGGGCTCCATCGTGCCGATCGCCACGGCCCTCGCCGCCAGTGCCCAACAGATTGCCTGGTGGTCGACCGGCCGGCGTGTGATCCGTCTGGATCCGCGTTGGCGTCAGGGCGACTATTACGATGCCGCCCCCGGCGATGGTCCCCACGAGTCGCTCTCGGTGGCCCGCATGGTGAGCCAGATCACCTTCCGCAGCGACGACGTGTTCACCCGTCGCTTTGGCCGGGAGGTAGTGGAACCGCTGGATGGGTTCTCCCTCTGGCAACGCTTCGAGGTGGAGCGTTACCTCGAGTACCAGGGCGACAAACTGGTGCGCCGATTCGATGCCAACTCGTACCTGTTGCTCACCAAGGCTATGGATCTCCACGATCTGGGCCGAGGGCGCGGAGGCGTCGAGGCGGCCGTGAAGCGATTGCGGGCGCCTGTCTTGGCGATCGGCGTGGTCAGCGACATCCTCTACCCGCTTTATCAAAGTCATGAGATCGCGGCGGCGGTGCGCGCCGCGGGGGGTGCGGCCCGGGCGGTGGAACTTGACAGCCCCCACGGTCACGATGCTTTCCTGATCGAAATCGACCAGGTTGGCCTCCCCCTGGCCGCCTTCCTCGACGACGTGGAGTGCACTGATGCCTGACGACCCCCACCGCCACATCGATACCACCGCTATCACTGCTGGCCGGGGGGCCAGTGGCGATTCGTTGGCCCCGGTGTTGTTCCCGGCCACTACCTACGAGGTGGATACGGTGGCGGAGCACGCCGCCATGATGGGAGCCGAGCGCACGACGAAGTTGTACTCCCGGTTCGGGAGTCCCACCGTGCGCGAGTTTGAGGACGCCATCGCCGAGATGGAGGGGGCGGAGGCGGCTTTGGCGGCGGCGTCGGGCATGGGCACCGTCACGGCGGTGGTGCTCGCCCTCTGCTCGCAGGGCGACCACGTTGTGGCGACCAACCAGGTCTTTTCGGTGACCTATGGCCTCATGGCTTTTCACCTGCCTCGCTTTGGCATCGAGGTGACCTTCGTGAACGGGACCGATGCCGACGCCATCGCGGCCGCCGTGATCCCCGGGCGCACCCAGGTGGTGTTCGCGGAGACTCCGGCGAACCCGGCGCTTTCCCTGGTGGACCTCGCCGCCTTGGGGGCGCTGAGGGGTCCGATCACCGTGGTGGACTCAACCCTGGCGGGTCCCACGGTCCAGCACCCCCTGGAGTACGGGGTGGATTTGGTGGTCCACGCCGCTACCAAGGGCATCGCCGGGCATAACGACAGCCTGCTCGGGGTGGTGGCCGGGAGCCGGGAACTGATCGACGCCATCTGGGCGTGGCAGTCGACGATGGGGGCCCAGGCCTCCCCGTTTGATGCGTGGAACGCGTTGCGGGGTCTGCGGACCCTTCCGATTCGCGCCCATCGGCAGGCCGAATCGGCGCGGGAGTTGGCCACCTTCATGGAGGGGCATTCGGCTATTGAATCGGTGGCATACCCGTTCCTGCCGAGCCATCGGCAGTACGACTTGGCGACGCGGCAGATGACGAGCGGTGGCTCCATGGTGGCCTTCGAGGTGCGTGGCGGGGCCGAAGCCACCATCGCCTTCATCGACCGCTGTCGGCTGGCGCGCATTGCCCTGTCGCTTGGCGGCCCCGAAACCCTGCTCACCCACCCCGCCACGGTGGCGGCCCGCTACAGCCCCGCCGAGCGGGCCGACCTCGGGATCACCGATGGGCTGGTGCGCATGTCGGTGGGGCTGGAGCACGTGGATGATCTGCGGGCCGATCTTGGCCAGGCGCTGGGCGGTTCCTGATCCCGCTCATGATGAGGGCCGGAGGTTAGGTAAAGAACTGGGCCAAGGCGGCCCGGTTTTCTTCGGAACCCACCATGCGAAGGAACTCGTTGTCCTCGCGCGCCCGGGCGGCTCGCACGGCGTCGAGCCGTCCGGCGACCATGAGCCGTTTGGTGGTCTGGAGCGAGTCCACCGGCATCGCACCGATCTGGCGAGCGACCATCATCGTCTCGGGGAGGAGCGCCTCAGGGGTGGTGACCTTCCACGCCAAGCCGGTGGCCACGGCCCGCTCGGCGGTGATCCAGTCGGCGGTGAAGATGAAGTGGGCGGCGTCCTGCCAGCCCATGCGCTGGGGGAGGAGGAGGGATCCGGCCGCTTCGGTCGTCACTCCGAGGGTCACGAAGGGCACCTTGAGGCGGGCGTTGTCGGCGATCCAGACGATGTCGCAGTAGGGCAGCAGCGTGGCCCCGATTCCCAACCCGAGGCCGTTCACCGCCGCCAGCAACGGTTTGTCGAACTCTTCCAGCACCGGGATCAGAGCCCGGTAGCCGTGGACAGCTCCGTCGGCATGGTCCGGTGGCGCCATCATCTCGGCGAGGTCCTGCCCGGCGGTGAAAGCCCGGCCGGTGCCGGTGAGCACCACGCACTTGAGATCGGGATCGGCCTGGGAGCTGAGGAGGGCGGCGGTGGTGGCGTCCCACAGTTCGTCGTTAAGGGCGTTCAGCGCCTCGGGGCGGTTCCAGGTGATGAGGCGCACCCCGTCGGCGTCTTGGATATCTACGATGCTCATAGTCCTCTACTGTGCCATTGGCGAGACCCCGAAGGTGACGTTGCGGAAGCGTTGCCGAGGCGACACGCTGGGATGCCATGCCCGAGATGATCGAAGTGGAGTACTACCGGCGAGTGGCGGAGCGTCTGGTGGGCCACTCCCTCGCCGGGGTGGTGGCACCGGATGCGTGGTACCTGAAGGGGAACACGACGGCCCGAGCGCTGCAGGTGGCCCTGCGGGGTACGACCCTGACGGGTACGGATCGCATCGGCAAACTCCTCCTGCTGGAGACCGATGGGCCCACGGTGGGTCTGCGCTTTGGGATGACCGGGCGCCTGTTGGTCGACGGTGAGGGGCCCATCGAGAAGCTCGAGTACGCCAGTGGTCGCGGCGATCCCGTCTGGGTGCGCTTTGGTCTGCGCTTCGAGGGCGGTCACACGATGCAGATCGAGGATCCGCGCCGTTTGGGCGGTGTCGAACTGGCCCCCGATGTTGGTCATTTGGGCGTGGATGCCCTTGTGATTGGTGCAGCGGCCTTGCGGCGGGGCCTGGCCGCGAGTCGAGCCCCGCTCAAGGCATGGCTGCTCGATCAGCATCATGTGGCGGGCATCGGCAATCTCCTGGCCGATGAGATGTTGTGGCAGGCCGGTCTCGATCCCGCCCGGGTGGCGAGCGCGGTCGACGACCGGGAGGCGAAGCGCCTCCATGTCCATCTGCGGCGCACGATCACGCAGCTCATGGCGCGCGGGGGTAGCCATACCGGCGACCTCCAGGTGGCCCGACGGCGAGGGGCCACCTGCCCTCGCGATGGTGCGCCTCTGCAGCGACGGACCATTGGCGGACGCACCACCTATTCGTGCCCGGCCCATCAGTGTTGATGGGTTGTGGCTGTGACCGGTGATGGGCGCCCGGTAGCCTGACCCTTCCGTCGGGAAGGAGCAGGTGCGTTGAGCAGAAGCGAGAGGCGAGCACGAAGGAGTCCACTGCTTCTGGTTGTCTCAGGGCTCGGCGTGGCGTTGGCACTGGGCTTGGTGGGCCCGGCCGGGGCTGGGGTCCCCCCGACGACCGATACCAGCTCCACGACCACCCCGACGACCGCTCCCACCTCCACCACGGCCACCACCGCCACCACCACCACGGTGCCGGCCCCCACTACCACCGCGGCGCGCCAGACCACCACGACCCGTCGCACCACTCCCACGACCAAACGTGCCGCCACCACCACGACCACTATCGCGGTGAGCACCTCGGTCGACGTTCTGGTGCCGGGGGATGGCACCAAGGGGGCTGAATCCACTACCACCACCACGATCCAGACGGCCACCAAGATCAGCCAGGAGGACGGCAGCGACCGGATGTTGATTGCCGCCGTCATCGGGGGTCTTCTGGTGTTGGCGGCAGGCGTCGGTGTGCTCACCTGGCGGTATTGGGTGGCGACGCGACCGCCGCTGTCCTCGGAGTAGGTTTGATTCATGGCTGAGTTGGATCTGGACCCGGAAGCGATGCTCCAACGCTTCCGTGATCGCGCCCAGGCGGTGCGCAGTCGGCCGCTTCCTCCCGTCGGGGGCGAGGAGCGAAGCCGCTTTATCGAGCAGGCTCAGATCGACTTCCAGGACTTCGCCATACTGGGCGATGCCACCGCCACGATGGAAGATGGTGTCTTGGTGCTGCGCACAGATCTTCGCCCTACCGGGCCGGGCTGAGATCATGGCGGGACGTTTCGACGAAGCCGTGGCGGCGATAGATGCGGCCAACGCTGACGATCCACACCAGATCGTGGTGCGGGGTGAAACCCGTCCCAAGGAATTGGCTCACGCCGTGTTGATGACCGAGTGGGTTCACCACCTCGACCCGGGGGCCAGCGAGGCACAATTGTTGGCCGCTCGGGCGCACCATCTGCGGCGCTGGTCATCTCCGCGGTCTTCGCAACCGGAGGGACGGGCTGGCTATCTGCGGTGGCGCAGTGCGTTGCGTAAACAGCATGCCGAGGAGGTGGCCGGGCTCTTGGTGGCGGCGGGTTACGACGAGCCCACCGTTAGCCGAGTGCAGTGCATCATCCGCAAGGAGGGTCTGGGCTCAGACCCGCAGGTGCAGGTGCACGAAGACGCCCTTTGTCTCGTGTTCTTGGAGACGCAGCTGGCCGCCACCACCGATTCCCTCGGCGACGACAAGATGGTGGCCGTCATCGGGAAGACGGCGGCCAAGATGAGCCCGGCCGGGTTGGCCTGCGTGGCCGACCTGCCCATGAGAAGCCACGATCGATCGCTGATCGCCCGGGCGCTGGCCTGAGTTTCCGGGTCCCTAGAGGTTGGGGCGGATCGGGTGCTCCTGCTATCGTCGCCCCCTCACGCGGACGTAGCTCAGCTGGTAGAGCACAACCTTGCCAAGGTTGGGGTCGCGGGTTCGAATCCCGTCGTCCGCTCCACAGAAGTGCAGGTAGGGGCACCCAAGCGGTGCCCCTTCTGCGTTGTCGACACGGGCTGTGCAACCTCCAGGGCGGGCGGTGCCGTTGGCGCTCACCAGGGGCGCGCTCGTCGCCCCGGCCGGCGCCAAGCCGGGCGTGGCCTAGGGACCTCGGACGGCGACGAGGTCGCATCCGTGGGTGAGCGGCGTGAACTCCATGTACGGGTCATGCCAGCTCCCCTTGAGGAGGTCGAACTCCTCAAGTTGAGCCTCCACGAGCATCTCGCGGATCAGGGCTAAGTCGTAGCCCATCGAAGTGGACGTGCGTTCCGGGAACCGTGAGTAGACGCCCTCGGAGACGCGAATGAAGGCTCGCCCCGCATGCCGCGCCTCGTGCTCGCCGGGGTAGATGGCCATGAAGGTGAGGATGGCGGTGGCTCCGGGCCTGAGGACGCGGGCGACCTCGCGGAGGTAGTTGCGCACGCCATCGGGTGAGACGTGCATGAACACCTCGAACGCGCAGGCCATGTCGAAGCTGTCGTCATCGTAGGGGAACCGGACCTCCTCAGGTCCCAGTGCCTTGTCGGGCCGATACCGCTCGTTGTGCACTTCGAGAAGGTCGAATCGGAACCCAGGCAGGCGCGGGGCATAGTTCTCCTTGAGCCACTCGATCGCCACCGGCGCGATGTCGAACCCCGTGTAGGTGGCGTCGTCGTCCAGGTAGGACGCGCATTCGAAGGCGAGTCGACCGAGACCGCACCCGATGTCCAGCAGGTCGGTGGCGGGGGTCAGGCCGAAGTGCTGGAGCATCCGGAGCTGGTGCGGCCCCCGGTTCTTCCACCGGCCTTCTCGGCCCACGTTGTGGAGAGACGGGTCCGGTACAGGGAGATCACCCCGATCACAACGCATGAAGGATTCTTGCGCATCCGTGGGGCCCTCCGGCAACACACCCGCCACCGGGAGCGGGCTCGTCTCGGCTATTCCCGGGCGAGTAGCGGTGGACGCCGGTCGAAAACGGGATCACTGGGGTCATTCAGCGGTCAGGAAAAGCCCGGGAGTGGCGGCGCCGGCGGCGGGTGCCTCGGGTTCGCCGGGTGATGCCCGGCGAAGACCGCCGGTCGGTAGGATGCCGACCCATGAGAGGCGGGGAGGCACACCCATGAGGACGCAGCGCTCGCTGGCGCGATCCCCTCATCGACCGGTACGGCCGGACCGTCCGGATGCCTGTGGCTGCCGCTAGCGCCACGCCGTCCGAGGGGTACCGGGCCTACCTTGACGGTTTGCGGGTGGTGGCGGTGTACCTCGTGGTGCTGTTCCACTCTGGTAGCGACCGGTTCTCCGCTGGCTACGTGGGCGTCGACGTGTTCTTCGTGCTGTCGGGGTTCTTGGTGACCCAGCTGTTGCTTCGCGACCTGTCCTCGGACGGGTCGATCTCCTACCGCCGGTTCTATGCCCGCCGGTTCCGACGCTTGTTGCCGGCCGCATTCGTGGTTTTGGTGGCTTCGGCGCTCGTCTACTCGGCGCTGGCTTCGCCCATCGAGGTGGCGGCCTCGAAAGGCGGGTTCCAGGCGGCCTTCCTGTACGTGACGAACTGGTATTTCATCCGCCAGGCCGGCGACTACTTCGCCGCTGATCCCGCCACCAACCCGGTGCTGCAGTTCTGGTCACTGGCCGTGGAAGAGCAGTTCTATCTGGCCTGGCCACTGCTACTCGGAGGCCTCTGGCTGCTGGCGGCCCGATTCGACGTCCGCCGGTGGCAGGTCCTGCGCGGCATGGTGGCGGTTGGCGCAGCGGCGTCCCTTCTCTGGGCCTGGTCGCTGCGGTCATCGGACCCATCCCGGGCCTACTACGGCACCGACGCCCGCGCCTACCAGCTCATGGCGGGCGCGCTCATCGCGCTGACGCCCGCACTGGTGACGCGCTTGGCGGGCTTCGCCCGGCCCGCCCGCTGGGTGGGCCTGGCCTCGATCGTGACGATCGGCATCCTCGCCTCGAGTTGGATCTCGCTCGACGCGATTGGGCGCGGGGCCTTGGTCACCCTGGCCACGGCACTGGCCATCGTGGCCCTCGAGGTCGCCGATGGCGGGGTGGCCCAACGGGTGCTCTCCCTCGCACCGATCGTCTACCTCGGGAGGATCTCCTACGGCACCTACCTCTGGCACTGGCCGGTGATCCTGGTACTGGCTCGATCGTTCGACCTGAGCGTGGTGTCCACGATCGCGTTCACCACCGTGGTGGCAACGGCGCTGGCCTCGTTGAGCTTCGAGGTCCTCGAGCGGCCCGTGCGCTTCTCGGCCGTATTGGACCGCTTCCGAACTCCCGTGATCGTCGGTGGACTCGCCCTCAGCGCAGTGTCCGCGCTCATCATCATCCCCGCCGTGCTCGATCCGTCACGGACCACCTCGGTTGCCGCGGTCGCCGGGCCCCGGATCCCCACGACCAGCTTCAGCGCCGTCCCCGCCGACCTCGACTTCGCCGCCCTCAAGGCCGACTTCCCGCCGCAGTCGGCCTGCTACCAACAGTCCCCCGATGTCTGCACCCTCCGGGTGGGATCCGGACCCCACATCGCGCTCATCGGTGATAGCCACGCCCAGATGGTGATCCCGACCCTCACCGCGATGGCCGACCGCTACGACCTCACGCTATCGGTGTCGGTGCAATTCGTCTGCCCCTGGCAGCGCGACCTCTACGCCGTCACGCTCGTCAATCCGAACCAACGCCTCAAGGAATGCCAGAAGGCCAAGGATGACCTCTACGACCGAGTGATCCCGGCCCTCGACCCCGACGTGGTCGTCGTGATGAACCGCGGCTACGAGGTACCGAATCAGGAACCCCAATATCGTGGCCCGGACGGACAGCCGCTCGCCGCTAGCGCACCGGAGTTCGATGACTGGCTCGAGCAGACCACGACCGACTCTCTCGCCGAACTGGGCGCCGAGGGACGCAAGGTCGTGATGCTCGAACCCATCCCGTACGGCGTGCTCAACCCGCTCACCTGCCTCTCCGAAGCCGTGACCGTGGCGGAGTGCCGCTACGTCGTAGATCCCACCCCGACGAGCGTCGAGCGCCTCTATCGTCGTCTCGCTGCAGACGACGATCAGGTCTGGTCCGTCGATCTCGATCGCCTGGTGTGCCCCTACCTGCCGATCTGTGATCCCATCGTCGATGAACTCGTGGTGAAGTCCGATTGGACTCACCTCACGAGCACCTTCGCCCGAGCGCTCGCCCCCGCGATCGAGTCGTATTTTGCGGCCAACGGGATCACGCCGCCCTGAGGGATGGGGCCTGCGAGATCGCAGGCCGCCGCAGCGATTTCGTGCGGCGAACGGTGTAGCTGTTTCAGTTCGTGATGGATGCCCGGGGTGGTGCCCATGACGCGCTCCGCCGGGCCCCGAACGGCGACACCGTCGTGCCCATCCGCCCTTCGCAGGAGAGGGGCGATTGCCCTCACCGTCCCCCAGCGGCACCCACCGAGGCGGTCAGCCGGGAGCGACGGACATATCGGCAGAAGCGGGCGACCGAGCTGTGTCCCTCACCGGTCAGCGCTGGCGAGGAATCTGTGGACCACCCGCTGGCTCGCTGCCCGCTTGCTCATCCCCGTGAGAACGGGCCTTACCCGGTGAAGCCGGGCGCCGCCGCTCGGGGAGCCACCGGGGGCTGGGCGGGCGGCAGGTCCGAGGCCGTGAACACAATCACCCCCGCGGGCCGACAGGGCTGGCCCCGCAGCGACGGACAGGCCGGAAGTGGG
>VFJN01000170.1 GCA_009886035.1 Actinomycetota bacterium
AGTCCGCTCGTGCTGGCCCTCGGCAAGCAGACCTTCTATGCCCAGGCTGGCCTCCCCCAGGCCGAGGCCTACGAACTGGCCCGCTCCACGATGACCGTCAACGCCGGCACCGCTGATGCCCGCGAGGGCATCAGCGCGTTCCTCGAGAAGCGCTCCCCCACCTGGACTGGCCGTTAGGGGTGCGGGCCATCCGGCCCTACGAGCCCACCGACCTCGACGCGCTCTACGACATCTGTCTCCGCACGGGCGCCACCGGGCAGGACGCCACGGGCCTGCTCGACGACCCGACGCTTTTCGGCGAGATCTTCGCGGCGCCCTACGGCGTGCTCGAGCCCGGACACGCGTTGATCCTCGATGGCGGCGACGGTCGGGCGGTGGGGTACGTCTTGGGCGTGCTGGACACCGGCGCCTTCGAGGCCCAGTGCGCGCTCCACTGGTGGCCCGCCGCCCGGGCCCGCCACCCGCTCACCGCCGCTGGTCAACCCCTAGACGACCTCCTCACTGCGTTGATCCACCAACCCCATCCCGCCGACGCCGCCATGCTCGAGCACTATCCGTCCCACCTCCACATCGATCTGCTCCCGGAGGCCCAGGGCCAGGGGTGGGGTCGCCGCATGATGGAGGCGCTCCTCACCCTCCTGGACGCCGATGGCTCTCCCGGCGTGCACTGGGGCGTCAACCACGACAACCACGACGCCCTCGGTTTCTACCGTCACCTCGGTGCCACCGAACTCGGCCACGACTCGATGACCCACTACTTCGGCTGGACCTTCGCTAGCGAAGAAGCGACTCCAGAAGGGGCCGGTAACTGGCGAAGGGCATGACCGTCAGCGTGAGGTCTTTGGCATGGTCGTCCCAGCCGCGAAGGGTGACCGCATCTTCCCAGCCGGGGTTGGCCTCGAAGGCGGCGACCTCCTCGGGGGCGAGCGCGCCGCCCTGCTGTTCGAGGCTGGCCACCGAGCCTGGCGACAGCACCGCTCGATAGGCGGGGTCGACGGTGACTCGGTAGCGCTTCGCCCGCACGTGCAGCGCGATCGGTGCCGTGACGGTGGGCGGGAAAAGGGTGGCCAGCCAGGCCGATCCGCGCGCCTCGTGGCGCCGGTCCGTGGTGCGATCGCTCAAGCCGTCGCCCTCGGCCAACTCGAGCAAGTGCCCGACGTCATGGAGCAGGGCGGCGGCCACCAGCGCGTCCGAGGCCCCCGCCGAGCGGGCCAGCGCGCCGGTCTGCTCGGCGTGGGACAACTGCATCAGATCCTCGTCGTAGTGGTGCGTTCCGTATTGCTCGTACAGCGCGAACACATCGTCGAGAGTGAGTTCCTTCACGCCACCGGCCGGCCTTGGAAGTCGCCGATGAGCGATACCGCCGCGCCATCACCCAGTTCGACGCATTTCTGTTCGTAGTAGGCGGTGCGCAGGTCGCCCTCGGCGAGTGCGTTGTAGGTGGGGTAGAGCGCCCGGCGCGGTGTCGGCCCCAGATTTGGGCCACTGCGGTGGGGGGTACGCGAATGAAACCACAGCGTTTCGCCCGCCTTCACCTCCACGGGAACCCAGGTGAGAGTGGCCACCACGTCGGGGCGGATACAGCCCACCTCGTCGACCGGCAACAGGTCCTGGTGATAGCCCGAGACCACCTCCAGGCAGCCGTTGTCCACCAGGGCATCGTCCACCGCCACCATGCAGGAAACGTGGGTGGCCACGAAGCGATAGGCGGGGGCATCTTGGTGCGGCGCGTAACCCGCCCCGCCGGGGAGTTTGTAGTTGATCTTCTCCTTGTAGAGCACGGCGGGCTCCCCCAACAGCGCCGAAGCGGTGGCCAACATGGTCCCGGTGGTGAGCATGGCTCTCAGATCCGCATGGAACGGCACGAAGTTTTCGGTGCGACACAACTGGGGGCCGGTGTCGGTGAGTTCACGATGGTGCAGCCACTCGCCACCGTCTTGGGGCCACGCCGCCACCTCGCCGACCCATTTCTGTACGGCGCCGACATCGTCATGGCTACGGGTGAGCACCCACCCCTGTTCACAGAAGTGCGCAACATCGGCAGCAAGCACAGGGGCGGGCACGAGAATGCACTTTAGGCCCACAGCCGTGCCGATACTTCAGCCCACAGCGACCGGTAGGCACGGGTGGCCGGCGACGAGGGGGCAGACACGCCTACCGGGGCTCGTTCGATGCCCATGCGTTCGATGACGGCGGCCGCCGGGATAGACGTGGCCAGCAGTTCGGGCCAGTCGGCGGCCAACGATTCCGCCAGTTCCTTGTGGAGTCGTCGGCGCCGGTCCACCATCGAAAGAATCGGCAGCACCAACGGCGCGTCCTCCTGGTCGTCGAGGAAATCGACCAGTTGGGTGAGCGTGCGCGCCGCCAGAGTGGCAGGCACCACCGGCACCAGAAGAGCCTCGGCGGCCCCGAACACGCTCTCACTGGCCAGCGAGATGCTCGGGGGACAGTCGAGCAGGGCGATGTCATAGAGATCCTGCACCGGGGCGAGCAGGTCGGCGAGGCGCTGGCTGGGCCGAGCACTCTTCTTCAGATGCAGGTCGAGGTGGCGCAGGGAAAAATCGGCCGGCACGACGTGCACCGGGGAGAGGTTGGAGCCGCGGATGTTGGGAGCCAACTCGCCTCGGGCACCCACCATCCGACGACTACCGCCCCGCACCTTGGGGCGCACCCGAAAGAGAAAAGTGGCCGCCCCCTGGGGATCGAGATCCCACACGAGAACACGGGCCCCCTCGCGCGCCGCCTCGAAGGCAAGGTTGACGGCGGTGCTGGTCTTCCCCACTCCTCCCTTGATGCTGTAGGTGGCGGCGATCTTCATCCGGGCTCCACGGCATTGAGCATGGCGGCCAGCACAAGGCCATTCGCCTTGGTGTCGTACCCCGCGAAGCGCTCCACGAAAAGTTCACGCTGCTGGCGACGGCGACGATCGAGGAGATCACTCAACCGACCCATGGCCAGCAGAGCGTCGGTATCGACCCGCGCCCGAGCGTGGAGGTCGTGGGCCAAGAGGCGCAATTCAGCCAGTTGCACCTCGGCGTCTTGGTGGTCGCCGAGGTTGTCCTGCAACACCTTGAGCTGGCCCACGAAGGCCTTACGCCCCTTCCGCGGGAGTAATCCGCCGAAGCACTCCATGAGGTATCGCAACTTCTTGGCGTCCTTGCGAAGGTCGTGCAATGCCTCCGGCGGCGACTCGGGGGTGATGGCCCGACCCCGAACCAAGACCGTCGCTTGCGCCTTGGCGATACGACGGGCCATCCACGGACCAATCGGCATGGGTCTCGGCGGCACCACCTGCGTATCGGTCAACCAGCCGTGCCAATCCTCCAGGGTCTGGCGGCAAGCCTCACCGCCAAGTTCCGCGCTCAACGCGGCATGGGCCGCCGTGCGACGGCGTTCGATCTCGCTTCGCACCCGCACCAGCACCTGAGGATCGGGCAGGCGTAGGGGTGCCACCATGAGGTCCCACCCCATCACGTACACGTCGAGATCGCGAGCCGGGCTGGTGAGGGTGCCCAGTTGCCCGAAAGCAGTCGCGAACCGGGTCCGAACGTCCTCGGGGAGCACGCGGCGACCCTGACTGAGCACCGACCGAGTGCGGCGCACTGCCACCCGTAGTTCATGGAGGAATTCCGGGTCCGTGTTGGCCAGAGTCCCCGGCAGGTTGTCGCGAATGGTGGACAGCAGGTTGATGAGCACCGCCCGATAGGCCGACAGCGCGTCCTGCTCAGCATCGAGGGCGATCGTGGGCACACTCGTGTGACCCTCGAAGGAAACGCCCAGGGCCCGGGCGATCACGTCGGCCGCCCTCCCGTGGGCGGGCACCAGGCCGAGCCGGGCCAGCCGATCAAAAGCATCGGCGCGCTCGTCGTCATGACCAACCACGCCAACCACTTCAGCCACCCACGCCGGCAGTTCCGCCCCCGCACCATCGGCGAGGGGCCGTTCGTGCATCAGCACCCAAACAACCGCCTTGCCGCGGCGATCCCGGCGGCAAGCCACTCTCGTGTGGGTGGTGAAGGAAACTACCGGGATCAGTGCCCGCTCCTGAGACAGCGAAACCACCCGTCGACCGAAGGGCCCGGAGGGGAAATCACCGCCAAAACGCGGCGTCGCCTTCAGCCAGGCCAGGTAAGCCGGAGGGGTACCGGCGGGGCCGGCGAGCACCAGTTCACCTACCTCCCCGATTCGATGTTCAAGCCGCAGGCCGGCGCGATGCAGACGGGCATCGAAGGTATCGAGCACGACACAGGTGGTCGCTACCGGCAGTCCCACCTCGAAACCAATGGCCGCCAAGGACCTGAGCACTGAGGAAGCGGCGCGGTCTGGATGGGTAAAAGAGGATTGCATACCTACTCAGTCCGGCAAGGATTGCCAGTTGCCTCCATGATGGTGCCATGGCCAGTGAGATTGAACGAAAATTCCTGGTGCCAGAAATTCCCGGGCCTGACGTACTCGGCTCCGGCACCGCAATCCGGCAAGGCTACTTGGCCGTCGACCGGGGGGTGGAAGTGCGCCTCCGACTCACCGAGGGCGCCGCCACCTTGACGGTGAAAGCAGGGGCGGGACTGCAGCGTTGCGAGGTGGAGGTATCCCTCACCGAAGCCGACGCCCGAGAACTTTGGCCCCATACCGATGGGCGCCGCCTGGAGAAAACCCGACACCCGGTGGCCCTGGAGGACGAACGGCTAGCGGAAGTCGACCTCTACGCCGGGTCGCTGGTGGGTCTGTGTACCGTCGAGGTTGAGTTCCCCAGCGAGTCGGCCGCTGTCGCGTTCTCACCCCCGGGGTGGTTCGGCCCGGAGCTCACCGGTGATCCGGGCTGGTCAAACGCGGCCCTGTCGCGCGACGGGCGCCCCCCTTCCTAGGCTGGGGGGATGATCGAAGCCGCCGGCGGAGTCGTATGGAGAAGGACCGACGAGGGCGGCTTGGAGGTTCTGCTTGTCCACCGACCCCGCTACCACGACTGGTCCTTACCCAAGGGCAAGCTGGAGCCGGGCGAGACGCACCACACCGCCGCCGTCCGCGAGGTGGCCGAGGAGACGGGACTGACCTGTCGCACCGGTGCCGAACTGCCTGAGGTGGTGTACCGGGATCGCAAGGACCGACCGAAGCGGGTGCGCTACTGGGCCATGGAGGTGCGCAGCGGCACCTTCGCCATCAACGACGAGGTCGACGAGGTGCGCTGGGTGTCGCTCGACGCCGCCAGCCGCCTCCTCACCTACCACCATGACGAGGCGGTGGTCTTGGCCCTCGAGCCCTCATGAGCGCCTCGTTCGAGGAAATCGATCGCCGCCCTACCGCCATGGGCGAGATCAGCCTGCGGCGCCGCTGGGAACCCACGCTGTTGGTAGACGTCTACGAGGTGAAACTCCACGACGAGTTCCTCATGTCCAGCCTGTTCACCGCCGCCGAGGTTGCGCTGGCCGAAGTGGGACTAGCGGCCGTGGCCGGGCACGATCTCGACGTGGTGGTGGGCGGCCTCGGCCTCGGCTACACCGCCCGGGCCGTCCTGGGCCAGGAACGAGTGGCGTCGCTGCGGGTGGTCGAGGCTCTGGCTGAGGTAATCGACTGGCACGAACGGGGGCTCCTCCCCCTCTCGGCCGAGATCACCGCCGACCCCCGGTGTCTCCTGGTCCCCGGCGACTTCTTCGCCATGGTGGCGGCCGAAGACCCCTTCGGTTCGGGCGCCCCTGATCGCTGTCACGCCATCTTGGTAGACATCGATCACACGCCCCATCACCTTCTGCACCCGAGCCACGCACCGTTCTATGAAGTCGCCGGGCTGCGGCGGCTCGCCGACCGGCTACACCCCGGTGGTGTCTTTGCCCTGTGGTCCGACGACCCCCCCGACGCCGGGTACGTCGCCGTGGTTGACGAAGCCATCGGTCCCTGCACGGCCCACGACATTCGCTTTCCGAATCCCTTCACGGGCGGGGAAGCGGGCAACACCGTGTACGTCGCGGCGCGACCACCCCTCTGACCGGCCCGGTCAGTTCGTCACCAGCAGGACAATGCCCATCACCGTGGCAAAGGACACCACCGCCAGCCGGAGGTAGCCGCTGCCGATCCGTTGGGCCAGGTGCACCCCGATCTGACCACCCCAAAAACTTCCGATCCCCATCACCGCCACGATGGACCAGGAAATGTGAACGACGAAGACGAAGACACACACGGCGGTGGCGTTGATCACCAACGACAACACGACCTTGATCACGTTCACGCGGGCCAGGTCATCGGCGAGCGTGATCCCCAACGCCGCCAACAGAATCACCCCGAGCGCGCCCCCGAAATAGGCGCCGTAGATCCCGCCCAGGAACGTGATCACCACCAGCACGCCCGGCACCCCCGCCTTCTCCGCACCCCGATGAGCCGCGATGAGCCCCGCCAGGTGCGGCTGCGCCGCCAGGAGCGCAGCCGAACCCAGAATGAGGAAGGGCACCACCGCATCGAACAACCCCTCCGGGCTCACCAGTAAGAGCCATGCCCCCACCACGGCCCCGGCCATGGCGGGGCCCATCAACACCCGTAACCGCTGGCGCTGGAGATGGACCTCGGACCGGTAGGCGTAGGCGCTTCCGAAATATCCGGGCAAAAGACCAGCCGTATTGGTGATGCTGGCCGAGATCGGATCGATGCCGATCGCCAACAGCGCGGGGAAGGTGAGCAAGGAACCTCCGCCCGCCATGGCGTTCACAGCCCCCGCCAGAACGGCGACGGCGAGCATCACGCCATGATCCAAGATCGTCATCAGATGATTCTGCTCCTAGGGTGCCGGCATGGCGAAGGACCCTGAGCGAATCAAACGACGCACCGCCGAGGCCGACAAGTTGGGGATCACCGAAGACCAACTCCGCCAGCAGCGCCTGGATGCTGATGCCGCCAACCTGGCCCGCAAGGCGCAAGAGGCCGGAGTGTCGGTGGAGCGCTACCTCGACGAGCGCCGTCGCCAACGCAACCAGAGCCAGCGGGCCCGGCGGGCCAAACAGCGCGAGAAGTCATGACGGTCGTCGCCCCACCCCCCCATGCCGACTCTTCCGCGATGCCCACTCGGCCCGCCGGACGCGCTCGGCTCTGGTCGCTTCATTAGGACGAGATGTCTTCAACCCGACGCGTCGACGCGGTGGTGGTAGGGGCGGGATTCGCCGGTCTCTACATGCTCCACAAACTTCGCTCCGAGGGGTTCAGCGCGGTGGTGTTCGAAGCGGGCGACGACGTGGGCGGCACGTGGTACTGGAACCGCTATCCCGGCGCCCGCTGCGACGTGGAGAGCATGGAGTATTCCTACGGCTTCGACGAAGAGCTCGAACAGACCTGGGAGTGGACCGAGCGGTACGCCTCCCAGCCCGAGATCCTCCGCTATGCCAACCATGTGGCCGATCGGTTCGATCTGCGCCGTGACATCCAGTTCCAGACACGCGTCACCGCCGCCACCTTCACGGAAGCGAGCACTACGTGGCGTGTCCGTACCGACCGGGGCCACGACGTAGTGGGCCAGTTCCTGGTGATGGCCACCGGCTGTCTGTCCTCGGCCAACACTCCTGAGATCAGCGGCGCCGCCACCTTTGCTGGTTCCAGTTTCCACACCGGCACATGGCCGCATGAGGGGGTGGACTTCACCGGACAACGAGTGGGCGTGATCGGTACGGGGTCCTCGGCCATCCAATCGATTCCCATCATCGCCGAGCAGGCCCGTGAGCTCACCGTGTTTCAGCGCACCGCCTCGTTTGCGGTACCGGCGTGGAACCAGGCCCTCGATCCCCGGGCGGTGAAGGAATTGAAGGCGGAATACCAGACGTTTCGGGCCGAGCAACGCCAGACGGCTACCGGCTTCGGATCACGTATTAAGGGCGGCGACGGGTCGGCGCTCGACGCCGCCCCGGATGAACTCAGCCGGGAACTCCAGCGCCGCTGGGACTACGGCGGGCTCAGTTTCCTGGGGGCCTACAACGACCTCCTCATCGACAACCAGGCCAACGATCTCGCCGCCCACTTCGTGCGCGCCAAACTTCGCGAGATCGTCAACGACCCCGCCGTCGCCGACAAGCTCGCCCCCACCCAGGTGATTGGATGCAAACGTCTCTGCGTCGACACCGGCTACTGGGCCACCTTCAACCGTCCCAATGTGCATCTGGTGGACCTGCAGGACGATCCGATCGAGGCCATCACACCGGCCGGCATTCGCACCACCACCGGCGAGCACCCCCTCGAGGCCATCGTGTACGCAACCGGGTTCGATGCCATGACCGGTGCCCTGTTGCGGATCGACATCACCGGCCGGGGCGGCCTCAGCCTGCAGGAGGCGTGGGCGGCGGGCCCCCGCACCTACCTGGGCCTCGGCGTGGCGGGCTTCCCGAATCTGTTCACGATTACCGGACCGGGCAGTCCGTCGGTGCTCACCAACATGCTCGTGAGCATCCAGCACCACGTGGAGTGGATCGCCGACTGCATCGGTCATCTCCGCCAGAACCATCTCGCCGCCATTGAGGCCACCGAACCGGCCCAGGAGGCCTGGGTCGACTACGTGAACACGGTGGCGAGCTTCACCCTTTTCCCTACCTGTAATTCCTGGTATCTCGGCGCCAACGTGCCCGGGAAGACCCGAGTGTTCATGCCACTACCGGGGTTCCCGCCCTATGCCGAGCACTGCGCTCATGTGGCGCGATCGGGGTACGAAGGTTTTGCCCTCACCACGCCCTAACCCCGCGTTACGCCAGGGATCGTCTCGGCCGAGGGGGCGCGAACCAGATCGATGAGGCGGGCGAGGGGGTCGAGGTCGAAGGGGGGACCGGACATGATGATGAGGTGGTCGGCCCCCGCCGCCACGTAGTCCTCCCAGGCCTCGACCTCGTCGGGCCGGATGGCCACCGTGCGCTCCACCTCGGCGGGATCGCGACCAACCTTGTCGCACCACTCATTGACTATCGCGTTCTTCGCCGCGAAATTCTCGGGCGGGCCGAAGGCGTTCCACCCGTCGGCGTATTCCGCCACCAATCGCAGCGTGACCTTCTCACCCGAACCGCCGATGAGGATCGGCATGGGCCCGACCGGCGGCGGCACCAGTTTCCCCAGACGTTCTTTGATCCGGGGCAGGGCCGACTCGAGCACCTTCAACCGACCGGGGGCCGTGCCGAACTCGTAGCCGTATTCCTCATAATCGCGCTCAAACCATCCCGATCCGATCCCGAGGGTGAAGCGACCGCCGGAGAGGTGATCAATGGTGCCAGCCATGTAGGCCAACAGCTCCGGGTTTCGGTACGAGTTACACGTGACCATCGCCCCGATGCGGGCGGTCGTGGTCTCCACCGCCATCGCCGCCAGCAGACCATAGGCCTCAAAATGGGCGGCTTCGGGGTCGCCGTAGAGCGGATAGAAGTGGTCCCAGACCCAGATTGAGTCGGCGCCGAGAGCGTCGGCGGACCGCCAGGCCGCTCGCAGTTGATCGGTGGTGGTGGCCTGCGGGTGCAATTGCACCCCAATCTTGGGAGAAGGCATCTCTGAAAGATAGGGATGAATGAGGGCAATCCCACGGAAAATCCCTAAAAAACCGGGGTTCGGCGGTTCCCTCGCCGCCGGGCGGCCCCGGGCCCCACCAACTCTTTCGCCGGCGGCGCCATTGAGCAGGCGCGGCCGACGATCGGCCATTAGCCTCACCGGGTGCGCAAGATCGGAATCGCTATCACCTTGGTCGGCATCGCCGTGCTCGTGTGGTTTGCGGTGCTGTCGAGCCCGCAGCCGGCATCCACTTGCGGAAATGATCCCAATGTCGTGGTGGCCTGGCAGAGTCTCGACGGATTGCCTGACGGCAGCGACCAGCTTGAGTGCCGACGATTGGCCCTGGTGGGCTTAGCCAAGGGGTTGGGCCTGAGTGCACCACTGATCACCGTCGGCTTGCTCATTGCGGTGAGCGCTGGCGCCAGCGACCGCAGCCGCCAGCGCGAAGAGCGTGAACACACCGCCACCGTGGCCGCCGCCACCCGCCAGCGACCCTCCAGTGACGGGACCAAATGGTGGGATGGCTACCGCTGGCAAACCACGACCCGGAGCACCCGCACTACCCCCGACGCCCGACCGCCCGTCGACGTCCCCTAACCCTCGCGCCGGAGTATCAGCCATGGCCTTTGGTCAGGCGTCGGGCCCGCCCGCCAGCCGCAAACAACTGCAGTACCTCGAGTCGCTCCTTGGCAAGGCGGGCCACACCAGTTTCCGTGATGCCCGGGGGCCACTCGGCCTCACCCAGCGCCAAGCGGGCGGCAAATTCACGCGTGACGAAGCGTCGTTGCTCATCGACCAGCTCCTCCAGGCCGACCCCCTCCACGAAGCCCCCATCGGGGCGGGTCCATCGATGGAGACGCGTTCGGCCAGCGATCGTCTCGAAGGAGAACGGGTGCAGGCGTTGCGGGGCATGCCCGCCGATCTTCTCGCCGACGAACTTCGCCGTCGGGGCTGGTCGGTGACCGAACCGTAACCCTCGGTCTCGGTGGTCAGCCCTGGAGATCGCGGGGATCCAACGGCACATCCACGGCGTGGAGTCGAAGCGCATCGAGTGGCACCACTTCCAAGGCCCGTTCATGGGTGCACGCCAACACCACCGCCGCCGCGCAACCGTCAAGGTGGGCCTGCAACCAGTTGGCGGCGGTCACACACCACCGATCACCGGGTACCAGGCCCGGAAACCGGTACTGGGGCATCGGCGTGGCCAAGTCGTTGCCGATGCGGCGCTGGTGTTCGAGGAACTCCGCGCTCACCACCGCACAGATCGTGTGGCTGCCGTGATCATCGGGGCCAGTGCTGCAACAGCCATCCCGGTAGAACCCGGTGAGGGGATCGGTACCGCACGGCTCCAGTTCCCCTCCCAGTACGTTGCGCTCGGCCATAGACGCAGTATGGCCGCTGCGACCATGCCGGGGGGTTTGGTCAGGTTCTCCGCTGGGCGAGGGCGAAGGGATGCACCACGCCGGCACCGGCCCGGCGAAGCAGCGCACCCCCCATGGTCATCGTCCAGCGGGAGTCCACTAGGTCGTCGACGAGCAACACCGGGCCCGAGGGCACATCGCCGATGACCACCAGCGCATCGTGCACGTTGGCGAGTTGCTGGCTGCTGTTGGCCATGCCGCTCTGGGGGGGCCGGGGCCCCACCCGCCGCAGGACCGGGTGCACCCGCAGGTCGAGCACTACCGCCAGCGCGGTGGCAAGATCAGCCGCCATGGTGCGGGAGAAAGACGGCACGAAGGCGATCCATTCCGGCCACGGATCGGGCCGCCAGCGCCGGATGAGTTCCTCGGCCGCCTGCAGCAGTTCGATCGGGGCCACGCCGGTGGAGCGCGCCTCGCGCACCACCGTTCCCCATCCCCCGTCGCCTTCTGCCGCGAGTATTCGCCCCGGTAAGAGGCGTTCGGCGGCGGCAATGTTTCCCGACGGCAGGCCGGGCGCGCCACCGGCCCAGCGGGCGCGGGGCTCGAGCACCTGATCGCCACGACGAAGGTGCGTGATGGCGGCGGCCACCAGGGCCACCGGTAACTCCACGTCCCACGCCGTCCCGGCGCACACGTCGCACCGGCCGCAGGGCGTCGCCGCCGGGTCGTCGAGTTGTTCACGCAACTGCACCATCCGACACGACCAGGACGCCGCGTAGGACGCCATGGCGGCCTGCTCCTGGCGGCGGTGGGCTGTGACACGTCTCACTCGGTCGCCGTCGTAGGCCCATGGCTGAGCGGTGCGCCGCCAGCGACCACCGGCACGGGCCACTGCGCCGTCTACCTCCAGCACTTTGAGCAACAGGGTGAGTCGGCCGCGCGGCATGTTCACATTCGCTTCAATTTCAGCGATCGAGCACGAGCCAGAGGCCGAGGACAACCGCTCCATCACTGCCTCCGCCTGCGCCTGATCCGGGAAGGCAGTAACGATGAAGTGATCCTGGATGTCTCGGTCTTCGCGCCCGCGTAACAGCACGCCAAAGGCCTCGTCGAGGGCGCGACCGGCCCGGCCCACCTGTTGGTAATAGGCGATCGGCGAACCGGGCGACTGGTAATGGATCACGAAGCCCAAGTCCGGCTTGTCGAACCCCATACCCAACGCCGAAGTGGCCACCAACGCCTTCACTTCGTTGCGCAGGAGAGCATCTTCGAGGCCAACGCGCACGGCGGGATCGTCGCTTCCGCTGTAGGCCCGCCCATCTATTCCCTGGGCCTGGAGCCACTCAGCCACGCGCCGGGTGTCGTTGATGGTGAGGCAATAGATGATCCCCGAGCCGGGAAGATCGGGGACCACGGTGGCCAGCCAAGCCAGACGATCAGCGGGGGCGGGAAGATCCACCACCGCCAGCCGGAGCGACTCGCGATCGAGGGGGCCACGCTGTACAACGAGAGAATCACCGAGTTGATCCACGACGTCGGCGATCACCCGGTCATTGGCGGTGGCGGTGGTGCACAGCACGGGAACCTCGGCCGGCAGCGCAGCGAGCACCTGCGCAATGCGGCGGTAGTCGGGCCGGAAGTCATGGCCCCAATCGCTGATGCAGTGGGCCTCGTCGACCACCAACAGGCCGAGTTCGGCGATGAGTTGCGGGAGGACGTCGTCACGGAAACGCTCGTTCTGTAATCGCTCCGGAGAGATGAGAACGAGGTCGATCACCCCGGCGCGGATCTGGTCTTCGATAGCCGGCCAATCGTCCTGGTTGGAACTGTTGATCGTGACGGCGGTAACCCCGGCGCGTTCAGCCGCGGCTAACTGGTTGCGCATGAGGGCCAGCAACGGCGATACGAGCACCGTGGGCCCGGCACCGGCATCACGCAACAACCGCGTGGCGATGAAGTACACCGCGCTCTTGCCCCATCCGGTGCGCTGCACCACCAGGGTGCGGCCATGCGCCTCCACCAGGCGCGTGATCGCCTCGAGTTGCCCGTCGCGGAAGGTGGCAGCGGGGTTGCCCGTGAGTTGCTGCAGCAAAGCAAGGGCGGGAGCGGCCACGGTCACGGCCCGTAGCCTAGATAACGGCCTCAGCATCTCCAGGGGCCGTCGCACCGCGGCCACCGGCTTCTTGACTGTCCGGTTGAGAACCGTCTTGACTCCCCCTATGGCTGAGCTGGAGAAGGAAGCCCTCCGGCAGAAGTACGCCCGGGAGCGAGACAAGCGCCGTCGCCCCGATGGTAACGATCAGTACCTGGAACTGAAGGGCCAACTGGCCCACTACGCCCAGGACCCGTACATGCCAGTGGTGCCGCGAGCCCCCCGCACAGACCACGTCACCGTGGCCTTCATCGGTGGCGGCTTCGCCGGCTTGGTCACGGGGGCGCGGCTCACCGAAGCGGGCGTCGACGACGTGCGCATCATCGAGAAAGGCGGCGACTTCGGCGGCACGTGGTACTGGAATCGTTACCCCGGAGCGCAGTGCGACACGGCCAGTTTCGTCTACATGCCCCTTCTCGAGGCCACCGGGCACATGCCCACCGAGAAGTACGCCCACGGCCCGGAGATCCTCGAGCACTGCCAGCGGATCGGCACCCAGTTCAACCTCTACGACAACGCGCTCTTCCATACCGAGGTAACCCACGTGGAGTGGGATGGCGATCGTTCCGTGTGGGTTATCCGCACCAATCGCGACGACCACTTCACCGCCCAGTTCCTCGGTATGGGCACTGGCCCGCTCCACGTTCCCAAACTGCCCGGCATCCCCGGCATCGAAGACTTCGAGGGCCACTCGTTCCATACCAGCCGGTGGGACTACGACTACACCGGCGGCGATCCTTCCGGTTCGCTGATGACCAAATTGGCCGACCGCCGAGTGGCGATCATCGGCACCGGCGCCACTTCCGTGCAGTGTGTCCCCCACCTGGCGAAGGCGTGCCGGGAGCTGAGGGTGATCCAGCGCACGCCATCGTCGGTGGATGTGCGGGCCAACCACCCGATCGATCCGGCATGGTTCGCCACCATCAACACCCCTGGTTGGCAAGACCGTTGGCTCCACAACTTCACCGCCAACCAGACCGGCGGCATGGTGGAGGAGGACCTCGTGATGGACGGATGGACCGATCTCGCCCGCCGCGTGCGCAGCAAGATGATGAGCATTCCCGCCGAGGAGTTCACCCCCGAGGGAATGCTGGCGGCCTACGAAGACTCCGACTTTGAGAAGATGAGCGAAATTCGCAATCGGGTGGACGAGATCGTGCAGGATCGGGAAACAGCCCAGCAGCTGAAGGCCTGGTACGGACAGTTGTGCAAGCGGCCGTGCTTTCACGACGACTATCTCGCCGCCTTCAACGAGCCCGGCACCCACCTGCTCGACACCGATGGCCAGGGGGTGGAGCGCATCACCGCCGGCGGGGTGGTGGTGAGCGGGGTGGAATATCCGGTGGACTGCATCATTTACGCCTCGGGCTTCGAGGTGGGCCGCGACCACACCCGTCGGGCCGGCTACGACATCATCGGTCGCGATGGCCTCCGGCTCTCGGACTATTGGGCCGACGGTATGCGCACGATGCACGGAACCCATGTGCATGGCTTTCCCAACGCCTTTTTCGTGCAGCCCACGCAGGGAGCCAACCTGATCTCGAACGTGCCCCACAACCTCACCGAGGCGGGCCAGACCATCGCCCTGATCGTGGCTCAGGCTCTGGCGGGGGGCCATGACGAGGTGGAGGTAACCCAGGCGGCCGAGGACAGCTGGATTGACCTCCTCCTTTCGGGCCCGGGGGGCTTCGGCATCCTTGGTTCCCCCGACTGCACCCCGGGCTATTACAACAACGAGGGGCAGCCGCGGGCGCAAGACGCCCAACTGTTAGTGGGCTACCCCATGGGGGCCAGCGCCTACTTCGAGTATCTCGAGCAATGGCGCACCACCGGTACCTTCGAGGGCCTCGAGTTCCGTTAGAGATTCCGACTGCCCGCACCCCGCTTACGCGTTCAGCCGTGTAGAAAACAGACGTGGAAACACGGATTGGCCGCTCGGGCCTCATCGGTCGTGCCCCTCATGGCTAGGCGATCAGCCCCGGCACGGGGCGGGCAGCGGCGTCGGGGGGCGCGCGCCGCATGTTTATTCATGACCCTCGTTGGCCTGCTCCTTCTGGCCACACCGGCATTTGCCCACCAACCAGTCTTCCTCACTGACCAGGATGCCGATCCCGAAGATGGGCCAATCCTCGAGAACGGCAAGGTCTCATTCGCTGTCTACTCCACGCTCGACCGGCCCCAGGCGACCCGCGGGCTCCGAGCCAACCTCACTAGTGGCGACCCGCTCGTTGCGGAATTGTTGATCCCCGCGCTCGAACCCGAGACATCGCTCAAGGCCACCGAGCTACCTACGTTGACCCTGATCATGCCGGACGGCACCCAACGGCCCATCCCATCCTCGCTCCGGGAGCGCTTCGACGAACCGTTCTCGAAGACCAGCTACGTCCGCATCGCGTCGGTACGCGAGATCGCACCGACCACAGGTATCTATCGCTATCTCGTGACCGGCGGCGCGCCCGCACGGTTCACGCTCGCCATCGGAACCGACGAGGTGGCCGGAACCGTCACTGACGCCGAGCCGGTTCCGGTCGGAGGACTGGCGGCGTGGTACTCAACTCCACCCCCCACGACGCCGGTGAGCGCGGCCGCCCGTTCCGAGCCAGGCCCGCCGCCCAGCAGTTCCGCCGATAAAGCCGGCGACGGCGTTTCACCGTTCATTCTCGGAGCAGTAGCCGTCATGGTTGGTGCCGGGGCCGTAGCGATCGCCGTCGGGTGGTTCCGCCGACGACGAACGCCGGCCGGTTGATCGGCGGCGTTCACCTGCGGCTTCACACCCACCCTCGGCCGTGACCTTGCGCCTATGACGCAGCGCCGTAGGCACGGGACCGACTGAGCGCTGGTCCTGGTGCCTCCTGTCAAAACCTCCGGGAAGGGCTCGTTCGTTGCCTCACCTAAAATCTCCGAACGGTTGCGCTTGTTTTAGGCCCGGTTGATGGGTCTGGGTGGGCGGCGGTTTTGGAGAGGGCGAGGCGTTCGCGTGAGATCAGCTGCTGTTGGGTGCACAGCAGGGTCGTGAACTTGTGGTCGAGGTCCCGGATTTTGTTGAGCACGAACAGCTCGGCGTGGGTGTCGGTCTCGATCCACGGCTCCCTCCTCCTGGCGGGTTGGGGGCGGGGCGGGGGCTCTATTTACCGAGTCTCCCGGATGACAGCTCGCCTGCCCCGCGATCCGGGGCGCCAGCCGTTACGGTCACCTGCGTGAGCTCCACGCCTCCTCGACGGGCCTGCGGTAACCGGCGTCGCCGGCCGCCCCGGCTCGTTCGAGCGCCATCGGGTCGAGGAGTAGCCGCCCCTCAGGGTTGCTCGGAGCCCCGATGCTCCCCGCCGGGAGGCCACCCATGGCCATGACGGATCCCCAGGCCCGCACCCGAGCGATCTGGGGTTCGGTGGCCGCGGTGGTGGCGCTCGTGGCCGCGGCAGTGGTGCTGAGCACGAACGGCAACGACAGCACCGTAAAGGCCAACCCCAGCAACACCAGCGTTGGCCCGGCCAACCCGAGCACCACCGGCGAGCGGATCAGGAGCACCACCAGCACCGACGCGGGGGCGGTGGAATCGGAGCCCCCCGCCATTCCTGGCGCGTTCGCCGTTCGCCCCGCCGTCACCGGCGGGCTCACCACCTTTGGCTTGGGTGTCTTCAGCATCGACACCCTGCTGGCCACGTTGTCGGTGGCTCCGGCGGGCCCGGAGACCGGCTACGAGCGGAGCCTGTTCGACCATTGGATCGATGCCGACGGCAACGGCTGCGACACCCGTGGCGAGGTACTGCGGGCCGAATCGATCACCCCGGCCCAGATCGATCCGGTGGGCTGCTTCGTCCTCACCGGCGACTGGCTGTCTATCTACGACAATTACACCACCGACGATCCCTCTGAACTCGATGTGGACCACATGGTGCCGCTGTTCGAGGCGTGGCAATCAGGGGCATCAACGTGGTCGGCGGAGCGTCGTCGGGCCTTTGCCAACGACCTGGACCACCCCGGAACCCTCGTAGCGGTGACCCAGGCCACCAACCGGTCCAAGGGGGCCGACGACCCGGCCCAGTGGCAACCGCCCAACCGCAATGCGTGGTGCATGTACGGCGCCGACTGGATCACGGTGAAGGCGCGGTGGCAACTCACCGCCGACGCCGCCGAAATCAGCGCGCTGCGCAACATGCTGCGGGGCTGCGGCAGCGGCGCCGCCGCCCCGACGGGCCTGCCGGCTCCCGTTCCGATTCCCGTTCCCGCTCCTGCGCCAACGGCCGCTCCCACTGCCGCCGGAGGCGGGTGCGATCCGTCCTACCCCACGGTGTGCATCCCCCCGGCGCCCCCCGACTTGGATTGCGGCGACATCACCTTCCGGCGTTTCGTGGTGCGCCCACCGGACCCCCACCGCTTCGATGGACGCGACAAGGACGGCATCGGCTGCGAGTCCTAGCCCCGCTGATCAGCCGTCTTCGCGCGTGTTCTGTCCGTGACGGGCGGCGGCTTCACGGTAGAGACCTTTATCCGGCGACTCGATGGCGGCGAGATCCCGATACATCGGTGCGGCCGATTTTCCGGAAGTCACCGACACGAACGACCCAGTCTCCGGCCCGAACCGATACCAATGAATGACATCGCCGGGCACGTTGAGGAAGGTTCCCGGCTCCGCCACGATCTCTTCGCGGCCCACACCAAAGGTAACGGGGCCGGTGAGGACATAGAACGTCTCGTCCCAGGGATGCGAGTGCGGGCCGGGGCCGGTACCCGGCGGGCCCTCGGTATGGAACGTTTCGTAGGCTTGCATGTCGTCGCCACTAGCCAGCACGGTGATGGTGAACCCACCGATCGCTAGCGACTCAGGTCGTTCCTCGGGCCCGAGGATCACCGGACTAGACATGGACCAACTTCCCTTTTGACGAGAAAATGACTTCCTCACGCTAACCCTAAAGCCGGGCGCTGGGGCCGGGGAGGGGAAACTGTCCGTGGCCCACGAGGTCTGACGCGCTCACCACCAGGATCCCGTTGGGGCGATCCATCAGGACTCCGGCGGGGCCGGGGGCCTCATCGGTGGGGGCCGGGAGAGGCGGCCGAGCCGGTGGGGAGTTGGATGACCGTGGCGTGGCCCACATTGGTGTAGCGCTGGGGAGTGCAGGTGAGCACCAGGATCTGACAGTGCCGACCGGCGAGGGCGATGGCGGTGGCCATGGTGTGGAGGCGGCCAGGATCGCTCCAGCCAAGGGCATCATCGAAGATCACCGGCACACCGCCGTCGGAGGCCACGATCGCCGCGCAGGCCAGGCGGCTGATCATGCCGAGTTGTTCCTGGGCACCGCTGCTGAGGTGATCAAAGTCGAGGCTGATGCCGTTGAGGGTGCGGCGGGTGATGCCGAGGTCCTCGCCGAGTTCGATGTCGAGGGTGGGACCGAACACGAGGCGCCCGAGTTCTACGATGCGTTCCTGAAAGGGGGCGACGTAGCGGTGCTGTGCCTCGGCCCGACGGTCGGCGAAGGCGTCGTAGAGCATCTTGGCGGCTTCCGCCCGCCCCTCCAGTTGCTCATGCTCGACCCGCCGCTGGACCAGCGTGGATTTCTCGCTGTCGAGTTTGGTGGCGAGACCCTCCTCGCCCCGCACCTCCAGCCGAGCGCGAAGATCGCGGATGCGCCCCTCATTCCCGTGCCGGTCGTCGGCCAGCCGCGTTTTCACGGCCTCGGCGTTGGCGCTCAGGTCCGCTACCGCAAGGGGGTCGGCGGCGGCGAGGAGGGCTTCGGCGGTGGTGAGCTCGTGGACACAATCCCGCAACGCGACGGCCGCGGCCTCAAGACTTCCGGCAACATCGTCGTCGCTCTGCTCCTGCCGCGCCGCCTCCAGCGCCACCGAATCGGCGCTGGAAACACCCTCCGCCTGCGCCAGCAGAGCCCCGTCCACCGCATCGGCCTGGTCGACGACCCCCAGGGCCTGCGCAGCCGCCTCGAGGTCGGCGGTGAGACGAGTGACGTGGTCGTTGGCTTCCTGCCAGGCCCGCTCGCCGTCGGCGGCGAGGGCCTGCGCCGCGTCGAAATCGGCGGGCAGGGGCGGATCGGCGGCACGATCCTTGGTGTAGGCGGTGACGCGCTCGGTGAGCCGCTCCAGCTTCTGGGCGAGGGCCTCTGCGGCGAGATCCCGCAGGTCTTGGGCGATCGACTTTTGCGCCTCGATCACCACCCGGCTGGCCTCGGTGCGAGCGAGGGCGGCCTGGCGGGCCTCGGCGACACCGGCCACTCCGCCCTGCGCACAGGCGGCGGCAAAATCGGCCTCGGCCCGGCGCCGGCGTTCGGCAACTGCCTGGGCTTCGGCGCC
>VFJN01000029.1 GCA_009886035.1 Actinomycetota bacterium
GCGACGTCGATGGCGCCTGGTTCTTTGCCGAGCTCGGCGGCGATGTCTTTGGTCGACCGGCCGGCTACGTAGCGGGCTTCGATGAGGAACCGGGCTTCGGGGGACAGGCTGTCCAGGGCTTGCTCGATCACGATCTGCAGGACGGACTGGACGCTGGGGCTCGACATGCCGAGGTGCAGCTCCTGGACCAGGCGCGCGTAGTGCTGGTCGGGCCCGAAGTCGCCGTCGGCATCTTGTCGCGGTGGAGGAAAGGTTCCCTGCCGGCCGAAGGGCACGTCCCGGTGCAGCTTCTTGCCGATGCGGCGGGCGTCGTTGGCGGCGACCTTCCTGACCCACCCATCTCGCTTGTCCGGGTCGATGTCGTCGAGGCCCTCGATGAGCTCCATCACGGCGTGGTTGGCCGCGCCTTCGAACACCTGGTCATCGCTGGAGATGGTCTTGGCTGCCTTGAGTGCGATCTTTCGGAAGTAGACCAGCTCTTCGTCGCTCAATTCCCCCATGGCCTCGCAGGGTACCGGTAAGGCCGGCCCGCCGCTGGTGACAGCCCGCCAAGGGCCCCCGCAAGAGATTCGCGAGACCCGGTGTAAGAAATCGCCCCTCGGATGACTCCTATTCATTGAAGGGCACTTGACCCGAGCGCCCCATCGAAAGGAGTCACGAACGTGACCATCAAGCCCAACCTCGACTTCGTCACCGATCGCATCGCCACTGGCGGCGACCTGCCCCCTCGCCGGGAGGCCGCCGCTGCGGCCCTTCGGGTCTGGCAGGACCTCGGGATCACCCACGTGATCGACAATCGGCAGGAGTGGACCGACGAGGACCTCGTGGCCGGCCTCGCCCCCGACATGAGGTACCTCTGCAACGGGGTCGCCGACGCCGGCAACGGCCAACCGGACCATTGGTTCGACGACGGTGTCGCCTGGGCCCGGGAGGCGTTGAGCGATCCCGATGCCAAGGTGCTCATCCACTGTCACATGGGCATCAACCGGGGGCCGTCGTTGGCCTACGCCGTCCTGCTCGATCAGGGCGTCGACCCGGTCGACGCGGTCGACGCCATCCGCCGCGCGCGCCCCATCGCCGGAGTGTCCTATGCCGAGGACGCCCTCGGCTGGTTCCACCGCCGCCACGACGTCGACCCCGCCCGCCGGTCCGAGGACCGTCGCCGGCTCGCCCAGTGGCGCCACGAGAACCATATCGACGTCGTTCGCATCATCCGCAGCATCCGCCAGGACGCAGCGGCCGCCCGGGTCGCCTGACCCACCACCCGATCTGTAACCGACCCTCGACCCCGAAAGGAACAACCGTGAACGCAGCCAAACCGCCCGTCTGGGACATGATCGAGACGCTTACGAGGAGCCGTCTCGTCGTACCGCCCCTCGGATCCACCGACCCCGGCCAGGTCCACGCCTTCGGCCAGTGGCACTGGGGCACCCGCGATCTCAACGCCCTGGACGAGCTGTACCTGTTCGACGTCGAGGCGGTCGCCCGGAACATCATCGACCACGGTCCCCTTTTCTCGCTCTCCTACGCCGGCCACGGGATCAACAGCTACGCCCTCAGCCTCGTGACCACCGTGCCCGCGGGCGATGTCGCCTTTTTCACCCAGGGTGGCCTCGGGGGCGGGTACTCCGACGAGGACAAGGACATCGCCAGGATCAACGACGCCTACCAACGAATTGCCCGGGAGTCGGCAGAGCTCGACGGCGGCACTCGCACCGACCGGGTCCGTTGGCTGGTGTTTTCGTCCTTCATGCGCGACGAAACAGGAATCGTCGACCTCGATGGGCTCCGAGAGGGGGCGGGGGTCGACTCGGCCCTCGAGTGGATCGACGACAGCGTCCTCTTCGATGAGCTCAAGGCCCGTCGAGCCGCCGCTGATCCGCCCGCACCCCCGGTGGCCGGGATCGTCCCCCACCTTGCGGAGGTCCTGCGGCGGCTGAAAGACGACTCGCACCTCGTGATCAACGTTCTTGGATCGGTCCGCTACGTGCAGTTCGCCACCTTCCGACCCAACCTGCGTCTGGAGACCATCGGCATCCGCTACCTCGAGCGGGACAACGACGCCATGACCGTCGATCACCTGGTGTGGCTCGCCTACCAGGGGTGGCACGACGCCGATGACGGCGGGAACCTGTGGCGGGAATGGATTCCGGCCGACGAGGACGAAGCCGCCGCCGCCGCCGTGGAGGTCCTCGTCAAGGTCCATGGCGTCACTGATATCGACCAGATCTGGTTTCATTCCGAAGACGACGATGCCCTCGCCGCCCTCGACCACTTCTCGCCGCCGAGGCCGGTACCACCGGGGGGCCTGCAACCGACCAACCGATTCCGGGCCGCAGTGATCAATGCTGCCTTGGGAGGAGAGCCGCTACGGCTGCTTTCCGGGTCCAAGGTCGTCGCGGTGGTCGACTACATCGCTCGTGGAGCGGTGCTGGAGATGCTGGCTCTCGTGGACGGCGAGGTCCTCCGCCGCCATGACGGCCGCTGGCGTGACGACCCCGACTGGGGCAAGGTCCTCCCGAAGGCACCGGCCCGGTCGATCGTCCCGCTCACCCAGGAGCAGTTCGACAAGGTGCGCGTCCAGATTGACCGATCGTCGGCAGGGAAGCCCTGGAAGCCGTTCAAGGCCTCGGACCTCGAGCGGTATTGGCCCAGTTACTGTCCCAACGACCCGGATCTGTTCGACTGGAGCCAGCTCGACTCCCTCGACGAGCTCCACGAGCGGTGAGGCAGGCTGAGGGGATGGCGGGCAATGGCGCGCACCCCATCGATCCCTGATAAGGATGAGGTCGGAAGTTCGATTCTTCCTCGCCCCACTATCCTTGACCTGTAAGTTTGCCGTCCGCCGGAAGTACCATTCGGCCAAGTCACAGTCGTGGGGCGGGATTGGTAAGGTTCATCGGGGTTAATGGTGCTTTGTTCCCGGTTTGACGGCTAGCGCTTGTCGGGAGGGGTGTGATGTAGATGGGCACAGTGCGAGCAAGTAAGCGATGGGCGCTCATAACGGTGCTTCTCGTGGCGGTGGGGCTCGCGGCGTCGCCACCGTCAGCGTCGGCGCACACCCCGCACGACGACATCTTCGATGTCGCCGTATCACCGGAGTTCAGCTCCGACGACACGCTCCTCGCCATCTCGCGTGGGCTGTTCATGCGATCCACGGACGCGGGGATGACCTGGCAGCGCCTGGTAAAGGGGCTCGACAACCGAGCGCAACCTCAAGGGGTGGCCTTCGGCGGCGGGGTGAGCAGCCGAGCGTGGGCCGTGAGCCGGGACGGCGTCTTTCGCTCCGACGACGGGGGAGTCGCCTGGACACGAGTGATGACCCCGGTCGCCAATGACCTCCGGGTGGTGGGTACGACGAGCGCCTCTCGGGACGTTGCCGTCGTCGCGGGCCCGGCCGCTGGCGCGTACATCACCCGCGATGGAGGGGTGTCGTGGGGGCCACTGGGGAGCTTCGGGGCCGCCGTCACCGCCGTGGCCTTCAAGAAGGCCAGTAGCCAGGTGGTGTTCGCGGGGGACGCCAACGGTGTCCTGCACATCTCGGGCAGTGGCGGGGCGGCCTGGTTCAACTACCCACTGGCGGGGGCCGGATCGATTACGTCGATCGCGGTGTCTCCGTCCTTCTCGACCGACGGCCTCGCGTTGATCGGCACCAGTACTGGCGGCGTCCTCCGGTGGAACAACCTCACCAAGACGGCCACATCGGTCACCAGCGGCCTCACGGACCCGCGGGTGACCTCCGTGACGTACTCCGCCAATTACGCCCGGGACTCCACGGTGTTCGCATCGACCTGGACCGGCGGGTTGTTCGTCTCGGGTGACCGGGGGAGCACCTGGAGCGCGTCAAACAGCGGTCTGGTGTGGGATCCCCAACCGACCACGCTTGCCTTCCAGGACCGTCCAAACTTCGGCCGGGTGGTGAGCGCGCTGACGGACCAGGTCACCCGGACTCAGAGGGTGTTCCTGGCTGCCTTCGTGGGGCTCTACGCCTCTGACAACCGGGGGGCATCCTGGGCCGAGAGCGAGACCCTCACCCCGAGCATCCTCGTGGGCCTAACGCTCTCCCCGCAGTACGGCACGGACGGGAAGGTGGCCATCTCCACCTACTCGAACGGCGCCTTCACCTCGGCCGACGCCGGCGCAACCTGGTCGGAGAGCAACCTGGGGCTGGCCCAACGGGGCTTCTGGGATGCCGAGCCGGATGGGTACGCTCGGTTGTACAACATTGTCTACGCGCCCCCGGTGCCCGGGCGGTCCTGGTTGTACTCCTCGGTGGCCACCTACGGCGGGAGTCCCGGCGGCGTGCTGCGCTCGAGTGACGGTGGCGCCTCGTGGTCGCGCACGTTCGTGCCGGGGTTCACCAGCCTTGAGTTCGATACCCACATCCCCTTCGTGCTGCCATCGCCAAACTTCGCCAACGACCGTTCCGTTCTGATGGTCGATGGTGGCGATGGCTCCGTCAGCCGCTCCGTGGACGAGGGTGCTTCGTTCCAGCGGGTCGGCACGATCCCGTTCCAAACGCGCTGCCTCCAGGCCTCGCCCAACTTCGCTGTCGACCAGCGCCTGTTGGTCTGCACCAGTCGCGGTGTCTACGTGAGCACCGACTTCGGCGCGACGTGGTCCCCGACGGCGAGGTTGAACATGACGGGGCTCGCGGTGGTCGTGAGAAGCGGCGTCAGCGAGACCTGGCTCGCCGCTACCACGACCGGGCTGTTTCGGAGTACCAACCAAGGGGTGTCGTGGACGCGAGCGTCGCTGCCGTCGTCGGTCCCGGCCACGGCTGAGGTCGTGTCGGTGGCCAGCTCGCCCCCGTCCAGCGGGCCCGGCACCGTTCTCGTCAGCATCCGTGGGCGAGGTCTGCTCCGCTCCACCGACGGAGGCGCCACCTTCGGTGCCCCACGGACCGCGCTCCTGGATGCCAACGAGCAGCTCGACAACTCCAACGCCAAGCCCACGGCGTCGGCGATCGCCTTCTCCCCGGCCTTCGGGGCCGACCGGACCGTGTTCGGCTACTCCAACGATCACCTGTTCCGTTCCATCGACGGGGGGGCCACGTGGGTGCGGATGGTCTTCCCACGCGCCACGCACACGGGCCCCTTTCCCGTCGCCCCCTCCACCCCGGTGATGGGAACCGCCACCAGCAGCAGTGGGTCCGCATCGGTCACCTTCACCCCGTCCGGCGCCGGAGGGGACCCCGCGGTTCGCTTCGACAGCACCTGCACCTCGACCAACGGAGGAGTCACGGGCGGCGGGTCGGGCCCATCGAGCCCAGTGATGGCAAGCGGCTTGACCAACGGCAAGACCTACACGTGTCGAGTGACTGCGACGAACGCGGGAGGCACCAGTGCCCCGTCAGGATCGTCCAACGCCGTGGTACCGATCGGCGTACCATCGGCCCCGTCGTCGGTGACGGCCGTGGCAGGGCCGGGACAGGCAACGGTCTCCTGGACGGTACCGTCGTCGGACGGGGGTTCACCCATCACCGGATACACGGTGACCCCCTACGTGGGGTACTTCGTCCTGCCCTCGACGACCTTCGGGCCGGCGAGCACGAGCCAGACGCTCACGGGCCTCACAAACGGAACCTCGTATCGGTTCAGCGTGGTCGCGATCAACGGCGCTGGCGCGAGCGCACGGTCCGCGCTGTCGAACCTCGTTGTTCCCGCCTGACCTTCCCGGCGCTGGCGCGGCGGGCCGTACATCCCTGCTAGGGATAGGAACCTTGGGGGGCTACCCTCCTGCTCCCATCGTCTCGTGAAGGAGAAGTCCTGATGGCCTTGTTTCGTCGTGCGGTTGTTGCAGTGGGGGTGGCCAGCATCGTCGCGACGGTCCTTCGCCTCCGCGGGAGCGGTGGAACCCCTCCGCAATACGGGGGCTGGCGCGAACTGTCGGGCCCGGATCTCGAATGAGGATCCTTCTGGTTGGTGCCGGTGCTGTGGGTGCTCGGGCCGCCCGGCAGTTGGTAGAGGCGGGCGATGTTGAGGAGGTGTTCGTCTCTGATCTCGACGCGGCCCGGCGGGCCGCCGTCGTGCAGGCCACGGGCGACAAAGCCACCGACGTGGGCAATGACCGCGAGGTGGAGGCCGATGCCGTGTTGCTCGCGGGGCCGGTTGGCTCGCACGCGGCCGAAGCCGCCCGTCACGTGGCGGCCGGCCGCACGGTGGTGTCCACCAGCGATTCGATAAGTGATGTGCAAGCCCTGCTGGATCTCGATGGGGCGGCCCGGGAACGTTCGGTGGCACTCGTGGTGGGTGCCGCCTTTTCACCGGGATATTCCTGCGTGCTGGCCCGCCATGCGGCGGCGGGTTTCGACGAGGTGGCGGAGGTGCACATCGCCCGCTCCGGCACCGGGGGTCCGGCGTGCGCTCGTCACCACCATGCGTCGCTCACGGGCCGCGGCCTGGATTGGCGTGACGGCGAATGGCAACGTCGGCCCGCCGGATCGGGCCGGGAACTTTGCTGGTTCCCCGATCCCATCGGCGCCGAAGATTGCTACCGGGCCGAGCTTCCCGATGCTTTGTTGTTGCAGCCCTTGTTCAGTGGTGCGAGCCGGGTGACGGCGCGGCTGGCGGCCACCCGCCGGGACCGCCTCTCGGCCCACTTGCCCATGCTGCGCAAGCCACATCCGGAGGGCTTGGTGGGGGCCGTTCGCGTGGAAGTTCGCGGGCGGCGCAACGGGCAGACCGAGGTGCGGGTGCTCGGCGCCCTCGACCGCCCCGCAGTGGCCGCCGGTGCGGTGGCCGCCCTGGCGACGCGTTGGGCGGTGGACGGACGCCTCCCCCCTGGCGCCCAGGGCCTCGGTGCCCTGGCCGAGCCGGTTCCGTTTTTGGTTGCCCTCGCCACGGTGGGTATCAAAGCGGCGGTGTTCGAGGGCGGATCCTGACGTCAGGTGCTCGGCGTTGACCCGTCGGTCTAGTTTGGCGGGATGAAGCCGATCCAAGCGTTGTCTCTTGATCAAATCGATCTGTCCGACCCTCAATTCTGGGCCGGCCCGGTGGCGGAAAGGGAAGGAGCCTTCCTTACTCTTCGGGAGCAGGATCCGATCCGGTTCTTCACGGAGCCGATCGTGTCGGAGACCTTCCCTCCGGGCCCGGGTTTCTATTCGCTCACCCGCCATGCCGATGTGCTCGAAGCCAGCAAACGCCCGGCGGTGTTCTGCTCCAGTCAGGGCACCAACATTCCCGACATGCCCACCGAGTTCTTGGAGTTTCTCGGGTCCATGATCAACATGGACGATCCCAAGCACGCCCGCTTGCGACGCATCGTCTCGAGGGGGTTCACGCCGCGCCAGCTCGACGAGATGAAGGGCGACGTTGAGGCCACCGCGGCGGGGATTGTCGACGATGTGATCGAGAGGGGCGAAGGCGACTTTGTCACCGAGGTGGCCGCAACCCTTCCCCTGCGAATCATCGTGGACATGATGGGAATCCCCCGCAGCCAGGAGCAATTCATCTTCGACCGAACCAACATCATCCTGGGGCTTGGCGATGCCGAATACGTGCCCGATCAGACCGAGTCGGGGATGATGGCGGCGCTACTCGTCGCCGCTCAAGAGTTGACGCAACTCATTACTGAGCTGAGCGAGGCCCGGATGAAGGACCCGCAGGAGGACCTGACTACGGCGCTGATCACCGCCGAGGTAGACGGGGAAAGCCTCACGTCAGCCGAGGTGGCATCGTTCTTCCTGCTGCTGGTGGCGGCCGGCAATGAGACCACCCGCAACGCCATCTCCCATGGCCTGCAGGCGCTCTCGGAGTTTCCCGATCAGATGGCCCGTTGGCAGGCCGACTTCGACCGACTGGCCCCGACGGCGGTGGAGGAGATCGTCCGCTGGGCCACGCCGGTGATCCACTTTCGGCGTACCTGCACCGCCGACGGCGTGCGCATCGGTGAGCAGGAACTCAACACCGGCGACAAGGTGGTGCTCTGGTATTGCTCCGCCAATCGGGACGAGGCCGTGTTCCGTGATCCGTTTTCCTTCGATGTGGGCCGCACCCCTAACGATCACCTGGGGTTTGGCGGTCCGGGTCCTCATTTCTGTCTCGGTGCCCACCTCGCTCGCCGGGAAATCACCGTGATGTTTCGAGAGTTGTTCAGGCGGATGCCCGACATCCACACGGTGGGCGAACCCGACCGGCTCCAGTCGAACTTCATCAACGGGATCAAGCACCTCCGGGCCGAGTGGACTCCAGGGGGCGCACTCGTTTGAGGGTCGGGGCCCACTATCGTGGGCCGGTGCCCCGCTTTCGTTGCCTTGCCGCCGTGGTTGCCGGCGTTGCGTTCTTCGCCGGTTGTTCCAACGGCGGGAAGGCCACCGACGCCGGGGGTGGGGAAACCTCGACCGAGCGCAACGTGGAGATCGGACCCGCCGATGAGGGGATCGAGGGTGTGATGGCCATCCGGGTACCGGACAACACCCACACGGAATCGCCGGTGGACTACGGGCTGCGCCCCCCCGCGGGCGGTGTCCACAACCCCGTCTGGCTGAACTGTGGCTTCTATGACAAGGCGTCACCCGATGAGAATCTGGTGCACGACCTGGAGCACGGGGCCGTGTGGCTCGCCTATTCGCCGGATCTTCCGACGGCGGACATCAACCTGATTCACGACTTGGCTGGCGCGTCCCCCAGAATTGTGGCCACGCCGTATCCCGACCTCCCCACCGGGGTGGCGGTGGTCGCTACCGCGTGGGCCCGCCAACTCACACTGGACTCCGTCGCCGATCCTCGTATGGAAAAGTTTGTGGCGCAGTACACCGACGGCCGCCAAGCCCCCGAGGCCGGTACCACCTGCCTTGAGTCTCCCCTGGGCACGCCGATTCCCTAGACGGCTGCTGCCCGCCGCCAGGTAGTGAGTACCTCGGTGTCCCCGAACACCTCGAAGCGTTCGTCAGCCGGTACCCGGTTCCAGGCCCACAGCAGCAGGTCCGCCGCCACTCCCCGCAGCGCCACATCGCCTTTGGCGTGGGCCCGGGTGAAGGTGATGCCCTCGCTGCCCATCTGGATCAGCCACTCCCCTTCGATGTCGGTGGCATGGAGGTGAATCGTGCCGCTCGAACCCGCCATCTTTTCGCCCGAAATCGAGGGCGAGAAGATCTCTAGCAACTCGTCGATACCATCGACGGCCAACGCGGCATCGATGGTCCCGGCGGCTACATCCCAGCGGTGTACGGCGGTTTCTTGGGCGAGACGCCGCGGGTAGAAGGCGCCTGGTTGGGGACCGGCCCAGCTGGGCCACATCCGGTGGGTATCCATCGTAGAGAGCACCTCAGCGGTGTGGGCGGCGGTGGCTTCGAACCAGGCGGGCAGGTCCTCACCCTCGGGCGGCCGGGACACAGAACTGAGGCGAATCCGTTCGGTGGGCCCGGCCTCCACCTGGGCTCCAACCCAGGCGTGGACAAACGCCACGTGCCCCAGCAACGTGGCCCGGTCCCAACCTGGGCACGAAGACACGGCCGCAGCGGGGTCCGCCGCGTGGGCCGCCAGCAGGCCGGCGCAGTCTCGAGCGAGATGGTCGAGGTGGGTGGAGGGGTCCATGGGCAGGAGCCTGCCACGGATGGCTCCCGTGGCGGTGCGGCGACCGCGGCGGCAGCAGAACCGCTCCATACCCGATCGACGGACTCGGACCGGCAATGCTGACGGGGTGATCGTGGATTGCGCGGTATACACCAAGGGGGTGCGGCGACCAGGGGACCTGCCCATCACCGATGCCCTCGAGGCGGCCAGCGAGGCTGATTCCTTTGTGTGGGTGGGACTACACGAGCCCTCCAGCGCGGAGTTTTCGGTGGTCAAGGATGAGTTGGGGTTGCACCGCTTGGCGGTGGAAGACGCCATCGCCGCCCATCAGCGACCAAAACTGGAGATCTACGGCGACAGCATCTTCGTAGTGCTCACGACCGCTCACTACGACGACCTCAGCGAAACGGTGACCTACGCCGAGATGCACCTGTTTGTTGGCCCGCACTTCGTTGTCACCGTTCGTCATGGTGAGGCTCGTGCCCTCGCCGATGTGCGAGCCGCCTTGGAGAACGACCCCGAGCGCCTCAAGTGGGGGCCCATGTCCGTGCTGCACGCCGTGACGGACTATGTGGTGGACGGCTACAAGCCAGTGACCCAGGGCCTCGACAACGATCTGGCCGAGATCGAAGAAGCCGTGTTCGATCCCGACCGGGTTCGGGGATTCGATTCCACCGCCCGTATCTTCAAGCTGAAGCGTCAGGTCCTGGAGTTCTATCGGCACAGTGAGCCGCTGCGGGACGTTCTCTATGTTCTCGTTCGCGGTCAGGTCCCGGGGGCCCATGAGGAGTTGGGCCGCGATTTCCGTGATGTGGAGGACCACCTGCGTCGAGAACTTGGCTCGTTGGAGCACATTCGGGACCTTCTGGCCGACGCCTTCAATGCCAATCTGTCCCAGACCGCCGTGCGCCAGAACGACGACATGCGCACGATCTCGGCCTGGCTCGCCATTGCTGGTTTCCCCACGGTGGTGGCGGCCATTTACGGCATGAACTTCAAGCACATGCCTGAACTGCAGACCCGCTACGGCTACTGGGTGGTCATGGGCCTGATGGCCTCGATGTCCTTGGCTCTCTACTACAACTTCAGACGGATCGGTTGGCTGGCACAGGCCTCCACCCCTGTCGATCCGGCGCCGGGAGCGGCGAACCGGGGGGCCGGTTCTTGATCCGATTGGGGTGACCGAGGCGAGGGGCTTAGCCCTCCCGGAGAAGCGACAGGACCTCGTCGTGGATCAATCCGTTGGTGGCGAGACCGCTGCCCCCGGCAAGGCCAGGCTGGCCGGTGAGGTCGGTAAAGCGGCCGCCCGCCTCGGACAAGATCACCGGCATGGGGCCAACGTCGTAGGGCTCCACGATGAGGTCGATCATCGCGTCGGCGCGGCCGGTGGCCACCAGGGCGTATCCGTAGCCGTCCCCCTCGGTGCGAAGCGTGGTGCCGGCGGCTCGAAAGGCTTCGATCTGACTCGGCCGCCATCGGCTCAGCGAAGTGGTCATCACGCTGGCCCCGGGGAGGGCGGCGTGGTCGCTCACTCGGGCGGGACCTCGTTCGGACCAGCATCCCAAGCCCCGCCCCGCCCAGACCGTTTCCCCGAGGGCGGGGAGGTTGATGACGCCGAGGGCGATGCCGTACTCGTCCTCTAGGGCCAGCAAGTTGGAATAGAGCGGCACGCCTCGGATGAAACCTTTGGTGCCATCGATGGGATCAAGAATCCAGCGACGCCCCGTGGAGGACGGAGTGGGGGCCTCTTCCTCACCTAAGACGCCATCGCCAGGAAAGTCCTGAGCCAGTTTCTGGCGGAGGTAGCGCTCGGCGTCGCGATCGGCGTTGGTCACCGGAGTACCGTCGTCTTTGTGCTCTAGGTGGAGATCGGGAGACCGGAACCATCGCAGAGTGCGTCGCCCGGCCTCCCGGGTGAGGGCGACGGCCTGATCAACGGTGGCCTGATCGATCGGAGGAATGCTCACGGGGTGTGATCCTCGCCCGCCCAGCGAGATGGGTGACGGGCGTTGATGGCCACGGCGGGGGAGGGGACGGGGGGGTAGAACACGATCGCGTCCTACCAGTCCGTGGCCACGTATTTTGTTTCGGTGTAGTCGAGCATGCCTTCGTGGCCGCCCTCACGACCGAGCCCAGACTCTTTCATTCCCCCGAACGGGGCGGCCGGATCTGACACGATCCCCTTGTTCAGTCCGACCATCCCGGACTCGAGGGCTTCCGCCACCCGCAAGCCCTTGGCCAGATCGCGGGTGTAGACGTAACTCACGAGGCCCATCGTCGTGCCGTTGGCGAGACGAATCGCTTCGGCGGCATCGGCCACGGTCACGATCGGGGCCACTGGTCCGAAGATCTCCTCCTGAAGAATCGGGTTGTCGGGGGCTACGTCGGTAAGGACAGTGGCGGGGTAGTAAAACCCGGTGCCCTCCGGGATCGATCCGCCCACGATGGCTTTGGCTCCTGCCTGAACGGCTCCGTCGACGAGGGCCGCCACACTGTCGCGGGTGTCGGCATCCACCAATGGCCCGAGCCGACTGTCGGGATCGAGGCCGTGGCCGGTGGGAAGGGCACCCATGGCCTGGGCCAGCCGTTGGGAGAACTCGGCCGCCACGGGGGCCTCCACGTAGAAGCGGTTGGCGGCGGTGCAGGTCTCGCCGTTGTGCCGCATCTTGGCGATCATGGCGCCCTCGATGGCCGCGTCGAGATCAGCGTCGGCCAGGACGATAAAGGGGGCATTGCCCCCGAGTTCCATCGACACGTTGAGAACACGTTCAGCGGCCTGGGCGATGAGCATCCGCCCCACCTCGGTGGAGCCCGTGAAGGAAACCTTTCGTACCCGTTCGTGCTCAAGCACCGCGGTGGTAATCACCCGGGCTTGGTTGCCGGGGATCACGTTCACAACTCCGCCCGGGACCCCGGCATCGTGGAGCACTTCGGCAATGGCCAGCGCGGTGAGGGGGGTGAGGGTGGCGGGCTTGAGCACTACCGAGCATCCCGCCGCGAGGGCCGGGGCGATCTTGCGGGTTGCCATCGCAGCGGGGAAGTTCCACGGGGTGATGAGGTAGGCCACCCCTACCGGTTGGTGGAGGACGAGGATTCGGTTGGCCCCCCCGGGGGCGGTGGAGAACTCCCCCCGTAGCCGGACAGCCTCTTCGCTAAACCAGCGAAAAAATTCGGCGGCATAGCTGATCTCGCCCTTGGCTTCGGCGAAAACCTTCCCGTTTTCGAGGGTGATGATGCGAGCGAGATCGGCGGCCCGCTCGGTGAGCAACTCCCACGCCCGTCGGAGGATTTCGGCGCGGGCCCGTGGGGCCAGGGCCGCCCAGGCGGGCTGAGCGTCAGCGGCCGCCGCCGCCGCCGCCCGGGCGTCGCTCGCCCCCGCGTTGGCCACGGTGGCGATGGTTTGCTCAGTGCCCGGGTCGTGGACGGCGAATCGGTCGCCGCTGGCGGCCGGTCGCCATTCTCCTCCGATGAACAGGTCCGTTCGAGAGATCACGTCAGCCATAGTGCCCGTTGTACCGCGTTTCGAGGGTGTCATGGGTGAGAGGACGGTGGGCGTCGGTCGCCGGGGGTACCTCACCCTCCGGATCGGCATTTGGGGCAGGTCCCCACGATGTCGAGTTGATGGTCCCGGATCACGAACCCGGTGCGGGCGGCCATCGCGGCGAGGGCTGTTTCGAGGGTGTGTTCGATGGCGTCGGACAACTCGAAGTCGGTCACCCCACCGCAGTCGGTGCAGATGAGGTGGTGATGATGATGATGGGTGAGTTCCTCGGCTAACTCATACCGGGCGAATTCGTCGCTGGTGACGATACGGCGGACGACGCCGGCTCGCTCTAGTACGGCAAGGTTGCGGTAGGCCGAGCTTTGCGCGAGGCCGGGCTGGCGTTCGAGGAGTTGGGGAATGGTGAGGGGTTGCACGGCATCGGCCAGCACCGCCACCAAAGCGCGTCGTTGGCTGGTGTAACGCTGGTTGTCCTTGGTGAGCCACTGGGCAGTGGTGGCGTGGAGGGTTGGGGCGGGCATCAGTGGTGGGGGTGGTCGTCGAGGATCAGGGTGCGATCGCCGATTTGGAGCAGGTGGCCGCCGTAGGCCGCCGCGAGGTTGGCTTCGGTGAGAACGTCGGCGGGGCTCCCACTGGCTACCACCCGGCCGGCGAGGAGCAGGAGATGATCGGCGGCGGCGGCATCTCCAAGGTCGTGGGTGGAAACCACAACGGCGCGTCCGGCCGCCCGTTCCGCGCTCATGGCATCAAGGATGTGCTGCCGGGACACGAGGTCGAGCCCTGTGATGGGTTCATCGAGCAAGAGGACCTCGGCGCCCTGGGCCAATCCCTGGGCGACGAAGGCTCGTTGGCGCTGGCCGCCCGACAGTTCGTGGAGTGACCGCCGGGCGAGATCGGTGATGGCGAGGGCTTCAAGGGCACGATCCACCGCCTCTCGGTCCGTGGCCGCGAGGCGACGCCATGCTCCGGTGGTGGCGTAGCGGCCCATGGTGACCGTCTCCCGCACGGTGAGCGGCAGGTGTTCGTTCACCTTGGTGGACTGCAACACGTAGGCCACACCCCCCCGGCGGGCGGCCGCGGGCACATCGAGCTTTCCCTGACGGGGTGGGAGTAGGCCGGCGATGGCGTGGAGCAACGTTGATTTCCCGGCCCCGTTGGGCCCGATGAGGGCCGTCACCGCGGCCGGGGGCACGGTGAAGGTGGCGCCGGTGAGGACCGTGCGGCTTCCGTAGGCAAGTTCGACGGCATGAGCGGTCACGGCGTTGATTTGCGAATGATAACCATCCCGGTTACCGTCCTCAAGATGAGAATAGTTCCTATTACTGGACTCATGGCCCTGGCCATAGGTGGAATCACCATGGCCGCCTGTGGAAGCGATAGCAGTGTGAGCGCAACCGGCCCCCGCGTCGTGGTGACTACAAGCATTCTGGGCGACGTCGTCGAACACCTGGTGGGCGAGGAGGTTGCGGTGGAGGTGATCATGCCTGCCGGGGCTGATCCTCATGACGCCGCTCCCTCCCCGAAACAGGTGGAGATGATGCGTAACGCGGATTTGCTGGTGATCAATGGCGAGGGTTTCGAGGCCGGTCTGGCGGACACCATCGCCGTCGCGGAGGCGGATGGGGTAGAGGTCGTGCGGGCCACCGACGCGATTGACCTGCGAGGCTTGGAGGAAGATGGGGCGGAGGTACCCGATCCACACGTGTTCACGTCGCCAGCCAACATGGTGGTGATCGCCGGGGTGATTGCCGACCGTTTGGTAACGGAGGTTCCGTCGCTGGATACGCCGCGCTATCGCGCCACCGTGGCGGCCTACTTAGCTGAACTCCGTGCTCTCGACGCCAGTGTGGAACAGACGCTGGCGGGGATAGCCGAGCAGGACCGCATACTCATCACCAATCACGATGTTTTTGGCTATTTCGCCGACCGGTACAACTTTGAGATTTTAGGAGCGGTGATCCCGTCGGGGAGCACCCTGGCGGAACCCTCTTCGCAGGAACTCGTCGACCTGGCTGATCTCATGGTGGAAGCTGACGTTCGCGCAATTTTTGCCGACTCGTCTTCGCCGGCCCGGCTAGCCGATGCGCTGGCCAGCGAGGGAATCGCTGTGGAGGTGGTCGAGTTGTTCAGCGAATCGTTGGGTGAGCCGGGCTCGGGGGCGGACACCTATGTTGGGATGGTGCGAACCAATGCCAACCGCATCGCCGCGGCCCTGGACTGATTCACGCCGATGGACATCGTGCACTGGTTTGCTGATCCGTATGCGGCTGGGTTCATGCAGCGAGCGCTCCTGGCCGGCGGTCTCGCGGTTGTGGCGACCTCGGTGGTGGGCACGTGGGTGGTGCTGCGGGGCCTGAGTTTTCTCGGCGATGCGCTCGCTCATGGGGTGATCCCGGGAATCGCGCTGGCCGTGCTGTGGGGGTTCAGCATCACCGTCGGGGCCCTGGTGAGCGCGGCCCTCATGGTGGCCGGAGTGACCCTGGTGGAGAGGCGATCCCGACTTGATGAAGACACCGGGGTGGGACTGCTGTTTGTGGGGATGTTGGCGCTCGGTGTCATCATTATCTCCAAGAGTCGGTCGTTCACCAACGATGTGCAGAGCTTGCTTTTCGGGGATGTACTCGGTGTCACGGCATCGGACCTGCGGTTGCAGGCCTTCGCCGCCTTGTTGGTTCTGGGGGCTTCGGTGTTGGGTTATCGGGCGTTCCTCGTGCTCTCATTCAATGAGGCCAAGGCGGGAAGTTTGGGCTTGCATCCGGGGGTCACCCACTTGGCGCTGCTGGCCCTCATGGCAGTGGCGATCGTGTCTTCGTTCCAGTCGGTGGGAACCCTCCTTGTGTTTGGGCTTCTCACCGGCCCTCCCGCCACCGCCGCCCTGTTAGTGCGGCGAGTGTGGCTCTGCATGGTGGTATCGGTGGCCCTGGGGTGGTTCGCAGTGGTGGTGGGACTTTTCTTTAGTTACCACTTCGCCCTGGCTGCGGGGGCAGCCATGGCGGGGGTATCGGTAGCGATGTTCTTTACGGTTCTGAGCATCCAGGCGCTGTGGGAGTGGCGGCGACAAGCGCCGGTGATGGGTAAGGAGTGATGGGTGATTCGAAGTTGTGATAGGCCACGTCCGAAGTGGCAGACTTTCCAGCGTGGACCGTGCTGCCTGGCTTGAGTATGTGTTTGAGCAGGGGCCCAATGGAGTTGCCCTGCTCAATCTCGACGGGTCGGTTCGGGAACTAAATCAGGTGGCCGCCGAGCTAACCGGGCGCTCGGCGGGGAGCGGGCTGAACTTGGAGCTTGGAGTCCAGGGGCTTGGAGTCCAGGACCTCGTCCATCCCGACGACCTGGAGGAGTGTTTGCTGTCGCTGTCCTCGACGCTGACGTTGGGCTCGTCCGGCCCAGTCGATTTCCGAATACGGGATAACGAGGACAGCGACTGGAGGTGGCTCCGGGCGTGGGGCACCTACATTCCCGATCCGGTGGACCCAGTGGTGCACCTGCTGCTGGCCGATGTGTCAGCCATTCGCGCGACGATCAGCCAGTTGGCTGAGGCGCATCACCAGCAATCCTTAGTGGCCGGTCTCGGTGATGATGCATTGGGAGGAATGGCCGTCGACACCTTGCTTGTCAAAGCCCTAGAGGCCGTCGTGAGGACTCTGAAGGTCCCCTTTGCTGGTGTCCTTCTCGATGATGGTCACCCCGACGGTCTGATTTTGGCGGGGGCCATCGGACGTTTGGAGAACCAGGTCGGGATCTACCGCCGCCCGCGGACCCACATGGCTGTGTCCCAGCCCCTCCGCGAACGCGGGCTGTTGCTTTCTGGAGACCTGACTACCGAGACCCGATGGGGGCCGGTCAGCGAGAATCCGTTGGTGGGGGAGGGGATCGTTTCGATTGCCGCCGCGGCGATCGAAACCCGGACCGCACCGCCGGGACTCCTAAGCGTTGGCTCAGATCAACACGACTACTTCGGTCCCGAGGACCTAACGTTTCTGGAGTCAATCGCCAACGTGGTGGCCGGTGCGATCGATGCCGATAACACCCTGCAAACCGTTCGCCACAGCTCGTTGCATGACTCGCTCAGCGGCTTGCCAAATCGAGCGTTAGTGCTCGACCGCCTCCAACAGGCGCTCGTCCAGTCTTCTCGGCGGGGTAGTCAAGTGGGCGTGCTCATCTGCGATGTCGACCAGTTCAAGTTTGTGAATGACGGAATGGGTCATGCGGCGGGCGACATCGTTCTGCGCGTCATTGCGGATCGATTACGTGATGAGGTGCGCCCTGAGGACACCGTGGGCCGTTTTGGGGGTGATGAATTTGTCGTCGTGTGTCCGGACATCAGCGATGTAGATGAGGTGACGTCCATCGCCCGGCGACTGGCGACAGCGGTTAGTCCCTCCACCAACGTCCTAGGTGCTCCACTGGTGGTGACGGTGAGCATTGGCATCTCCATCGGTGGGGGCAGTGGGGAAGAAACGGCGGCCGAACTTCTCCGAGAAGCGGATGCGGCGATGTATCACGCGAAAGCGGAGGGCCGTAACCGATGGGTGCTCTTTGACAACGAGATGCGCTCGTTTGCCAGTCGTCGTCTTACCCTGGCGGGCGAAGTACGGCGGGCGATTAACAACGACGAGTTGGTGTTGCACTACCAACCGGTTCTTTCTACTGCAGCCCCCCAATCGGTTGTGGGGGTCGAGGCCCTTGTGCGCTGGCAGCATCCGGAGCGGGGTTTGGTGAGCCCGGGGGTCTTCCTGGGGATTGCCACCGAAATGGGTCTGTTGTTGGAGATCGGCGAGTGGGTCCTCAACGCCTCGGCAATGCAGGCGGCGGCGTGGGTGGAGGCGGGGTGGTGGGGCCAGCGGTGGATGGCGATAAATCTTGCTCCCACTCAGGTGGTCGACCCGGAACTACCCGTCCTGATCGATCGGGTGGTGGAGTTATCGGGGATCGATCCCCGCCTGCTTCGGCTTGAGTTGACCGAGGAGTCGCTGGTGGACGACTCCCACCTGGCGCTGGGCGTGATCGAAGCGATTCGCCGGCGGGGACTGGGCATCAGTATTGACGACTTTGGTACGGGGTACTCGTCGCTGGCCTACCTGAAGCGGTTGCCGGTCGACATGCTGAAGCTCGACCAGAGTTTCGTGAGCGGACTGGGCCACGATAGGAATGACGAGGCCATCGCATCGGCGGTGATGGGTATGGCCGCTGCCCTGGGATTGACCGTGGTGGCCGAGGGGGTTGAAACCCCTCGTCAATTCGAGGTGCTTCGGGATATGGGGTGTGAGATGGTTCAAGGGTTCCTGTACACACCGGCGTTACCGGCTGATCAGGTGGCGTCATGGATCGCGGCCCGAGGGTGACGATGGAGCACGCCGCTTTTGGAGATTGATCAAGGGGGGGAATTTCGGGGATGAGCCGACAAAGGATGTGAGGGAACGACATGACAGAGATCAGTGGTGAGTGCAAGCCGGGGTTCGAGGCAGTGGCGGAAGCCTTTGCCCTGAACTTCGCTGAGCATGGGGAAATAGGGGCGGGCACGGCGGTCTATGTCGGTGGGGAGAAGGTCGTAGACCTCTGGGGTGGTGTTGCCGACGAGGAGGCCGGCACCCCTTACACCGCCGACACGCTGCAGTTGGTGTTCTCCACCACCAAGGGCGCCACCGCCGCCTGCGCCAACCTGCTTGCCCAACGAGGTGAGCTCGATGTCGACGCCCCGGTGGCTGAGTACTGGCCCGAGTTCAAAGCCGCCGGGAAGGAAAACATCCCGGTTCGCTGGCTCCTTACCCACCAGGCGGGGCTGCCTTATGTCGATGCCGTGCTCACCCTCGAGGAGGCCCTGGCCTGGGAGCCGATGATTCGTGCCCTCGAGCGCCAAGCCCCGGCGTGGGAGCCCGGCACGGCCCACGGTTATCACGCCACCACCTTTGGGTGGCTCGTGGGGGAGGTTGTGAAGCGAATTTCGGGAAAAAGTCTCGGCGCGTTTTTCCACGATGAGTTTTCTGTCCCCCTCGAATTGGAGTTCTGGATCGGTCTGCCGGATGAGCAGCAGCATCGCGTTGCGCCCTTGCTCCAATGGGATGTTTTCGGCGGATCGGGCGCTGACAACGACGCGGCGGCGGATCCGGGACTCGCCGCCGTCATTGCGCAGTTCATGGGTCCAGACACCATGCTGGGGAAGGCCCTGGCCGCACCCAGTGGAGTGCTGGCCACCGCCGAAGGAGGGTTTAACAACCCGGCGGTGCGCGCCGCGGAGATCCCCGCCGCCAACGGCGTCACCAATGCTCGATCACTGGCCCGCTTCTACGCCGGCCTCACCGGCCCGCTGGCGGGAGGCCCGTCGCAAGCGATACTCGGACCGGAACAGGTTGCCAAGGCCTCCGAGCGGCAGACATTCGGATCCGATAAGTGCCTGATGTTCGAGACCACGTTGGGTCTCGGGTTTTTCGTGGCGTCACCGTTTGCTCTTTACGGGGGACCAAAGGCCTTCGGCCATGCCGGGGCCGGGGGTTCGGTGGGTTTCACGGATCCGGAGAACGCCATTGGCTTCGGGTATGTGATGAATAAGATGAGCATGAGCCTCAATGGCGACCCCCGGTCGGGGGGTCTCGTGAAGGCGGTGTACGAATCCATCGGGGTTGAGCCCACCTACGCGTGAGGGTGGCCGAGGAGTTAGTTGACCTCGTTGATGCGGATGATCGCGTCCTTGAGGTGGTGACGAGGAGCGAAATGCGAGCACGCGGCGAAGAGGCGCGTCACCGGGCTTGCTACGTGGCCGTGCTGAACACGGCCGACGAATTAGTGGTTCATCGGCGGGCAGATTGGAAAGACGTGAACCCTGGTTGGTGGGACATTTGTTTTGGTGGGGTGTTGGGAGCCGGGGAGGCCTGGGACGAGGCGGCCCATCGCGAACTCCTAGAGGAAGCTGGGGTGGTGGCGTCGCTGGAGTTGTTGGGAATCAATCGGTGGGAGGCCCCGGGCGTTCGGCTGAATGCCCGGGTCTATCTGGCTCGGGTCGATGGTCCCTTTACCTGTCCTGATGGCGAGGTGGTGGAGGTGGCCACCGTGCCGCGACCCGGCTGGGACCGCTGGCTGGCGGCGCACGATGTGTGTCCCGATTCACTCGATCTCGTGTTGCCTCTCCTGCGGTAATCCCCCCGCCGGAGGGGCTCAGCCCTTGGCGGCGGGCGACCCGGGCCAGGCCGGGTAATCGGGCAGGGCCTCGCCCGGGGGAACGGCGGTGTAGAAGGTGACCGCCCCTTCCTCCTCAAACAGGGGGAGGGGTTCAGTGGGCCACTGGCCGGGTAGGTACCGGGTGCCACCATCGACGTAACTCATCATGCCGGTGCCAGGATTACCAGGCTCGTCCTCCCCGGTGGCGGTGGGATTCCACCAGATCACCCCGGCATCGTCGCTGGAATTGTGGTCGGGGCGGTCCCAGAGGGCATTGCCCCAGGACACGTGGGTGTAGGTCTTGCCCCCTGCGTTGGCGGGGTACCGAAACATCCCCTGCTCGAATGAGTTGGGGTTGAGGTCGGCTCCGGCGAGATGTATTCCAAGCATGAGTTGGGCTGGTCCCGGCAGGATGACGTCCACCGTGTTCGTCGGGGCTTCTTTGCCGAAATACCACTGGTAGAGCCTGAAGGCATCGGAGAGATCGTTATCGGCCCGGGCCGGGGGTAGGGAGATACCAAAGGCATGGGCCCACTGCTTTTGATCGAATGTCCGACCGAAGATGGTGGTGTCGGCGAGCACCGAAGGGCCGATGACCCACTCCGGGTAGTACCCCTGTTTGGTGGCCTCACGGGTGATCGTGGCGGGGATCAACGGGTCCACACTCAGCAGCACCGTGGTCACTCCATTGTCCTTCATTCGGGTCACCACGCTGGTGGCCGTTTCCTGGGCGGCGGCGAGATCGAAGAGGTAGGTGGATCGAGCGACCACCTTGCCGTCGTAGTCCTTCTCCAGGCGACGGTCGAATTCGTCGTTGCGGGCTTTGTACTCGCCGGTCTCGGTTTCGGCCTGGATCCAACCGAACACCCGCTCCTTTTTCTGCAGGGCTTTATCGCCGGCGTATTTGGCGGGCTTGCCGACGAGTTGCTTGCCCACCAGTTCGAGGAGGTGCTGGTCGGCTTGCTCCGGAGCGATAGCGGTGGGCCAGAGGTAGGGGGCGGCGGCGTCCACGTTGTCCCAGCCTTCGGCCAGGGAACAGCCCCCGACGCAGAGGATCTTGGCATCGGTGAGTTCCTGCCAGTA
>VFJN01000001.1 GCA_009886035.1 Actinomycetota bacterium
CCAACGCCTGCCTCGTCGAGGCCGTAGGCGCTTCTCGCCCGGCTCAGCTTGACCGCTGTGAGCGAGTGCGTCCGAGATCGAATATCCACTCATCGACGATATCTCCTGCCGGTAGCCCTGAACGAGGCCCAGCTGCCGGGCGACCTTCAGCCAGTCCCGGCACCCGCTTCTCACGACGTCCCGACGCGGAGCGCGGTGTTCGGCACTTGGAGAGAATGGTCGCCGCGCCCCGGGATGCTGGGGGCAATAGCCCGCGCGAGACGCAACATCGGCTCAGGTCGGGCTGGGGTCGTGCCACCCCGTTTAGGAAGCGTTCGCTGCATCGAGCGCGATGCGGCGCCTCTGGAGCTTGTGTTCGTCCGAGCTGCCGGCGGTCGGTTCGTGGACGACCACGGGGGCGTTCAAGCTGGCCGATCCTCATTGTGGACCCGGACGGCACGCCTGTAGGTGTCGAGGAGGCCAACGACGACACCACCCTGACCGCGTAACCTCACCCCGGGCCGTCGCCGAACCTCAACAACGGTCGGGGCATCCTCATCGGCGAGCCTGCCGCCTCAGTTCGGCATCAATCGCAAGTGAACAGAATTGCGTCGGGCACGCCACGCATTGCCTCTCGCCAATCCGCCGCGGCCCGCTCGCAGTCGGATTTGGTGACCATGCAAGTTGCGCTAAATCCCTCGCCACTCTCTTCTCCGTTGTAGCTCGCGCACTTGTCGGCAGACAGAGGAAATATCGGCGAGATGTCGAACTGCCTCTCGTCTCCGCTCGAACATCCGCCAATGGCGATGGTCGCGGTGATCGCGAGGACCAGGACTGCGCCTCGTACCGAACCCACGGATCTCCGGGCCACCGAAACTGCTTCTCCGAGTCGATTCAACTGCCTTGCTCCGATCGGGCTTGAGTCGCACGGCTCGTGGGTGATTGTGGCGAGCCGTACGCGATCACGAGTCCCGGTCAACCAGGCCTAGGACACCGGCGCCGATCAGACCCACGGTGGCCAACCACCCCGGCCAAAAGGTGACCTGCATCGCCAACTCGAGGAGGAAGTTGTCGGGACTCTCGAACGACATCGTGAACATGCTGGAGCCGCCAGCCGCCTGCACGATCGAACAGACGATAAAGGCGGTAACTCCTGCACCGATCAGTAGGACGGACCCTGATGCAGTCGATCCTGCGTTGTTCCCCGATTCATCCCCGGTCATCCTGCGTTGCTCCCCCATTTCATCCCCGGTCACCGTCCGTGAACTGGGCGATGTCGGGACGCTAACAGGCCCTGCAGGCATTGGCAACGAGATTGGAGCGGTGGTACCAACCAAGGGGAAGTGGCAGGCCACGAAGTGGTCCTCGGCGACGGCGCGAATCTGGGGCTCCTCGAGGGCGCAACGCTCCTGGGCGGCCGGGCAGCGCGTGCGGAAACGACAGCCGTTGGGTGGATCGATGGGGGAGGGCAGATCGCCGAGGAGAAGCCCGCTGCTGGACGGCACCACAGTGGGGTCGGGCACCGGGATGGAGCGCAGCAGAGCTGCGGTATACGGATGGGCCGGGGTGGCGTAGAGGTCGTCGGGGGAACCAACCTCACAGATCTTGCCGAGGTACATGACCGCCACGCGATCGCTGATGTTCTTTACCACCGCCAGGTCGTGGGCAATGAAGATCAAGGTAATTTTGTAGCGGGCCTTCATGTCCTCCAGCAGGTTGAGGATCTGCGCCTGCACCGACACATCGAGCGCCGACACCGGCTCATCGCAGATCACCAGTTTCGGCTCGAGCACGAGGGATCGGGCGATAGAGATCCGCTGGCATTGCCCGCCGGAGAACTCGTGGGGCCGCTTATCGCCGGCCACCGCGGGATCGAGACCCACGGCATCGAGCACTTCGGTCACTCGGGCCTGTCGTTCCTGCTCGGTGCCCCGCTTCCAGATACGCAGCGGTTCGGCCACGATGTCCTTCACTTTGCGGCGCGGATTGAGCGACGAGATCGGGTCCTGAAAGATGAACTGCAGGCGGGTACGCACCTCGCGGAGGTGCTTACCGTCAATGGCGGCGAGGTCGATGCCTTCGAAGAGGACGCGACCGCTGGTGGGGGCGGGGAGTTGCATGATGGCCCGACCGGTGGTGGATTTTCCGCACCCGGACTCACCCACCAAACCGAGGGTCTCGCCCTGCCGTACGTCGAGGCTGATGCCGGATACGGCATGAACGATCCCGGCAGAGGTGTGAAACTCAACGGTGAGGTCCTCGATGCGCATGAGGACATCATCGGGATCCCGAAGGTGGGCGGTGCCGGTGCCAGCCATCAGGCAGTACCTCCTGGTTTGTCCGCCAGTGTTTGGGTGAGGGAGACGGCGGCGGGGATACCCAGCGCCGCGTTCTGAGCCAGCGCCTCGCGGCCGGCGTCGGTGCCTACCGGGAACCAACAACGATAGAAGTGGCCGGGCGTCTCGGCCTCTTGCAACGGTGGCATCTCGCTGGTGCACTTCGGCTGGACGTACGGGCAGCGGGGGGCAAATCGACAGCCACTGGGGGGGTTGATGAGATCCGGTGGGCGGCCACCGATGGATTGCAGGCGGGTGTGACTGGGCTGGGACAACTTGGGAATCGAGTGGAGCAGGGCATCGGTGTAGGGCATGAGCACGTTGGCGAAGAGTTCCCGGGTGGGGGCATATTCCACAATCTGGCCGGCGTACATCACCGCAATGTGATCGGTGCGCCCGGCCACCACCCCGAGGTCGTGAGTTACCAGCACCATGGCCATGAAGCGCTCGATCTGCTGGCGCTGGAGCAGGTCGAGGATCTGCGCCTGCACCGTCACATCAAGGGCGGTGGTGGGCTCGTCGGCGAAGAGGAGCGTAGGGCCACAGGCCAGGGCGATGGCGATGGTGACCCGCTGGCGCATCCCGCCCGACAACTCGTGCGGGTACTGGGAGATCCGCCGATTCGGGTCGGGGATGCCTACCGAATCGAGCAGTTGCCGCGCCTGGGCGCGGGCCTCGGCCTTCGACAGTTTCAGGTGATAGCGCAGGCCCTCGGTGATCTGGCGGCCGACCTTCAGGACCGGATTCAATGACGTCATCGGATCCTGGAACACCATGGCCATTTCGGTGCCCCAGAGATCCCGCAACTGGCTCTCGCTCGCCCCCACCAGTTCGGTGCCGTTGTACCGAGCCGATCCCGAGCGGATCACGTTTTTCCCGGTGAGCAAACCCATGACGGAGCGGGCGAGCACCGTCTTGCCCGACCCCGACTCGCCCACGATGCCGAGGGTGTCACCGCGTTTGAGGGTGAAGCTGACACCGTCCACGGCCTTGACGATCCCGGTGGGGGTTTCAAAGTGGGTGCGAAAATCGTCGACCTGCAGGAGGGGACCCTCATGGCCGCTGGTGGCGGTGAGCACACGCGAGGTGGCTTGCGGTTTGGTCACAGCGCCGAATCTTTCACGTCGAAGGCCGAACGGAAGCGGTCGCCCAGCAGGTTGACGGCCAGCACGGTGAGGAACATTGTGACCGCCGGGATCATGGCGGTGTGGGCGATGTTCTCCTGTTGCAGTGGTTTCTTGCCCCCGTTGATCATCCCGCCCCAGCTGATTGTTTCGGTGGAGGTGAGGCCGAGGAACGCCAAACTCCCTTCGGCCACGATGGCGATACCCACCACCAGAAGGCCGAAGGCCAACAGGGGGAGAATGACGTTGGGGAGAATCTCCCGTACGAGGATCCGTTTCTGGCTGGCGCCGGCCGCTCGGGCGGCGAGCACGAACTCGCGTTGAGAGTAGGTGAGGGTGCTGGCCCGGGATATGCGGGCGAAGGCTGGAATCGACACGAGCGAGATACCGAGCACCACGTTGAGCAGGTCGGCGCCCATGAACGCCACGATGGCGATGAGCAGGATCAGGGCGGGGAAGGCGAGGAAGACATCCACCGAGGCCATGAGCACGGCTTCGCTTTTGCCACGGAAGAACCCGGCCAGGAGGCCGATCGTGCCCCCCACCACCATGCCGATGATGAGCACACCAGCAGCCACCACCAGGGACACCCGCCCCCCCCAGATGATGCGAGCGAAGATGTCGTAGCCGTTGTTGTCCGTCCCGAGCAGGTGTCCGGCGGTGAAGGGCGACGAGTTGTTCTTGGCGACGGAGAAATCGGTTTTGGCGGGATCGTCGATCGGCAGCCAGGGCGCCAAGAGGGCCCCGGCGCTCAAGGTGATGAGCCAAATAGCCGCCACCCAGCCGCCGACGCCCAGGGCCCCGGGTTTCTTAGGTTTCTTCGACTTCCGGCCGGATTCGGTGGAAGGGGGTGGGGGCGTGATGGCGACACCGTCGGTGGGGGAAACGAGGTCAGTCATCAGGCTCCGGTCCGTCGGACCCGCGGGTCGAGGATGCTGTAGAGGATATCGATGAGGAAGTTGACGAGGACGAAGGAGATGGCGATCACCAGTACCACGCCCTGGACCACCAGGTAATCCCGTTTGAGGATCGACTCGATGGCCAGACTACCAATGCCCGGGAGCACAAAGAACTGCTCGAGGATTACCGCACCACCGATGAGGGTGCCGAACTGGATGCCGAACACGGTGATGAGTGAGAAGGACGATGGGCGGAAGGCGTGGCGCAGCAGGATGTGCCAGGTAGGCAAGCCCTTCGACCGCGCCATGAGAATGAAGTCTTCCTGGAGGGTCGAGATCAGATCGCTGCGCAAAAGGCGGGTGTACACGGCGGTGAGGCCGGCCACCAGCACCGCCAGGGGGAGGGCAATGGAACGCAGGTTGGGGCCGATGCCATCGCTGAGGGGTCGGAAGCCGATGGCCGGGAAAAAGTTGAACCGTAGGGCGAAGAAGTACACCAAGAACACCGCGAAGGCGTAGCCGGGGAGCGCAATCAGCCCGAACGAGGCGGTCGTGATGGCCTTGTCGGTGCGGGAGTTGCTCCGGAAGGCACTCAACATGGCCAGTGGAACAGCCAGGACGAAGGAGAAGAGCTGGGCCAACAGCATCAACTCGATGGTGGCGGGCAACTTTTGCTTGAGCAGCGTGGTGGTCTTGAAACTGCTGGTGTAGGAACGGCCCAGGTCTCCCTGGACGGCGTTGCCGAGGTACTGGCCGTACTGCACGAGGAAGGGCCGGTTGAGCCCGAGGTCCTCTTGGACAGCCTCGCGTAATTCGACGTTGGAGTACTGGGGGCCGAGGAGCACAACAACGGGATCCCCCGGAAGGAGTTTGGTAAGGCTGAACGTGAGGAAACTCACGACCAGTACCACGGCAAGCAGTTTGAGCAACCGCGTTACCGCACCTTTCAGGATTCCCATGTTGTGTCCTCGACCCTCCTGTTCCAATGACTAGCTGACGTGGGCGGGCTGCTTACTTTCCCGTGGCGTACAAGAACCCGGGCTTGATGGCCCCGAGGGAGTTGGCCTCGCCCGGGGGCGGCGGGCCGGCCTTCTCGGCGTTGTACACATTGCCGAAGAGGTCGTACAAGGTGGTGATCAGGGGCACCTCCGTGCCAGTGATCTCCTGGACCTTGTCGTAGGCCGCCTTCCGCTTGTCGAAGTCTGCCGTCTGGCGGGCCTCGTCAAGAAGCTTGTCCACCTCTAGGTTCGAGTAGAAGGGGAGGTTCCCGGCGTCATCGGTGGTCAGACCGGGTCGGATGGCGTCAGGGTCGATGAATTGGGCGCTACGGAAGCAGGCCCCTTCGTAATCTCCTCCCCTGGCGAACATCCGAGCGACGAACGCGCCCTGGTCCTGTGTTTCCAGCGTGATCTTCATCCCGGCTTCTTCGCCCATCTGCTTGACGAGTTGGAGGACGGCGTCGGCCTCCGGGGTGGGGATGCACACGATGGTGAACTCCAGACCGCCCAGATCCTTGACCAGCGCCTGGGCCTTCTTCAGGTCGTACTTCGGCGTACCAGCCTTGGGGTTGTAGTAGGCCGAGTCGGTGGCGAAGCCTGAGTAGGACTCCTCACGGATGCCGTCGTAGACCCGCTCGTTGATGACGGCCTTGTTGGTGGCGTAGGCCACGGCCTGGCGGGCCCGGACGTCATTGAACGGAGGCTTGGCGTTGTTCATCAGCAAGATGGTGGAACTGGAGCCGCTGATCTTCTGAGCCGAGAAGCCCTTACCTTCGGCCGTCTTGACGGTGGCGGAATCGGCCGTTTGGAACATGTCGATGTCGCCGGCTTCCAGGGCGGCCACTCGCTGACCGGAGTCCGGAATGGGCTTCACTGTCAGCTTGTCGAGGTACGGCAGTTGAATGCCGTTCTCGTCCTTCTGCCAGTAGCCGGGGTAGGCCTCGAGGACCACCTTGTCGCCGGGAACGTATTCGACGAGCGTGAACGGGCCGGTACCCACCGGGTGGTTCTTGTACTCGGCTCCCCACTTGGCGACGGCGGCCGGGGACTCGATGTAGCCAACCGATCCCGCCAGGGTGTCGCCGAAAGCCACGTCAGGCGTCGCAAGGGTGAATACCAGCGTGTCGCCGGTGGGGCCGTTGGGGAGATCAATCTTGGTGATCGCTTTCACCGTGTCGAGGCAGGGGCACGCCGTCACCGGATCTTGCAGCCGCTCGAAGTGCTTCTTCACCGCTTCGGCGTTGAGCGGGGTGCCGTCCTGGAAGGTGACATCAGTGGGAAGGGTAAGCGTGTAGGTGCTGAGGTCCGCACCGTTGTCGCCGGCTTCCAACGACTTAGCGAGGTAGGGGACGAGCTTGCCATCCTTGTAGGTCATCAGGGGGTCGTAGAGACCTAGCGTGATGACTTTGTCCGCCGGCTGGGCGGCGGCACCCACATCGAGAGTGGAGACGTCGGACTCAGCGCCGAAGACCAGTTCGCCGCCCTTGACCGGCTTGCTGACAGATTCGGCCACCGTTGAGTCGGTGGTTGCGGCGCTGTCTGTGTCGCTCCCACCGCACGCGGCCGCCACGAAGACGAGGCCCATCACTAGGGCAGTCATCCGATGCCACGATGCGTGGCGATTGCTGGTCATAGTCGTTTCCCCCATTGGGCAGCGTGGGCGTGGGAACCATGTCCCCGCGGGCGGGCGACAATCGGTGACGCTGGTCACACCGATAGCCGGACGGTAGAAGCGGAATAGGGGCGCTGTCAACCACACCCCCACCAACCCTGCGGTGACGCGTGGCGTCGGTTACGGGACGGGGGCAACTCAGCGGAACGGAGAGGGAACGTCGAGTTGTTGCTCGTAGCCGCGGGCGTAGCCGAGAACACGTTCGACGTAGGGCTGGGAGTGATTGTAGGAGAAGTAGGCCTGGCGCAGACCGGCATCGGCGGTTAGGTCACGTTGACCGGTGCACAGGTAGCGGGCGGCAGCAAGGGTGGCGTCGTACATGTTGAACGGCGACATGACGCCGTCACGATTGCCGTCGGCTTGGTAGGCCCGCCAGGTGGAAGGAATGAACTGCATCGGTCCCACGGCGCGGTCGAAAATGGGGTCACCGTCGAAGTCGCCGTTGTCGCTATCGGTGATGACAGCGGTGGATCGACTGCCGTTGAGTTGGATGCCGATGATGGGTCGACTGACATCGCCGTTGGGCCCGAGGGACGCTCCGCCGTACGTGCCGTGACGACCCTCGACCTTGGCAATTCCCGCCACGCCCCACCACTGCACCCGACAGCCCGGACGCCTCACGTTTTCGGTGGCGGCCGCCCGGTAGTAGGCATCGAGCGCCACCAGGGGAAATTCCACCCCTTTGACGGTGGCGAGGACGCGGGCCTGTTCGTACGGCACTCGAGCGTCGGCAACCTTCCCCCCGGTGGTCACCTCATCTTTGCTGGCGCCGGTCCGTTGGAGGAGGGCCGTGAGCGCTACCGCTTCGGTCGCGGAGAGCGCCGTGGTCGTCTTGTCCACCCGCTGTTGGGCGACAGCAATCTCGGTGCGGTAGCGCTGTTGTTCGGCGAGAAGCACGTCCATCGAGAGCTGGCCCAGCACGGCGCGCTGATCGGTCTCGTTGATGGCGGGGGTCGGTGAGGTGAGGGCTTCGGCCATCCGTTCGGTATTGCGCCCCGACACGAACGCTCCGATGGCGATGTCGCGTATGGCGGCGTCGAGGGCGTTGAGGCGCCGGGTGAGGCCATCGACGCGCGCCACAGCCGCGCTGCGCTCGCCCTGGAGGCGGTAGCCCTCCACCCGCGCCGTAGTAGCCGACTCATCGACGGCGGTTCGGGTGCGTTGGGCGGTGGCGTGTGTGACGGCTACCTCGGCGTACGCCTTGGCCGCCTGGTCAAAGCCAGGGCTCGACACGGATACTTTGGCCAATTCCACCGAGATCGACGGGAGATCGGGGAGTTCAGGCGACGGCGGGGCGATGGTGGAGGGGTCAAATTGCGGCGAAGCGGCCTGAGTACCCTCGTTGGCGCCGACCCTCGGTGCCAACGAAAGCGAAGTGAGGATGATGCCGAGCGTCACCGCTAGCGACAGGCGGGGTGAGCGCGGGAAACGGGGGGAGGAGGGCGGCGGCATGGAGAGGTGGCGCGTGAGCGCCTGATGGCGAGGAGGGAACGACCGGGGGAAAGTGTGCCGCAAACCGACGGGCGTGCCTAGTGGATGGCATGCTGGCGGTATGTCGGACCGAGTTTCTATTGACCTACGCCACGGTATCGCTGATGTGCGGCTCAACCGTCCCGAAAAGCTCAACGCCCTTGACGTGGCGATGTTTCAGGCGATCGTGGAGGCGGGGGAGTCACTCAAGGACGACCCGGCGGTGAGGGTGGTGGTGCTCTCGGGCCGGGGACGGGGGTTCTGTGCGGGGCTGGACTTCAGCAGTTTCCAGGCGATGGCCGCCCCCGAGGCTGCCGGGGGCGAGCCGCCGACAACGGCGATCGGCCAGACCAATGGGGGGATCACCCATCTCGGTCAACAATCAGCCTGGGTGTGGCAGGAGATCGGGGTGCCGGTCATTGCCGCTCTTCACGGCGTCGTTCTGGGGGGTGGTCTACAGATTGCGCTCGGAGCCGATCTTCGTCTGGTGACACCCGACGCGAAGTTGGCGGTACTGGAGGCGCGATGGGGTCTGATCCCGGACATGACCGGCACGGTCATCTTGCCGCGGTTGGTGGGAATCGACGTCGCCAAGGAACTCACCTTCACCGGTCGCATGGTGTCGGGAACCGAGGCGGTGGCCTTAGGCCTCGCCACGCGCCTGGCGGAGGATCCCCATAGCGCCGCCCTGGAGTTGGCGGCGGAGTTGGTGACGAAAAGCCCCGAGGCATTGCGGGAGGGCAAGCGTCTGCTGAACCTCTCCGGCACGCGTCCGGTGGCCGATCAACTCCTCGACGAACGCGCCACGATGGCCTCGCTCATCGGCACCCCCAACCAGGTTGAGGCCACCACCGCCTTTTTCGAGAAGCGAGAGCCCCGCTTCCACTGACCGGCTTGGCGGGTAGAGCCCCCGATCGGGTTCAGGACCAGGTGCCCCGATCGATGAGCAGGTCCTTGAGGATCTGCGGGCGGTCGGTCATGATCCCGTCTACCCCGAGATCGAGTAGGCGGGTCATCTCGACGGGTTCATCGATCGTCCACACGTGCACTTGAATCCCGCGTCGGTGGGCGGCGGCGATGAACTTTTCGGTCACCAGGGGGATGCGACCTTGGTGGGTGGGGACCTGGGCACAGGGTGCGAGGCGGCTCCCGCTGCCGGGGACGCCCTGCGAAAAGGCCACCAACCTGGCCACATCACGCGGGCCCATGCTGGTACACAGGCGATCGCCCACGAGGGCTTTGATCTTGGCGATGCGGCGGCCACTGAAGGCTCCGACACACACGCGATCCACGGAGTTGGTTCGGATAATGGTGGCCGCCAGCGGGGCGGCCACTTCGTCTTGCTTCGGGTCTAGGTTGACGCGCACCTCGGGCCACGTGCTGAGGACATCCTCCAGGAGCGGAATGGGTTCGCGGCCGTCCACCTTGGCCTGACGCACTTCACTCCACGGCATTTCGGCGATGAGCCCGGTGCGGTCGGTGACGCGGTCGAGGCGGTCGTCGTGGAAGGCGATGAGGATGCCGTCGGCGGTGACATGGACATCGGTTTCCAGATAGCGGTAGCCGAGCGACACGGCATGGTTGAACGCCGGCATCGTGTTTTCGGGAGCCTCGGAGGCGCCGCCGCGATGGGCAATCGCCAGTGGTCCGGTTTCCTCGAGAAAGGGGTAATGAGGGCGGCTTGCCATCGGTGCCTAGATAGAACGGCCGGAGGCGGCCCAGTACTCGTCCTTCAGGAGGCGCTTGTACAACTTGCCGGTGGGGTGGCGGGGGAGTTCAGCCCGGAAGTCCACCGAGCGCGGACACTTGACGTCCGCCAAATGCTCTTTGCAGTAGGCGATCAGCTCCTGCTCGAGCTCGGAGCCCGCGTCGTCCATCGAGACCGGCTGCACCACCGCCTTGACCTCTTCCCCGAAGTCTTCGTTGGGGATGCCGAACACCGCCACATCGACCACCTTGGGATGCAGTGTGAGCACGTTCTCCGCCTCCTGGGGGTAGACGTTCACGCCCCCCGCGATGATCATGTAGGCCTGGCGGTCAGTGAGGTGCAGGAAGTTGTCGGCGTCGAGGTAGCCAACATCACCCAGGGTGCTCCATCCCCGGCCCTTGACGTCACGCGACTCGGCTGTCTTCTCCGCGTCGTTGTGGTATTCGAAACTAGAGGCCGCCTCGCCACCGAAATACACGGTGCCGGGGGAACCCGTGGGCGCGTCCTCACCGTCTTCGCCCACGATGTGAATGCTCCCGAGCACCGCCGTTCCCACGGTGCCAGGGTGGGCCAACCAGTCCGCGCTGTTGCAATACACAAAACCGTTGCCCTCGGTCCCGGCGTAGTACTCGTGCACGATCGGTCCGAACCATTCGATGATGCGCGACTTGACCTCGGTGGGGCAGGGGGCGGCGGCGTGTACCACCACCCGCAAGGAGGTGAGGTCGTAGGCCTCCCGCACGTCCGCCGGCAGTTTCAGCATGCGAACGAACATGGTGGGAACAACCTGGGTGAAGCTGACCTGGTGCTGTTGGACCAGGGCGAGGTATTCCTCCGGATCGAAACGCTCCATCACCACCACGGTTCCACCCAGACGGTGGGTGGCGCGGCAGAACCGCAGGGGGGCGGAGTGATAGAGCGGAGCGGGTGAGAGATACACGGTCGACTCGTTGGATCCGAACAATCCTTCGGCCAACCCGGTGACGCTGTCGTTGCCC
>VFJN01000035.1 GCA_009886035.1 Actinomycetota bacterium
GCCAAGCCAGGATGTAAGAGCGCCGCCAGCGCCACGCTCACCTACGACTACGGCGAGCGCACGGCCTTGGTGGAGGGGCTGCGCACCGAGGCTCATCCGATGCGCTACGACCTCTGTGGCACTCACGCCTCCGGGCTTCGGGTGCCGCAGGGCTGGGCCCGCCACGATCGCCGCCTGCGCTATCCCGCCGCCCTGTCCCACGCCGCCGCCTCCTGATTCTTCGCGGTATCTCCCACCGGCATAAGTTTTCATTTTCATGACCTCACCCGAGCCGATGGAGCGGCTGGACCCCGCCACGCAGCGATGGGGTCTGCCCGATGTGCTCCTCGGGTGGCTGATGGTCCAGGTGATCGGCCAGGTGGTCGCCGGTGGTGTGCTGATCACGACGGGTCACGCCGGCGACGACATGGCCGATCTTTCCCTCGAGTTGGTAGCGCTCATCCAGGTGGGCCTGGCGTTCGGGTTCTTCATCGTGCCGTACGCCATAACCAAACTGAAGGGCAACGGTCCGGTGGCGGACCTGGGCTTTCGAATCCGCGGGGGCGATCTGTGGCGGGGAGGGATAGCCGGGGTGCTGCTCCAGTGGCCCATCCTGGTCATCCTCTACTGGCCGATTCTCCGACTTATGGACAAATCGGCCAGCGATCTTTCTGGTCCCGCCCGCTCGCTCGGGGACCGGGTCGATGGCACCGGCGGTGCTGTGTTGTTGATCCTGATCGTCGGCCTGCTGGCCCCGATCTTCGAGGAACTTTTTTTCCGCGGTCTGATGCAGCGGGCCTTTCTCAAACGCGGCTTCCCGCCGTGGGCGGCCATCGGCACGACCGCGTTTGTCTTTGGGGCCACCCATGGGCAGTTGCTCCAGTTGCCCGCCCTTGTTCTCGCCGGAGTGGTATTTGGCTGGTTGGCCTATCGCTCGTCCCGGTTGGGCCCTGCCATTTCCGCCCATGTCGCCTTCAACATGGTGACCGTTGGTGCGCTACTGCTGGGGTGAGTTCCAATGGCCACCGTGGGGATGGCACGATGGAGCCCGATGACTGAGCACGGGCCCACCAACGACGAGGACCTCAGCCGCCAACCATCCCCTGAGGAGGTGGCGGCGGCGGAGGATCCTGAGGAACGCGAGCGGCAAGAAAATCGTGGCCTTGTCGTGCGCCGCGTCACGGATTCGCTGGTGGTGGGGATCTGCATCCTCTTCGTATTCGCGAACCTGCATCCGGAATTGGTGCTCTCCAGTGCCGTGCCGGCCGGCGGGGACATGGGGGCGCACGTGTGGGGCCCGGCGTTTCTTCGCGACTATCTCCTGCCCGCCGGCCGAATCTCCGGTTGGACCCCGGACTGGTACGCCGGCTTCCCCGCCTATCAGTTCTACATGGTGGTTCCGTCGCTGCTGATCGTGGCCCTCGATGTGGGGATCTTCGGCGGGTGGGCGATGCTGATCCCCCTCGCCGCCATTGCGGGGGTGGGGGCGGCGGCCTGGCGGGCCGGGCCGGGCTGGCGGCGCCGGGGCTTGGTGGTCGTGGCGGCGGCGGTGGTGGTGGTGGGGGTCGAGTTGCCCTATGGCACTGCCTTTAAGATGGTCACCATCTTGGGGGTGGTCAGCTTGCCGGTGGCGGTCTACGCCTTTGGCCGGCTGGCCGATCTGCGCTTTCCCGGTCCGGCGTTGCTCTCGGTGGGTTCGCTGTTCTTCCTCTTCGACCGCAACTTCTCGATCTACGGCGGCAACATCGCCTCTACCCTCGCCGGGGAGTTCGCTTTCTCGATCAGCCTTTCGTTGGCGATGCTCTATCTGGGGGTGGTGATCCGGGGCGTCCGCACGGGTCGTTACCGGGCGTTGGGGGCATGTCTGTTGGCCCTCACCGGGCTGTGCCACCTCATCCCCGCCTTCTTTGCCCTGGTGGGAACCGCCGTCATCGTCACCGTTCCGGTGCTCGGCGATGCGTGGCGGGCCTGCACCGGAGCCCGGGAAGACGGCCGGCTGCCGGGGCGCTTCTGGCGGAACTCGGTGGCCTTTCGCTGGGTGGCGGCGGTGTTCCCGGTGGCGGGGCTCATCTCGGCGTTTTGGGTGCTGCCGTTTGTGTGGCAAAGGGCCTATGTGAACGACATGGGGTGGGAGAAGTTGCCCTACGCCAACGCCGGGAACGGGATGCGCTCGTGGTCGGCGACGTTGTTTACCTTCAGCGGGGAGACGTACTGGAAGTACCTGATTCCCCGACCGGGGGTGGCGTCGCTGGACGATCTTCGCTGGGTGCTGGCGTTGGCGGCTCTCGGCCTCGTGCTGTCGATCGCTTTCCGGGTGCGCGTCGGGCTGATCCTGGCTGCCCTGGCGATGGTGATGGGGGTGGCGTTTGTGGTGCTGCCCGAAGCGCGGCTCTGGAACGCACGGTTGCTGCCGTTCTATTACCTGTGTGTGTACCTGCTGGCGGCGGTGGGCCTCACCGAGATCGGCCGCTCCTTGTCGGTGCTCGCCGCTCGCGACCCGCATCGTCCGAGCCCGTTCGGCAGCGCCGCGTTCGCGCTGGTGTTCTTGTTGTTGGGGCTCGTGTCTCTCAGCCTGCCCTTGCGCTCCTTGCCGGGGGGCTCCACGAAAGCGGATGGTTCCTACACCTGGTTGGGCTTGACCAACGCGTCGGGCAAAGACAGTTTCCTCGGCGGTTGGGCTCGCTGGAACTACTCGGGCTACGAGGGCAAGAAGGACTACGGCGAGTATCGCGATCTCATCACCACGATGGAGCAGGTGGGCCGGGACCACGGCTGCGGCCGGTCGTTCTGGGAGTATGAGAAAGAACTCAACCGTTACGGCACCCCGATGGCCCTGATGCTGCTGCCGCATTGGTCTGATGGCTGTATTGGATCAATGGAGGGTCTGTTTTTCGAGGCCTCCGCCACGACCCCGTTTCATTTCCTGAACCAGGTTGAGTTGTCGGCGGCGCCGAGTGCCGCCCAACGCAATTTGCCCTATGACGGCTTCAATTTCGACGAGGGGGTGCAGCATCTGCAACTCATGGGGGTGCGGTACTACATGTCCACGTCGGTGCAGGCCACCGAGGCCGCCCGGGCGCATCCCGATCTCACCGAGGTCGCGACGTCGGGGCCCTGGGCGATCTTCCTGGTGGCCGACTCGGATCTCGTTGCCCCGATCGTGAATGAGCCGGCGGTGCTTGAGGGGGTTAGCGACCATCAGAAGGACTGGATCTGTGGATCGCTTGACGCTCAGGGAACCTGCGCCGGCCCGGCGGTGACGTGGTTCACCCATCCCGATCAGTGGGACGTGATGCTGGCGTCCTCGGGCCCCGCCGAGTGGCAGCGCCTCGCCGTCGATGGCGGGGGTGCACCCGAAGAGCGGCCGTTGGCGCCGGTAGTGGTCAGTGCCATCACCGCCGGTACGGACACGATCTCCTTCGACGTCGACACCGTGGGGGTGCCGGTACTCGTGAAGGCGTCGTACTTCCCGAACTGGCGGGTGAGGGGCGGCTCGGGCCCGTACCGGGTGGCGCCGAACCTCATGGTGGTGGTCCCGTCGTCGTCGCACGTGGAACTGACCTACGGGCGCGAGCCGGTGGAGTACATCGCCTACGCCCTCACGGCCGCGGGGGTGGGTCTGGCCATCCTGCTGGCCTGTCGGCCGCCGCTCGTGGCGCGGGGTCGCCGGGAAGACGAGCCGCCCTCGGTACCCCCGGCTCATTTCGAGCGCGCCGGATGAGCCAACCATGACCGGGCAGTGGCGGCGCCTTCTGCTCGTGGCCGTGGTCCCCACGCTGGTGGACATCGGCTTGTTGGTGGTTCTCCGCCAACACTTTGGCTGGGTTCTCGTGCTGGCCAACGCCACCGCCATCGCGGTGGCCTCGGTGCTCTCCTACTTCGTGCATGCGTCGGTGACCTTTCGGTCTGATCCCTACGTGCGGTGGGTGCGGTTCCCGGCCGCCTTCGTGGTGGTGGCGTTGCTGGCGGGCGCCCTGGATGTGGTGGTTCTGCGGTCGCTGTTCGCGGCCCACGGCTTTGAGAGCACCGGTGCTCTGGTGGCCGCCAAGCTCGCATCACTCTCGGCGGCCGCCGCGCTGCGTCTGCTTCTCTATCGGGCGGTGCTCATCGGCGCGGTTCGGCGAGCGCTCCACGAACAGGTGCCCCGGCCCCCGGCCCCGGGGCTGCTGCGGGCGACGGTCATCGTGCCGGCCCTCGGGGAAGCGGATCGCATCGGGGGCACCATCGGTGCCATCCGTGATGCCTTGGCTCCGATCGCCGCCGACGGCGGCTTGGAAATCATCGTGGTCGACGATGGTTCCAGCGACGGCACCGCCGATGCCGCCTTGATCGGCGGGGCCGATCAAGTGGTGGTGCTGCCGGAAAATAGCGGGAAAGGGGCCGCCATTCGTGCGGGTGTGGCGGCGGCGCGGGGCCGATCAGTCGCCTTCACCGACGCGGATCTGGCCTACTCGCCGGATCAACTGGGCAACGTGCTGCGGGCGGTGGAGGCCGGTTGGGACGTGGCGGTGGGTAGCCGCCGACACCCCGACACAGTGGCCACCGACGGTGCCGGCTGGTTGCGGGGGGTGGGGAGCAGGGCGGTGAATGTGCTGGCCATGGGAGTGCTGCTGAGCCATCCCCACGACACGCAGTGTGGCCTCAAAGCCTTTCGCTCGGATGTAGCCAAGGCAATCTTCTCGCTCGCCCGAGTCGACCGCTTCGCCTTCGACATCGAGGTGCTCCATCTGGTGGAGCGGCACCGCTTCTCACTCATCGAAGTGCCGGTACACCTCGAGAGCGCGGAGCGCTCCACCGTGCGGCTCGTCCGGGACACTGCCCGGGTCATTCGGGATATCTGGCGCATTCGCTACTGGTCGGTCTCGGGTGTCTACGAGCTTCCACCGGCGGTTCTGGAGTCCTTCGTCGCCTAACGGTCCCCGGTAGGCTGCAGGCTTCATGCCTGATCTCGATGCCATCTTCAAGGCCTACGACATTCGGGGCATCACCCCCGATCAACTTGACCCGGCCTTGGCTCAAGCGATCGGTGGCGCCTTCGCCCGCTTCGTGGGCGGCCGACCCGGCGGGGCTCGCATGGTCATCATCGGCCGCGACATGCGGGATTCCGGGGTCGCCCTGGCGGCCGCCTTTGCCCATGGCGTGCAGGAACAGGGCCTGGACATCGTGGATGTGGGCCTGGCCTCCACCGACCTCGTCTATTTCGCGTCGGGCTCGCTCGATGCGCCGGCGGTGATGTTCACGGCATCACATAATCCAGCCCAGTACAACGGCATGAAGATGTGTTTGGCCGGCGCCGCCCCTATTGGCGAAGACAGCGGCCTGCAGGACATCAAGGGGCTGGTGGAGGCGGGGGTACCGCCGGCCGCCGGCCCCCGGGGTGGGTACCGGTCGCTCGACCTGCTCGGGGCCTTCGCCGATCATGTGCGGTCCTTCGTGGATACGACGGCGTTACGGCCCCTCAAGATCGTGGCCGACACCGCCAACGGCATGGGGGGCCTCGTGGTGCCGGCGGTGTTCGCGGGCCTCCCCATGGACCTGGAGATCATTTACGGCGAACTCGATGGCCGCTTTCCCAACCATCCCGCCGATCCCATCCAGCCCGAAAACCTGCGCGACCTTCAGGCCCGGGTACTAGAGGTGGGCGCCGATGTAGGGCTGGCTTTTGATGGCGACGCCGACCGGGTGTTCCTGGTAGATGATCAGGGCTGCGCCCTGTCTGGTTCTCTCACCACCGCCATCGTGGCGGCCGGTGTCCTTGAGAAGAATCCCGGTGCCACGATCCTGCATAACTGCATCTGCTCGAAGGCGGTGGCCGAGGTGGTCCGTGAGCGGGGCGGCATCCCGGTGCGCACCCGGGTGGGGCACAGCTTTATCAAGTCGGTGATGGCCGAGACGGGCGCGGCCTTCGGGGGCGAGCACTCGGCGCACTATTACTTCCGGGACAACTACCGGGCCGATTCGGGTTGCATCGCGGCGTTGGTTGTGCTCGAGCAACTCGCGCAGGCGGGCGTTCCCCTTTCGGAGTTGCGTAAACCATTCGACCGCTACGCCGCCTCCGGCGAGATCAATACGGTGGTGGCCGATGTCCACGCCGTCATCGCCCGCGTCGCCGCCCACTATCCCGTCGATCACCAAGACCACCTCGACGGCCTCACCGTGGATCAGGGTTCTTGGTGGTTCAACCTGCGCCCGTCGAACACCGAGCCACTCCTCCGACTCAACCTTGAGGCGCCCGACGAGGCATCCTGTTCGGTGCGGGTGTCCGAAGTATTGGCCCTGTTCGACTGACCGCCCCCGCCTAGCCCCATCCAAGGAGATCCATCATGGCCCTCGACCCCCAACTACTCGAGATCCTCGCCTGCCCCGACGACAAGGGCCCGTTGCTCTATTTCAGCGACGAAGACTCCCTCTACAACCCTCGGCTTCAGCGGAGGTACGCCATCAAAGACGACATCCCCATCATGTTGGTGGACGAAGCGGAAACGGTGGTCGAGGCGGAGCACGATCGGCTGCTCGCTAAAGCGGAGGCCCAAGACATCCGGCCCACCTTCGAGGTCTAGGTCCTGATGAGCGGCGATCTTCTCGATTCCGTCGGCATGTTCGACTTGGCGGCGGCTCTGCCCGATCAGGTGGCTGATGCTGCCGAGTTGGGGCTGGAGGTCGCTGGCCTCCCGGGCCAGGAAGGAATCGGGAACGTGGTGGTGCTCGGGATGGGGGGCAGTGGTATCGCCGGGGATGTGCTCAAAGCCATCGCCGGCCCGTTTCTGTCCGTGCCCGTCACGGTGGTCAAGGGGCATGAGATCCCGGCCTTCGTCGGGCCAGACACGTTGTGCTTCGCCATTTCCTACTCGGGGGCCACCGAGGAAACCCTCGCTACCGCCGGCGCCGCCGCCGCCGCTGGTGCCCGCATGGTGGTGCTGTCCCACGGCGGTCCTCTGGCCGCCCTCGCCGCCGAATGGGGTGCGCCCGCCATTTCCCTGCCCGACATACCCATGCCCCGCGCCGGGATCGGGGCGGTGAGCATCCCGCCGCTGGTGGTCTTGGAACGGATGGGGTTGTTCCCGGGGGCCACGCAGCAGGTGGCCGATGCCGTCACCCAACTTGTTCGCCGCCGCGACGAGCTGATTACCGATGGGGGCCCGGCGCAGCAGCTCGCCCGGGAGATCGGCCGCACCATCCCGGTGGCCTACGGCGGCGATGCGGTGGGGGCCGTGGCGGCCTATCGCTTCAAGTGCCAGGTGAACGAGAACGCCAAGGCGCCGGCGTTCGCCGCCAGTCTCCCGGAGATGTGCCACAACGAGATTTGCGGGTGGGGCCAGCACGGTGATGTCACGCGCCAGATCATGACGGTTGTGCGGTTCCGCCACGATTTCGAGCATCCGCAGGTGGCCCGACGCTTCGACCTCACCTTCGACATCATCGATGAGGTCGTGCACGCCGTCGTAGACATCAACGCACGGGGGGAGGGGGCACTGGCCCAGTTGTTCGATCTCGTCATCCAAGCCGACTTTGTCAGCCTGCACATGGCCGCCGCCGCCGGGGTAGATCCGGGCCCCATCCCGGTGTTAGCCGACCTGAAAGCGGCACTTGCCCCCTGACCGCTACTATCATCTCCGGTCGGGCTGATCAGGGTGCTGCTTGTTGGCAGCCAGCCCCTCATCGCATAACCACAACTACGCGGCGCGCTCTGGGCGTGTCCGCCGGAGGAACCAATGTCTCACCCTGATCAGGATTTTAAGGTCGCCGATCTCTCTCTGGCCCCCTGGGGTCGCAAGGAGATGGATCTCGCCGAGGTTGAGATGCCTGGCCTCATGGCTCTGCGGGCGGAGTTCACCGATAGCAAGCCTCTCCAGGGCGCTCGCATCACCGGGTCGCTCCACATGACGATCCAAACTGCCGTGCTCATCGAGACGCTGACCGCCCTCGGCGCCCAGGTTCGCTGGGTCAGTTGCAACATCTTCTCCACCCAGGACCACGCAGCCGCCGCGGTGGCCGTGGGTCCCGAGGGCACGGTGGAGAACCCTCAAGGGGTGCCGGTGTTCGCGTGGAAGGGCGAGACCCTCGAGGAGTACTGGTGGTGCACAGAGCAGGTGTTGGCCTGGCCTGATGGCGGTGGCCCCAACATGATCCTCGACGACGGCGGCGATGCCACCCTGCTGGTGCACAAGGGGGTGGAGTTCGAAAAGGCCGGGGTAGTTCCCGATGCCACCGAAGATGATTCCGAGGAGTGGGGCGTCATCCTGGACACCCTGAAGCGATCCCTCGCCGAGGACCCGAATCGGTGGACCACCATCGCCAGTCAGATCAAGGGTGTCACCGAGGAGACGACCACGGGGGTGCATCGGCTCTACCAGATGTTCGAAGCCGATCAGTTGCTCTTCCCGGCCATCAACGTGAACGACTCGGTGACCAAGTCGAAGTTCGACAACCTCTACGGCTGTCGCCACAGCCTCATCGACGGCATCAATCGTGCGGTGGATGTGATGCTCGGCGGCAAGGTGGCGGTGGTCTGTGGCTACGGCGAGGTGGGCAAGGGAAGCGCCCAGTCGCTGCGGGGGCAGGGCGCCCGGGTGGTCGTCACCGAAATCGACCCAATCTGCGCGCTGCAGGCCGTGATGGAGGGCTTTGAGGTCAACACCCTCGAGTCGGTGCTGGGCACCGCCGACATCTTCATCACCACCACCGGCAACAAGGGCATCATCACCGCCGAGCACATGGCCAAGATGAAGCACAACGCCATCGTCGGGAACATCGGGCACTTCGATAACGAGATCGACATCGCGGGCTTGGCTCGTCAGAGCGATGTCCGCAAGGTTGAGATCAAGCCGCAGGTGCATGAGTTTGTGTTCCCCGATGGGCACTCGATCATCATGCTCTCGGAGGGTCGTCTGCTGAACCTGGGTAACGCCACCGGCCATCCCAGTTTCGTGATGTCGATGAGTTTCACTAACCAGGTACTGGCGCAAATCGAGTTGTTCACCAAGACCGAGGACTACCCCCTCGGCGTGTATGTGCTCCCGAAGCTTCTCGATGAGCGGGTGGCTCGTCTGCACCTTGATGCCCTCGGGGTAAAACTCAGCACGCTGAGCCCGGAGCAGGCCGACTACCTCGGCATTCCCGCCTCGGGCCCGTACAAGCACGACAACTACCGCTACTAGCGGGTTCGATTTCCGCTCCATCCCCGGCGGGCGCGTGGGGGTATCGACCCGGTGGGTCGGTCAGAAGCCGACGCGCACGGCTTGCGCGGCCACCGTGCCCCCGGATTCGCCGCCGCTGCTCGTCAGCAAGAGATAGCCGTACCTAACCCCCGCGGGCACGGTAAAGGTGACCCGGCCCTCGAAGGAGCCGAGTACCCCATCACCGCGACCGGTGACCACCGTCGTGCCGATGGGTTTGCTCCCCCCATCGGCGTAGAGCGATACCTCCACCGTGCCTTCGGCGGCGTAGGCCATCCCGGCCAGCATCTGGGGGGTAGTGACGGCGGCGCCAACCACCGGGGTGGTGAGTTGGATGGAGTCGGTTCGGGCGGCCACCACGAACCAGGTGTCGTCGGCGAGACGGCGCACCTGCACCTGGGTGGGGGCGCCTTCGGCAAAGGACCGCACGGCCACGTCACCGTTGATGGGGCTGGCCGGTTCCGGGATGAAGGGGTCTACTACCGGTGAGGAGAAGCCGAGGGGACCGGTGGCGAAGGCGGTGACGAGAGCCACGGGGTCATCGAAGCGCTGGGATGTCCCCGGGTCCGGGAAGATCGGTACGGCGGGGTCCACGGTCGGTTCGAAGGCCGGCTTGGTGGTGGTGGTGGTGGTGGTGGCCGCGGTGGTGCTGGTCGTCGGGCCGGCGGTGGTGTCATCGTCGTCTTTGGTGAGGATGAGCACTCCCACCATGAAGACGGCGAGCGCCGCCAACAAGCCAACGGCGATTAGGGGTCGGCGACGGTCAGGTTTAGGTGGGGTGGCCATGGCTGCTCCTTGACGCAAGGCGGGTGGACGGGGTTCATCTTCCCTCCCGATCTGCTCAAAGGGACGGATACGCCCGGTGCGGGCCGGCCGGGGTGTCTCACCCGCTGCCTAGGGTGCCGCTATGCGCCCGCCGCCGTCGCTGGTTGTCCCCCTGGGCCTGGATTCGTGCCGGGCTCTCATGGCCTATGACGATGATGCCCGGGCCCTTATCACCGCCCTCAAGAACCGCGGTCATCGCGCTCTGGTCACCGAGATGGCCAACCGGCTCGCGCCCCTGGTGCCAGCGGGACCTTCCTTCACCGTCACCTGGGCCCCCACCGGGTCTGCTCGCCGGCGGCACCGTGGGTTCGACCAGGCGGAACTCCTGGCCCGAGCGGTGGCCCGTCGCCGCTCGCTGCGGTGCCAGCCGCTCCTCCACCGGCTCCCCGGGCCTCCGCAGGCCGGCCAATCCCGGAGTGATCGGCGGCTGAATCCGGCCTTTCGGGCGAAGGGTTCCATCCCGTGGCGGGTGCTGCTGATCGACGATGTGGCCACCACCGGGGCCACGTTGGTGGCGGCGGCCCGGGTGCTGCGAGCCGCCGGCTGTGGCGAGGTGCACGGCCTGGTGGTGGCGCGAGCGGGATGAGCCCGTCTGCGCTACGGTCGGGGTTACCACGAGATACCGGGAGGCCTGCCCTTGGAAGTCACCGTGAGCGCCCATCACATGGACATTTCACCGTCCCTGCGGGAAGCGGCAGTCGGCAAGATCGGTCGACTCGGTCGTTTTCTGGGGGGAATGGACCGCGCCGAGGTGCATTTTTCCGAGGAGCGAAACCCTCGTATCCCCGACAACGAGGTGTGCGAGGTGGACATGCACGGGGGCGGGCATCACGTGCGTTGTCGGGTGGCGGCCACTGATTCTTTCGCCGCCGTGGATCTTGCCGTGGAGAAGCTGGAGCATCAACTGCACAAGATCAAGACCAAGGAAGTGCAGCGCAGCCACCGCCAACGCCCGCTGTCCGACGACCGGTCCGTGGAGCCCAGCGAGTAGCGCCCTGGCCTCCGTCCCGGGGCCGCCAGGGCGGTGGCCCCCGCCTCGACATCGGCTCGCGTCGCCACGCGTCGTAGAGTCGGGTCCGCATGACTATCTTCGACAAGATCCTCCGTTCGGGAGAGGGTAAGAAGCTCAAGGCTCTCCAGGCCCTCGTCCCCGATATTGGGGCCTATGAGGCCGAGATGGAGGCGCTCGACGACACCGCCCTGAAGGCCAAGACCCCCGAGTTTCGCCGACGCCTAGCGGCCGGTGAGGATCTCGATGACATCCTGCTCGAGGCCTTTGCGGTGGTGCGCGAGGCGAGCCGTCGGGTGCTGGGTCAGCGCCATTACGACGTGCAGTTGATCGGGGGGGCGGCCTTGCACTTCGGGTGGATCGCCGAGATGAAGACGGGCGAGGGCAAGACCCTCGTGTCGACCCTGCCGGCCTACCTCAATGGGTTGGGGGGCCAGGGCACCCACCTGATCACGGTGAACGAGTACCTCGCCCGCCGAGACTCCGAATGGATGGGCCGTCTGCACCGATGGCTCGGCCTCGAAGTGGGTCTCATTGTCCCCGGCGATAGCGATCCCGAGTACAAGCGAGCGCAGTACGCCGCCGACATCACCTACGGCACCAACAACGAGTTTGGCTTCGACTATCTCCGCGACAACATGGCGATGTCGCGTGCTCGCCAGACGCAGCGGGGCTTTAGTTACGCCATCGTGGATGAAGTGGATTCCATCCTCATCGACGAAGCGCGCACCCCGCTGATCATCTCGGGGCGTGTGGCCGACGCCGCCCAGTTGTATTACAAGTTCGCCACCATCGTTCGCAGTCTCCGACCGGAGGAGGACTACGAGGTCGACGAGCAGAAGCGCGCCGTGTCACCGACCGAACCGGGTATCGAGAAAGTGGAGGAGATGCTGGGCATCGGCAACCTCTACGACGGCGTGGCGCAAAACTTGGTGCACCAACTCCAAGCCGCTTTGCGGGCCAAGGAACTGTTCAAGCGCGACAAGGACTACATCATTCAGGGCGGCGAAGTGAAGATCGTCGACGAGTTCACCGGGCGCATCCTCGAAGGCCGCCGCTGGTCTGAAGGGCTCCACCAGGCCGTGGAGGCCAAGGAGGGTGTGAAGATCAAAGAGGAGAACCAAACCCTCGCCACCATCACCATCCAGAACTACTTCCGCATGTACGAGAAACTCTCGGGGATGACCGGAACCGCTGCCACCGAAGCGGCCGAGTTCGCCGGCACCTACGACCTCGAGGTGGTTCCCGTGCCCACCAACCGAGCAGCCGCTCGGGCTGATGAGGGCGACCTGATCTACAAGAGCGAAGACGGCAAGTTTGGCGCGGTGGTCGACGACATCGCCGAGCGTTACGAGGCGGGCCAGCCCGTTCTGGTGGGCACGATTTCGGTGGAGAAGTCCGAGAAACTCTCGCGAATGTTGGAAAAGCGAGGCATTTCCCATGAGGTGCTCAACGCCAAGCAGCACACGCGGGAGGCCGAGATCGTGGCCCAGGCCGGTCGCCTCCAGGCCGTCACGGTGGCCACCAATATGGCCGGCCGCGGCGTCGACATTTTGCTGGGGGGGAACCCGGAGATCATGGCCACCCGTGACCTTCGCCTCGAAGAGATCGACCCTCTGAGTGAGGAAGGCCACGTCCGGCTCAAGGAATTGGAAGCCAAGCACGTCGATGAGACCAGGGTTGAGGGCGAGCGGGTGCGGGCCCTCGGTGGCCTCTACGTCCTGGGCACCGAGCGCCACGAATCCCGTCGCATCGACAACCAGCTCCGGGGCCGGGCCGGTCGCCAGGGTGATCCTGGTGAGAGCCGCTTCTACATCTCACTCGAAGATGACCTCATGCGGCTGTTCGCCACCGGCGCTATCAACTGGGTGATGGGTAAGGCCCTGCCCGACGACGTGCCGCTGGAAGCGAAGATGGTGTCGAAGGCCATCGAGCGGGCTCAGACCACCGTTGAGCAGAAGAACGGCGAAATCCGAAAAAACGTTCTGAAGTACGACGAAGTGATGAACCAGCAGCGCAAGGTGATCTACGCGCTGCGCGATCAGGTCCTCGACGAGGCTGACCTTCGAGACAAGATCACCACCGAGCACCTCCCGGCGGCCATCGATGCCTTGGTGGGTACCTACTGCGTGTCGGACTATCACGAGGAGTGGGATCTTGAGGGTCTCCACGCGGAGTTGCTTACCTACTGGCCCTCGTTGTTGTTGGTGGACCAACTAGCGGTCATCGACACCGTGGAGGACCTGCGAACACTGCTTTCCGATGATGCTCTCGGGTTCTATGAAGCCCGGGAGGAGGAACTTGGCGCCGAGATCATGCGCCAGGTGGAGCGCCAGGTGATGCTCAAGATCATCGATACGAAGTGGCGCGAGCACCTCTTCGAGATGGACTACCTCCAGGAGGGCATCAACCTGCGGGCGATGGGCCAACGGGATCCACTCACCGAGTGGCAGCGTGAGGGTTACGACATGTTCGGCATGATGATGAAGGGCGTGGCCCAAGACCTCGTGCGCTATGTGATGCATGTGCAGGTTTCCGTGGATCAGGTGCAGGCCGCTCCGGCGATCGGCACCGACTTTTCGGCGGCCACCAACGACACCGTCGAGTCGGCCTTGTCGATCGGCGGCGAGGAACCACGGGTGCAGAACCTGCAGTACTCCGCTCCCGAGGAGGGCGGCGCGGGAGGTGCGATGGCCGAAACCGCCCCGGCCGATCAGCCCGAGGCCCTGAGCCCGGTGGTGAAATCCGAGTGGGACAAAACTCCCCGCAACGCGCCGTGTCCGTGCGGCAGTGGTCGGAAGTTCAAGATGTGCCACGGCAAGGCGTGACCGGAAGCGATGCGAGATTTTTCCGACGCGCTCGTTGACACGCGCAAGCGGGTGGGTGACGCGGCCGTCTACCTGAAGGTAGAGGAGCTGCGAGCGCGGCGACCGTTGTTGGAGACGGAGGCCTCGCGTCCCGACCTTTGGGATGACGCTGATGAAGCCAAACGGGTCACCGGCGAGCTCAGCGTCGTGCTGGGCGACATCGAGCTCTACGAGCGGATGCTGGCATCACTGGAAGACGCCGAGACGCTGCATCTCTTGGCCCGCGAGGTGGACGATGCCAGTCAAGAGGGCGAGATCGAGGACATCGTGGTGGGCCTGGATACCGAACTGCGGGCGCTGGAGTTGCGTTCGATGTTCTCCGGCGATCACGACGAGCGCGATGCGCTCTGCACCGTCCAGGCTGGCGAGGGAGGGGCCGATGCCCAGGACTGGGCGGAGATGCTCTACCGAATGTACGTGCGCTGGGCGGAGCGGCGAGGGTTCGAAGTGGAGGAGGAGGGGTCTACCCCCGGTTCCGAAGCGGGCGTGTCGTCGGTGGAGTTCCTCGTGAAGGGCCGCTATGCCTACGGCTATCTGCAGGCCGAGCGGGGGGTGCATCGGCTGGTGCGGATGAGTCCCTTCAATGCTCAGGGAAAGCGTCAGACGGCCTTCGCGGCGCTCGATGTCGTTCCGGTGCTCCACGACGATGAGGTCCACGTCGAAATCGACGAGTCCGACATCAAGATGGATGTGTTCCGGGCCTCGGGGGCCGGCGGGCAGCACATCAACAAGACCTCCTCGGCAGTGCGCCTCACTCACATGCCGAGCGGAATCATCGTGTCTTGCCAGATTGAGCGCTCCCAGTTACAAAACCGAGCCAAGGCGATGACCATGCTCAAGGTCCGGTTGGCCGATATGGAACGGCAGGCCCGGGAAGACGAACTCAACGGCATTCGTGGTGAGCAGCGGCGGGTGGGTTTCGGCAGTCAGATCCGTAGCTACGTCCTCCAGCCATATCAGATGGTGAAGGATCTGCGTACCGACCACGAGGCGGGCAACGTCGGTGGGGTGCTCGACGGGGATCTGGACCCGTTCATGGAGGCCTATCTGCAGTGGCGACGGGCCAACGCGTGAGCGGGGGTGGCGCGAGCGGCCGGTGGTGCGCTGTTATTCTCGCTCTGGCCCCATGATAAAACTCGAAAACGTCTCGAAAATCTATAAAGGCGACGTAGTGGCCCTTAAGGACGCGTCGCTGGAGGTGGAGAAGGGCGAGTTCGTCTTTCTCGTGGGGGCGTCAGGCTCGGGCAAGTCCACCTTTCTGCGGCTGGTCAATAAGGAGGAGTCGCCCGAAAAGGGACGGATCTTCGTGGCGGGCAAAGACATTGCGGCGCTGTCGGCGTGGAAGGTCCCTTACCTGCGCCGCAATATCGGATCGGTCTTTCAGGATTTCAAACTCCTCACCAACAAGACCGTCTACGAGAACGTTGCCTTCGCCCTCGAGGTCATCGGGCGGCCCCGCCATGTGGTGAAAACGCAGGTCCCCGCCATTCTGGAACTGGTGGGCCTGGGCAAGAAGATGGGGAACTTCCCCAACGAGTTGTCGGGCGGGGAGCAGCAACGGGTGTCGATTGCCCGCGCCTTCGTGAACCGTCCCCTCATCCTGTTGGCCGACGAACCCACCGGCAACCTCGATCCGGCCACTTCGGTAGGCATCATGCGCCTACTGGACCGCATAAATCGCACGGGAACCACTGTGCTGATGGCCACCCACGATCGCTCCATTGTGGACACGATGCGCCGGCGGGTAATCGAACTCGATCGCGGGGCGATCATTCGCGACCAGAGCCGTGGTGTCTACGAATGACCCCCTTCTGACCCATGGCCATCAAAGTCGACTACGTCGTTCGTGAAACGGCGGCCAACCTCACCCGCAACATCACCCTCACCCTCGCCTCCGTGCTCACGGTGGTGGTTTCTCTCACGTTGTTCGGTTCTGCCTTCATGCTGAACCAGGGCGTCAACAACGCCAACGACCGCTTCAAAGGTGGCATCGAGTTCATTGTGTATCTGCAGCCCGATGCCTCCCAGGAGGTCATCGATTCCGTGGGCAAGTCGCTGCGGGACAACCCGGATGTGGAGCGGGCCGAATTTGTGAACAAGGACGAGACGCTGGTGGAATTCCGGCGTCTGTTCAAAGACTCCCGGCAACTCCTCGAGTCGATTACTGCGGATATTCTCCCTCCGTCGTTCCGGGTGGCTCCCAAGACCCAAGACCCCGAGGTGGTGCAGGCCCTCGGCGACGTCTACCGGCAAAAAGCCGGGGTTTACGACGTGATCTTTGCCTTCGAGGTCGTGAAACGAATTCAGGAGACCTTCAACAAGATCGGAGTGCGCTTCTTGGTGGCGTCGGGTCTGTTGCTGCTGGCCGCGCTGATGCTCATCCTGAACACGATCCGGGTGGCGATGTTTGCTCGCCGCCGCGAGATCGAGGTGATGAAGCTGGTGGGGGCCACTAACTGGTTCATCCGGGTGCCCTTTATCGTGGAGGGAATCATTCAGACGCTTATCGGTGCCGGCGTGGCCGTGCTGGCGATGACCTTTGTGATCCGTCCGTTCATCGACGAACTTTCGCAAGACAAAGTGCTGCCTATTTTTCAGGGCTTTGTCGTGACCGATGCCAACCTGGTCTTCACCAATCTCCTGGTGGTGGGGGTGGCGGTGCTGATCGGCGCCGTCGGCTCGGCTGTGGCCGTGAGCCGCTTCCTCGATGTCTAGGGCGGCGAGGCGCTAGTTGGCGACCAAGAGGCTGCTGCCGCTGCTGCCGAAGCTCGTATCGACCGCGGCGCCTAGTTGGGTGACCGCAATGATGCAGACGACCGCAATGAGGCCCATCAGCATGGCGTACTCCACCAGGGAGGCCCCGCGGTCTTGGCCAGGCCGTTCGACGGCGCTCGCGATCCAGATTCTGAACATGATCAAAGAGGACATGGGCATTGGTTCACCTCGTTGGTTGTCTTGCCCTTTAGGTATCGGGCCCTGCCGCGGCGGACCTTGAGCCGAATCGGTAGGCCGAATGGCCCATTTCGCTGGTTGGGACACGGTTCTGGGGGTGTGAAAGGGTGTGAAGATGTCTGAAACTGTCATCTCGTCGACCCTCGAGGACCGGATCCTCACGATCACTCTGGATCGTCCGGATCGGTTGAATGCGTTCACGGTGGACATGCAACGAGAGCTGTGCGCGGCCTTCGACCGGGCCGATGAAGACCCGGAAGTTCGGGTGGTGGTTGTAACGGGCCGGGGGCGGGGCTTTTGCGCGGGGGCCGATCTCGGCGGGGGTGGTGAGACCTTCGACGTCAACTCCGGTAGTCCTGCCACCGGTAGCGGAGATCCGGTGCGGGCCCACCGTGATGAAGGTGGATTGCTCACCCTCCGGATCTACCAGTGCACTAAAGCGGTGATTGGTGCCATCAACGGCCCGGCGGTGGGGGTGGGGGCCACCATGACGCTGCCGATGGACATTCGCCTCGCCAGTGACAACGCCCGTTTCGGGTTCGTGTTCGCTCGTCGGGGGATTGTGCCGGAGGCCTGCTCGTCGTGGTTCTTGCCGCGTGTGGTGGGCATCGCTACCGCCCTGGAGTGGACAATGACGGGACGGGTCTTCGGGGCTCCCGAAGCCTTGGAGCGAGGTCTGGTGCGTTCGCTGCACGCCCCTGACGATCTGCTCCCGGCGGCCTACGCGCTGGCCGCCGAGATCGCCGTCAACACGTCGGCGGTGTCGGTGGCGATGACCCGCCAGATGCTGTGGCGCATGCTCGGCGAGAGCCATCCCATGGCTGCCCACCGGATCGACTCGCCGGCGATTGCCAACCTCGGTCGTTCTCGCGACGCCGTCGAGGGTGTGGTGGCGTTTCTGGAGAAACGCCCGGCGGCGTTCACCGACGAGGTGCCCCACGACATCCCGGCCCCGTGGCCTTTTTGGGAAGAGCCGGAGTTCGAGGTCTAGGGCGGCTTAGGCCCGGGGGGTGATGGCGAGCGGGGAGGCCGGGTAGCCGTTGGCCTCCATCACCTGATGGTCCAGGGGTGTGAGGATGGCGTCGAGGTCGGAGAAGTCGTCACCGAGCGCCACCAGAGCAGGAGCCATCTGGGCATCGGTGGCGTGTTCGATCTGTTCCCGAAAGGTCCGCCCCGAGGCCGTGAGGGCGCCGTCGCGGAGGTAGCCCCGGGCCTCGAGCCGGGCTTGCGCGGCGTCGAGTTGGCGCGGGCTCCACGCCCGGGTGCGTATGTAGCTCCGGGCCGGGAGGCCCCAGTACCCTTCGGTCAGGAGCCCGATTTCGACGGCATCGAGCCCGGCCGATACCCATGCTGCGGTGTGGCTGTCGCCGCGGTACTCGCGCAGGCGATCGCCGAGCCGAAAGAGGTCGCCGAGCGGGGTGCCCGGGAGCGGTTGGGCGAGCGTGCCGGCGAAGAGGGCCCGCCCGCCGGGATCGAGCGGGGCAGTGGCTTTTGTGAGGAGGGCCACGGCCCGCTCGATCCCGGCGGGGGCGGGGCCGAGAATGCGTTCGAGTTGCTCGACGGCCCCGGCCAGGCGTTCATGGGCGATGGTGTCGGCGTTGGTGCGGGTCCACCCGAGGGTTACCGAGGACACCACAATCTCCGGGTTGAACACGCCGAAGGCGGCCGCCACGACTTCGCCGGGGGCTTGGCCAAGGGCGGATCCGCGGCTGGTGAAATAGGCGGGACCATCGGGCAGAGCCACGCCGTTGTCCATGGTCCCCGGACTGGGGTCGAACCCCAAGTGGGCGTAACGGGCGTGGCATTCCGGAGAAAAGAACACTTGGCCCACCACGGGCTCGATGATCCGCGCGAGCCGGCGGGCCTTGGTGTGCGAGGGGTCGTCGGGGGTGGGGGGCGCCATGGGTGTCGCTCTCGCTCGTGGTGATGGTGCCACAATCTAACGTGATGTCTGCCCCCCGCCCTAGCGTTCGCCGGGCTGCCCCGGGGAGCAACGTGGCCGGTGGCGGCTGATCATCGCTGGGGTGGTGGTGGTGGTGCGTAGCCGCGATGATGCGACCATCGCCGTTGAATCTGGAGGGATCCTTACGTGACCGATGCCCGGTTTGTGCCTGTGCTGGTGCTTCCTGAGGACGTTTCCGGCGCCATTACGGTGGTGGTGCGGGGCGGCGAGGTGATGGTGGTGGACGAGCACCCCGACGATGTGGCGCCGGAGGCGTTGCGCCATGTGGTCGGCACCCTCGACGGGGCGGGGTGCTGGGTGATCGACCTGGATGCCGACGCGACGGCGACGGTGGATCTGGACGCCATGGTGCCCCTCATGGGTCTCTACGGGCGGGTGGATGATCTGCGCTGGACGTTGGCGGGACGGGCGGTGCAGTTGGTGGAGTGGGACCGCACCACGCGGTTCTGCGGGCGCTGCGGCTCCGGTACGGACCCGACCCCGGGGGAGCGGTCGAGGCGTTGTGGAGCCTGTGGGCTACTGGCGTTTCCGCGCTTGGCTCCCGCGGTGATTGCCCTCATCGAACGCGACGGGGAGGCGTTGTTGGCACGCGGGCGAGCCTTTCCGGTGCCGATGTACAGCTGCGTGGCGGGCTTCGTGGAGCCGGGGGAGACCTTGGAGGAAACCGTTCGACGAGAGGTGCGTGAGGAAGTGGGGGTGGTGCTGGGCGACGTGCGCTATGTGCAGAGTCAGCCGTGGCCGTTCCCCCACTCGTTGATGCTTGGCTTCGAGGCGCAGTGGGCTTCGGGCGACATCGTGGTCGATGGCGTGGAGATCGTGGACGCCCACTGGTACCGGCCCGATGCGCTGCCCATGATTCCGCCGGGTATGAGCATCGCTCGTTCCTTGATCGACCGATGGCTGGCCCGGGAAGCGGCGAAGTAGAAGGCGGCGGGTCGGGGATCAGCTGCGCTCGAGCCGCCAGCGGTCCTTCAGCATCCAGAGCCGATGGCGGGGACCATCGAGGCCGGGGTTGGCGGAGGCGTAACCGGCGTCGCCGTCCCAGAGGGCGACGGCTCCGCCGGGAACTTCGGCCCAGCGGGTTTCGTAACGCGGCACCGGGGAGCGTTGGGCGGCGTGGGCGAGGGCGCTGGTCACATCGGGGTGGGGGCTGAGGTCGGTGAGAGTCATCCAGGTGGGTGGGGCGAGGTCTACTTCGCCTCGGTCCCGTCGGGCCAACACCTCGGCCGGGGCGAGCCAGGCATGGTCGCGAATCTCGCCGCCGTCGACCGCCACGTTCCCCTCGCCGGCGCGAGCCAAAAAGAACCAGGTGGCGTAGCGACGTGGGGTGATCGCCGGGGGAGTCCAGTGAGAGAGGGGCACCAGGTCGTGCGGATCCACGGCGAGGGCACATTCCTCGAGGCTTTCGCGGGCCGCAGCACGTCGGGCGGCCGCGGCGTCGGAGCGGTCCTCGGCGCGACGGTCGCTGTCGTCTACCCGTCCGCCGGGGAATACCCACATGCCTCCGAAGGCCACCTGAGAGGTGCGGTGCAGCATGAGCACCTCGAGGGCATCAGCGCCGTCGCGTACGAGAACCACGGTGGCGGCTGGGATGGCGGGGGTGGGGGCGGTGGGGGCGGTGTCGCTCATTCGGGCATGTTGCCATCGGGTGTCCACGCCGTGCGAAGGTCCTGGAGCCAGCCGGGGAGGTCGATGGCGGGATCGGGCAACTCGGTCACGCCGTGTTCAGCCCGCAGGGCGTCGACCTGTTCGGGTTGATCGCCCCAGGAGCGGGGGTCACCCAGCATCACCTCAAACATGGTGACGCCGTTCGGTCCGGCGCGAAATGGGCCGAAGGCGGCGCCGTGGGGGAGTTCGATGTGGGTGCCGGCGGGGCAGAGGCGGTCGCCGCACCAGATCGAACCCTCCAGTACGAAGACCACGTGCGGACTGTGGTGGCCGTGGCGGCGCACGATCATGCCGGGGTCGTAGCGGCCGTAGAGCGAGAGGTACTGCGGGTCGGGGTTGAAGGCGAACCATTTCTCCCAGACTGAGGAGGTGGTGCCGTCGGCGTTGCGTTGCCGCTTCACTTCTTGCCAGGGCACCGTGGGGTCCTCCAGGTGCCGGAACACGGGTTCGGGGGCGCTGGTCACCGACAGGACCGGCGGGCGAGATTTTTCTCCCGAGGCTTCCCGGTGAGGATGGCGTAGGCCCCGACGATTCTCCCGGCCGGCGTTACGTTCACCACGGTCGCCCTTCGTTGGCAAAAGGTGTCCACCGTGCCGACCGAAGGATCGGGTAACCCCGTGTCGGTCATGACGATCGACGACGAGATTTGTTCGGCGACCCTCGCCGCCGGTGAACCGACACTCATGAGCGCTCCTGCAGATGGTCCATCGGTTTCGTCGTCCAGCGAGTACTGAAGTTGGCCTATCCGAGGGCCCCGGCGCAATCCTAGGGCTGCCTCTAGGTCGTGAAGGGTCACTCGGTGGTTCCCGTTTTGGCCTCGGCATCCTCGTGGTTGATGGCGAATCTTGGCGGAGCGGTAACGGGGCGGGTCGGTCGAGCCTCGCGTCGCGAGGCCGACTCCGCGCGTGGTCCAGTGGAGCTGGAGGGAATCGAACCCTCGTCCGCCAAGCGGTCGACGTCCGCGATACGACCATTCCCGAGATCACGCCACTTCGGCTGGCGCACCGCCGGGTCGGGGGAACACGCAAAGGTGCTCGCCGCCGAGTCTTTCCTCGATGCCAGCGGTCTTTCCCGCCGTCAGTGGTCTCTCCCTACGGTCCGCCACTGCTTCTGTTGCCGGGCTGCAGCGGCCTGGCCCCGTGTGCCGTCACCGGTCACTGGTGCTCTCTACTACCTAGATGAACTAGGCGGCGAGGGCGTACTGCTCATTGGCAGTTGTTTTTTTGCCCCGTTTTAAGAGTCTGAGCAACTCTGGTCGCACGAATCGCCGAGCAGTCTCAACGTCGAAACCGATCAGCCCCTGGATGGGTATGTCAAGGATCTCCCCTCACCGAGGGGATACCCCAATCTACCGCCGGGGTGTGACTACTGCACTCGGTTATTCGCCCCGGTCGCCCCGGTTGGCCCGGGCGAGGGCTCGGGCGGCATCCCGCTCGGTGATCACGATGCGCTTGTCGTGCGTGCGTCGGCTCTTGGCCAGCGCGAGTTCTACCTTGGCCCGGCCGTTCGTGAAGTAGATCGACAGCGGGATGAGCGAGAGGTGTTCAGGGTCGACGCGGGCCTTTAGGCGCATGATCTCGTGGTGGTGGAGGAGGAGTTTGCGTTTTTGGTCGGGGTCATGGCCGGTGTGGGATTGGGAGTAGAGCCACGGCGCGATGTGCAGTTGGTGCAGCCACACCTGGTGGCCGTCGATGCGGGCGAAGGCGTCGGTGATCTGCACCTTGGATTCCCGGAGCGACTTGACCTCGCTCCCACGCAGCACGATTCCCGCCTCGAGGGTGTCGAGGATCTCGTAGTTGCGGCGAGCTTGCCGGTTGCTCGCGATCGGCTTGGTGCCGGTCGGCTTCATGGGGTTACTTACGCTACCGGCCCGGAGGGGCGGCCGCCGACCGGTACTGTGCCTCTCGTGCTCTTTCTCACCCGGTCCGTGTGGGCCCAGATGGTGGGCCACGCCTACGACGGGCTACCCGACGAAGCCTGTGGCCTCTTCGCCGGTCCCCCCGGCACGAACCGCGTGACGGCGTTTCACCCCTGCCGCAACGCCGCCGCCTCCAGCCGGGTCTACTCGATCGACGGCGGGGACTTCCTCCGTATCGATCGGGCCAGCGAGGCGGCCGGCCTCCAGATCCAGGGGGTGATGCACAGCCATACCCACACCGATGCCTACCCGTCGGTCACTGATGTGGAGCAAGCCCCGGACCCGGCATGGCACTACGTCATCGTGTCGCTCCGCCAAGACGCACCCGTGCTGCGCAGCTATCAACTCGTCTCCGGCCAGATCAGCGAAGAGGTTGTTTCCCTAAGCGACCACTAGAATCCCTAGTGAAGAAGTCAACTTTCCCCCTTGGAGCGCCCCCGTGGCCGTCTACGCATCAGCCATCGATCTCATCGGCAACACCCCGATCGTCGACATCTCCCCGCTGAGCCCCAATCCGCGGGTGAGGATCCTCGCCAAACTGGAGGGGCAGAACCCCGGCGGTTCCGTGAAAGACCGGGCCGGGCGGCAGATGATTATCGATGCCGAGCGCGAGGGCATCCTGGTACCCGGCTCCGGCCAGGTCATCTTGGAGTCCACCTCGGGCAACACCGGCATCGCCCTCGCCATGATCGCCAAGGTGAGGGGCTACCGGCTGAAGGTGGTCCTCCCAGACAACGTGTCGGTGGAGCGGCGTCAACTGTTGGAGTCCTGGGGGGCGGAGATCATCGACAGCCCGGGCGGCGAGGGATCCAACGGCGCCATGCGGCGGGCCCAGGAGATGGCCGCCGAACACACCGACTGGTGGTTCCCCTTCCAGTACGGGAATCCTTCCAACCCCAAGGCCCACTACGAGGGCACCGGTCCGGAGATCTGGCGTGACGTGCCCGAGATCACCCATTTCATCGCCGGCCTCGGCACCGCCGGCACCCTGATGGGGGTGGGTCGCTTCCTCAAGGAGCAGAACCCCGCCGTCCAACTCTGGGCCATCGAACCGCCGACGGGGGAGATGGTGGATGGGCTGAAGAACTTCGACGACGGTTTCGTGCCCCCCGTGTTCACCGACAACGACGGCTACGACCTGCTGAACCGCCGGCTCATCGTGCGGCCGCGTGAGTCCATCGAATGGACCCGCCGCCTTACCGAAGTGGGCATCTTCGCCGGCATCTCCTCGGGTGCCATCCTCGCCGGAGCGGTGAAGGCCGCCGGTCTCATCGACGAGGGCACGATCGTCATGATCGTGTGTGACGGCGGCTGGAAGTACCTCTCGGCCGGGGTGTGGATCGACGACATCGCTACCGTCGAGGCCCGGGCCAAGGCCACCATCTACTTCTAGCTCTGCGCCTGGTCGCGGCCATTCCGGCGCCGGGGTGGCCGGCCATCGGCCAGGCAGCGCCATCCGGCGGTCTGCTCACAGCAGGTCGCGCACGACCTCCGGGGGGCGGGCGAGCACGGCGCGCCCGTCACGACTCACCACGATCGGGCGTTCGATGAGAATCGGATGGGCCACCAACACCGCGATCCAGGCGGCGCGGTCGTGCGGGAGGGTTCGCAGGCCGAGGGTCTTTGCAGCCTCCTCGCCCAGGCGGGTGATCTCCCACGGCTCCGCGCCCAGGGCGTCGAGCACTGCCTCCAGTTCGGCCGGGGTGGGAGGCGTGTCGAGGTAGCGGCGTTCATCGAAGGTCACGTCGGCCTCATCAAGAATCGCCCGCGCCGCCCGGCTCTTGGAGCACCGGGGGTTATGCCAGATCGTAAAGTCACCCACCCCGGCAGCGTAGAGCCTCAATCCATTTCCATCGCGGCCGCCCGGCGACCAGCATCGGGTCATGCCCGCTGCCCCCGAGTCACTCCCGCCGCTCCCGGTCGCGCCGCCCCCTCGCGTTGTTCTGCGCGGCGGCCGGTCGCTCGAACGAGCCGACCCCAAGCGAGCCGAATCGGCGGCCGCCGCCATCAACGCTAGCCGCCAGCACCTCTTGCCCTGGATGCCCTGGGCCGCCGAGCCGGCGACAGTGGCGGGCATGGCCACCTTCTTCAGCGCGGCGGCACTGCTGTGGGAGCAACGCCAGGACTTCACCTATTCCATGCTGGACCCCGCCGGGTCGGTCATTGGGGGCTGCGGGCTCCACAACCGCCTGGGCCCGGGGACGTTGGAGATTGGCTACTGGGTGCGCCTGGAGGCCGCCGGGAGCGGTCTCGCCACCGAGGCCGCCGCCGCCCTCACCGCGGCGGGCTTGGGCCTCGAGAGCGTGGCGCGCCTCGAGATCCGCTGCGAGGAACACAATCATCGCAGCGCCCGGGTACCGGAAAAACTTGGCTACACCTTTGGTGGTCTGGTCGTTCCCACCACCGGTCCTACCGCGGGGAGTTCCATGCAGATCTGGGCGACCACGGAACCCCAGTGGGCGGCCCGCACCCCCTAGCCTGGCGGGGTGGACGACCGCCCAATCGGGATGTTCGACAGCGGCTTCGGCGGCCTCACCGTCGCTCGGGCCCTCATCGACCTCCTGCCCGCCGAACACCTCGTGTATCTGGGCGACACCGGCCGCTACCCCTACGGTCCTCGCCCCCAGGCCGAGGTGCGGGGCTTCGCCCGTCAGATCATCGAGTACCTCGTGCAGCAGCACGGCGTGAAACTGGTGATCGTGGCCTGCAATACCGCCGCCGCCACCGGTCTGGCCGAACTGCAAGAGGATGTTGACGTGCCGCTGATCGGCGTGATTGAGCCCGGGGTGCGGTCGCTGGCCTTGGCCACCCAGAGCGGCCGGGTAGGGGTGATTGGGACGGCGGGCACGGTGGCCTCCGGTGCCTATCAAGACGCCGTGGCCACCCTGGCGGGGGACCTCGAACTCACGAGTGCCGCCTGTCCGGGGTTGGTGGAGTTTGTGGAGCGCGGTGACACCCAAAGCGACGAGGTGGCGCGGTTGGCGGAGCGGTTGCTGGCCCCATTGCGGGAGGCCAGGGTGGATGCGCTCCTGCTCGGCTGCACCCACTATCCATTCCTGGCCCGCGTTCTGAGCGATGTGATGGGCCGTGATGTGGTGCTCGTGTCCTCGGCCGACGAAACCGCCTTCGAGGTTCGTCGCCGATTGGAGGGAACCGCCTTGGCTCGTCTGCCCTCGTCAGGTCCGGGCCATCACCGCTGGTTTTCGAGTGGCGATGTGGCCTGGTTTCAGGAATTGGGCCGAACGCTGTTGGGCCCGGAACTCGCCGAGGTGCACCCCGTCACCTGGGACTAACGCCCGGAGCCTGCGAGGATACGAACATGTCTGCTTCCCGCCCCGACGGTCGTGCCGTCGATGAACTGCGCCCCATCACCTTCGAACGGGACTTTACCGCCATGGCGGCGGGGTCCTGTCTCATCAGTTTCGGCAACACCCGGGTGCTGTGCACAGCCTCGGTGGACGACGACGTGCCGCGCTGGATGCGGGGCAAGGGCAAGGGTTGGGTAACGGCAGAGTATTCGATGCTCCCGGGGGCCTCGCCGGAGCGAATCCGCCGAGAGGTGAAAGACGGCAAGCCCTCCGGACGCACGCAGGAGATCCAGCGTCTGATCGGCCGGGCCCTTCGTTCGGTGTGCGACATGGCGGCGCTGGGGGAGCGGCAGGTCATCGTGGATTGTGATGTGCTCCAAGCCGACGGTGGCACCCGTACCGCATCGATTTGCGGTGGCTACATCGCCCTGCACGACGCGCTCGAGCGTCTCGTGCTGGCGGGCACCATCAAGGCCAACCCGCTGCAAGCATTGTGCGCCGCGATTTCGGTGGGCGTCGTGCACGGGGTGCCGGTGTTGGACCTCCCCTACATCGAGGACTCGACGGCCGACACAGACATGAACGTGGTGATGACGTCTCTCGGCGGGTTCGTGGAGGTGCAGGGAACCGCTGAGGGCGCCCCCTTCTCTCGGGCCGAACTCGATTCGCTGCTGGGCCTAGCCACCGCTGGCATCGAGGAGATCTTCGCCTTGCAGCGGGAGTTGCTCAGCGTGCCCCCCGCCCCTCGCTGATGCGCCTCTGGTTGGCCACCGGTAACGCCCACAAAGTGGGCGAGGTGCAGGAGATCCTGGGCGACCGCTACGTGGTGGTGGCCTCCGACACCGGCGCCGAGGAGAGCGGTGTCACCTTCGAGGCCAACGCCTTGCTCAAGGCCCGTGCGTTGGTGGCCATCGTCGGCGAGGTGGCCCTGGCCGACGACTCGGGGATCGAGATCGATCACCTTCAGGGCGGGCCGGGCATTCACTCGGCGCGCTGGACTACCGAGGGGGACTGGATCCCCCGGGTCCTTCGCGAACTCGACGGGGAGCCCCCCGAGGCGCGGGGCTGTCGCTACGTGTGCGCGGCGGCGGCCGTCTGGCCCGATGGCCGGGAGGTGGCGGTGCGGGGCGAGGTAGAGGGGCGAATCGTTCAGGCCCCCCGGGGCGCGGGCGGTTTCGGCTACGACCCGATCGTGGCCCCCCTTGAGGGCGACGGTCGCACCTTCGCTGAGATGACAGCGCCGGAAAAGCACGCCATCAGTCACCGGTCCCGGGCCTTCGGAAAACTGGCCCTTCTTCTCTAGGGCGGCCCGCGGCCCCGGCCGGGGTGCTGGGCCGGCGGGGCGCTACCAGCCCCGCAGATCCACGTCCCACTCCTCGAGGACCTCGTCGCCGTCGATGAGGTGAAGGCGCTCGTGTTGCGAAACGGTGGGGTCGACGTGGGCGGGAATCACCCGCACGCGGTCGCCAACCCGTACGGGGGAACCCTCGGGGATCCCCACGGTGATGTGCTCGTCGGACACGAACCAGATCGGCCCCACCTCGACGGCGGTGGGATCGCCGTGGTCCATGCCAAAGGCTTTGAGCCCGGCATCGAGTACGGCCCATCCCTTAGCCGAGATCGAGATCACGGTGGTGTTCACGAACAGCGCCTGGGCAAATGCCGGGGCGTGGGGCGCGTATTCGGTGTCCATGAGGCAGTAGGAGCCCGCCTGCAGTTCGGTCACCCAGGTATTCGTGTCCCAGGTGCCCGTGCCGCCGCCCGACACCACATCGCCGCCCACGACCGCGTGGGCATCGAGGAGCAACGCCATGGATCGCTCCACCAGTTGGGCTTTGCTGTCGCCGGGTTCACGCATGAGGTGTCCCTCGTAGCCCATCACCCCGCGCACGGTCAGACCATCGGCGCGGGCGAGGTCGGCGAGTCGACCGGCATCGCTCGGGTCGCAACCGCCGCGAGGGAGACCCACTTCCACGTCGATGAGCACCTCCGCGACCCCGGCGGCGACGGCGGCGGCAATGGTGGCCTCGGAGTCCACCGCCACGGTGATGCGCGCCGCTCCGGCGCGGATAGCAGGGGTGAGGCGGTGCAGGTCGAGGCTTTCGTTGGCCAGGAGCAGGTCATCGCCCAAACCGGCGTCGGCCATCCCCACCATTTCCCGCACGGTGGCGCAACAAAACGCCGTGTGACCCTGGGCTGCGAGGCGGGCCGCCAGCGCCGTGGACTTGAAGGCCTTCACGTGGGGGCGCAGCGTCTGGCCCGGCCACCGGGCGGCCATGGTGGCCACATTGTGGTCAAAGGCCGTGATGTCCACGAGCAGCGCAGGGGTGGGGAGGTCGTGGACCTTCACCGGGCGAACGCTAGCAAATCACTATCGGCGGGTGCACCAGGTGGGATTCGAACCCACACGAGCGTTAGCTCACAAGGACCTAAACCTTGCGCGGCTGCCAGATTACGCCACTGGTGCGACCAGCCAATGGTAGAGCGCGTGGGGGTACGGCCTCGCACCGCTAACCTCATCCTCGTGAGCCACGACCAATCCTTCCCCCCGATGCCCCGCGCTCAAAGTGCGATGGGCAACCCCACCTCTGAGATTTACAACCGTCTCCTGAAAGACCGGATCATCATCCTGGGGACCGATGTGAACGACGACATCGCCAATATCATCTGCGCCCAGATGCTCTACCTCGAAGGCGAGGACGACAAAGACATCTGGCTCTACGTGAACAGCCCCGGCGGCTCGGTCACCGCCGGCATGGCGATCTACGACACCATGCAGTTCATCAAGCCCGACGTGGCCACGATCTGCATGGGCCTGGCCGCGTCGATGGGCCAGTTCCTGCTGTGCGCCGGCGCCGAAGGCAAACGCTTCGCCCTGCCCCACGCCCGCATCATGATGCACCAACCGTCCGGCGGGGTGCGGGGTCAGGCCAGCGACATCGCTATCCAGGCTGAGCAACTGATCTACATCAAGGGGCTGATGGCCGAACGGATCGCCTTCCATACCGGTCAGCCGGTGGAGCAGATCGAGGCCGACTCCGAGCGAGATCGTTGGTTCACCGCCCCGCAGGCCAAGGAGTACGGGATCATCGATCACGTCTCCACGAAACGCGGGGAGTCCTTCTAGCCCGCCGGGCAACCCGCCGTGGCGAATGTCTCCAAGGCCGCCGCCGCCGCTGGCACTTTGGGGTGGTCGGTGGTCACGGCTTGGAAGGTGGCGGTGAGGTTACGCGCATCGGTTCCGGGGCCGAGGGCAGCCACGCCGTCGATGAGGGCCTGCACGTAGTCGATCTCCACCTGGAGGTCGTCGCGAATTTCGCTGGGCGCGTCGGCTTTGAGTTCGCCGAGGTCCAGGCGGGCGGTGCGGAGTCGGTCGAGGGCGTCGGTGGCGTCGGTGGGGTTGAAGCCTTCGAAAACGGTGCGGTACTGCTGGCCGTTCGTGAGCGTGTTGCAGAACGCGTCGGTATCCCCCCCGTCGCTCGTGCAGGAGGCGAGGGCCGTGACCAGGAGTAGCAGCAGTAGCGGCCCCCGGCGGGCGGGCCTGTTCATTGACGGGTGGATTCAGCGATCTGACGCAGTTGGCTCACGGCGTGGGTCAGACCCTCGGGGTCGCGGTAGAGGGCCGAGCCGGCCACGAGAACATTGGCGCCCGCCGCCGCTGCCGCCTCGATGGTGTTCGGACCGATGCCACCGTCCACCTCAATGTCCACGTCGTGGCCGCCCTCCAGCACCATTCGCCGCACCTCGGCGATCTTCGGTTCCATCGTGGGGATATACGCCTGCCCCCCGAAGCCCGGATTCACCGTCATCACCAGGACGAGGTCCACGAGGTCCAGCACGTCGGTCAGCACCACCGCCGGCGTGGCCGGATTGAGCGCCACCGCCGCCCCGACTCCCAGTCCGGCGATGTGGCTCAGGGTTCGATGCAGGTGCACACAGGCTTCGGCGTGCACGATGATCAAGCCGCATCCGGCGTCCACGTAGCGGCTCGCCAAGTTGTCGGGTTGCTCCACCATCAGGTGGGCCTCGAAGAGAACCGAGGCATGGGGACGGCAGGCGGCAATCACCTCGGGCCCGAAGGTGAGGTTTGGCACGAAACGCCCATCCATCACGTCCCACTGGATGCGGTCCACGCCCGCCGCTTCCAGGGCGGCGACCTCCTCGCCGAGTTTGGCGAAGTCGGCGGGGAGCACGCTGGGGGCGATCTCGATGGGCCGGTCGGTTCCAGGGTGGTCACTCATCGGCTCCATCCTCGCGCGCCGCCTAGGGTTCGCGAGTGCACAATGTCACTCTGGAGATCACGGGGATGGTGGCCGGGGGTGATGGGATGGCCCGCGATGAGAACGGCCGGGTCACCTTCGTCACCGGCGGGCTGCCCGGTGAGCGGGTTGCGGTGGATATCCATCAAACCAAAAAAGACTTCGCCCGGGGCACGGTGACCCAGGTGATCGAGCCCTCGGCCGACCGCGTGGCCGAGCCCTGTCGCTTTGTGGCGGCGGGCTGTGGGGGCTGCGACTGGCAACACATCGAGGCCACCGCTCAGCGGCGCCTCAAAGCGGCCTTGGTCGCCGATGCCCTCCGGCGGCAGGCGCACCAGGAGATCGAGATCGGCCTCGGGCCCGATCTTCCCGCCACGGGGTATCGCACCTCGGTCCGAGGGGTGGCCGTGGACGGACGTTTCGGATTTCGGCCGCGGTCGTCCCACGCGGTGGTCCCGGTGGACCCCTGCCTCGTGGTGCACCCGCTGCTGGCCGAACTGATCGCCCACGGGCGCTTCCCCGATGGCGAGGTGTTGCTGCGGGCCGGCGCGCGCACCGGCGATCGACTCGTGGTGGTCAGCCAGGATGACGACCGCACCTCTGTGCCCGACGGGGTGCGGGTGGTGACCGATGGGGAACTGAAGGCGGGCCAGCGGGCTTGGTATTTCGAGGAGGTGGCCGGGCGGCGTTGGCGGATTTCGGCCCGCTCGTTTTTCCAGTCTCGGCCCGACGGTGCCGAGGCGCTGGTGGCGGCGGTGGGCGCAGCCCTGGACGGCGTGGCCGATGGGGGTCACCTGGTTGACCTTTACGGCGGGGTGGGGCTCTTGGCGGGCGCGCTGCCCACCTCGGGGCCGGTCACCCTGGTGGAGATCGGAGCGTCGTCGGTGGCCGATGCCCGGGTGAATCTTGCTGATAAGGGAGTGAGAATCGTTAAAACCGACGTCGATCACTGGGGTGCCGGGCGCGCCGAGGTGGTGGTGGCCGATCCGCCCCGGGCCGGACTGGGGGCGAGAGGGGTGGCCAAGGTGGCGGCCACCCAGGCCGGTCGATTGGCCCTGATCAGCTGCGATCCGGCGTCGTTCGGCCGGGATGTTCGCCTGCTGGCCGAGGCGGGGTACGCACTCCGCCATGCTGAGTTGATCGACCTTTTTCCCCACACATCCCACGTCGAGGTCGTCTCGCGGTTTGATCATGTCTGAGCTCGGGTCATCCGGACATGGGGTCGGCTCCGAATCACCGGATGTGACGCGGCCCCCTACTCTCAGCGCCAGCAGCGATGCCGTTCTGGTGGTCGGTATCTCGCGTTACAGCCAGGAGGCGTTAGCCGAGGCCTACCGGCGTCATGCCGGAGCTGTCTTTGCTCTGGCTCGGCGCCTGCTGGTGGATGCCACCCTGGCGGAGGAGGTCGTGCAGGAGGTGTTCCTGAGGCTCTGGAACCAGCCCGACAAGTTTGATCCGGATCGAGGGTCACTGCGGTCGTTTTTGCTCTCGCAATGCCACGGCCGGTCAGTCGATCTGCTGCGGTCGGAGACATCTCGTCGATCGCGCGAGGAGCGTGATGCCCGTCGCACGGCGGAGTCGGGCTACGACCTCGAGCACGAGGTGGTGGATCTGCTCCTTGCGGATCAAGTGCAAGGGGCCCTCGCCGGGTTGTCGGAGATGGAACGGACGGCTATCTCCCTCGCTTACTTCGGTGGGCACACCTACCGGGAAGTAGCCGAACTGCTCGACCAGCCGGAGGGCACCGTGAAGAGTCGCATTCGTTCCGGGCTCAAGCGGCTGAGAAGCGAACTTGTGACCGCTGGGGTGGGGGGGTGGACCGGTGAGTGACGCCCGCCACGAGGACATCGAGGCTCTCCTCGGCGTGTATGCCCTCCACTCCGTCGACGAGGCGGAGCGACGGCTGGTCCATGACCATCTCGATGACTGCCTGCGTTGCGCTCAGGAGGTGCTCGGCTATCAGGAGGTCGCCGCCCTGTTGGGCCAGTCGGGCGGGGATGCCCCGACTGGGTTGTGGGAACGCATTGCCGGTGAACTTGAGGAAGCCCCGCCGCCCCTGCGCTTGGGGGTGATGCCGATGGCGGCGGCCGCTGAACGCCGCGAGCGCCGGGGGTCGAGCCGGGTGGCGCTGGCGGCCATGGGCATTGCCGCTGCCGTGGTGATCGGGTTTATGGGTTCGGTGGTGGTCCAACAGGACGCCCGGATCCAGGGCCTGGAGTCGGCGCGGCCGGATGTGCCCATCACGGCGACGAGCGTCGCCGCTTTGTCCTCCGCCGACGAAACGATGACGGTGGATGCGGTGCTGTTGTCGAACGGGACGGGCTATCTCCTCGCCGAGGACCTCCCGGTCCTGACCCAGCAGGAGACGTATCAGTTGTGGGGAGTAACTGATGCTGGGGTGATTTCTCTGGGTCTGCTGGGAGCGGACCCAGCCCAGGGGATGGCGTTCCAGGCGGGAGATCACGTCACTGGTCTGGCGATCACCCAGGAGAAGGCCGGCGGTGTGGCGAAGTCGGAAAACAGCGCCGTGGTGTCGGGCACCTTCGACTGACGCCGTCGAACCGGCCGGGGCCTTGCCCTACCGGGGCCTTCGTCACCGAAGGCCCTGCGGGTTCCGACGCACTCCGAAGGCGTTGGAGGGGCACCTAGGGCTAAATCAGAGGCAGATCCGGGGATGTTCCGCAGATCAGGAGAGGATCTCGCCCTCGATGCTGTCGTCATCGTCGGGATCGGTGTCGGTCGAGATGATCGCCGCCCTGATGCGATCCACGGGGGGTACGGACCGGCGGATGCGATGTCGATCAGGACCTGAACAGCCTTGTCTGTGTTGTCGATGAAGAGTTCGTGAGCGCCCGTGAGAGCCCGGGGGTGACGCTCAGGTTGGAGCGACGCACGCAGGACGACTTCCACGCTGGGTGGTCTCGGTATCTCGAGGACCGGCGTATGATGTGCGGGCTCTGGTCACCTGGGGGCCGGAAGGAGTGTGCGCACGATGGGCGGGCCTGTCATGGCAGTCGCGGATCAGCCGCCATCGGTGGAGCCCGTCGGACCGGCAGCCCGCCTGGTGTCGGGTGCCGTCGTGGCGGTGTTCCTGGCCGCCGTCGTGCTGTTCGCAGTCATCGTGCTCGGCGCCGCGCCCGAGGCGTACTTCACCGGTGACGACTGGGGTACCATCCAACAGGCTGGTTCATTGCGAGGGCTGGTCCGCCCCTACAACGATCAGCTTTCCATCGCCAGCCCGGTCATCTACCGGGCACTGATCGAGGGCTTTGGGTTCTCGTACGGGCCGTTCCGCCTGGTGGCGTTGCTCGGTCTCGTCACGGCACCTGTCGCCTACTTCGTAACGACCCGCCGCGCCTGGGGCACCCCCCTCGCGGCGGCGCTGGCACTCTCGCTGTTGGGTCTGGGAGGGCTTGATCTCCCCCCCGCCCTGAACCACTCACTGATCCTCGTCGGGGCCATCGGATGTGCCGCCGCCCTCACCCGCGATCGGCGAGCCGACTGGCTCGTGATGGGCGGTGTCGCGCTGTGCCTGACCGCAGGCGGCGGTGGAGTGGCGGTAGGGGCCGCCGCCGTCGTCTACTGCCTGTGCACCCGAGCGACTCTGCGGCGCTGGCTTGCGGTCGGCCTCCCCTGTTCCGCGTGGTTCGCCTGGTGGTTCCTGGTCGGGCGCGACGCCGCGTCCCGGTTTGCACCGGACGCCCCCCGGTCGCTGTCGGAGATGGTCAGCGACGCGAGCCGGGTGATCCGATCGCCCTTCGAGTACCTCGCCGGGTCAAATCCGGTGGTGACGGGCCTGCTCGTGGTGGCGTTCCTCGTCTACGCCGCATGGCTGCTGAGGCACGGCCTGCGCTCGTCGGCGAACCTCCTGGCCTGGAGTACCGCCCTGGTGGTCTGGTCGTTGGGCCTGGCCGTCAGCCGCGGGTTCTCCAAACTCGAGGAACTCGAGCTGGCGGTCGGGCAATCCGTAGAACTTTCCTATCGCTACCGCCTGCTGGCGCTGGGATTCCTGCTGCTGGCGCTGGTTCCTCCACGAGGGCTCTCGTGGCCGGCGCCGGGGCGCACGAGCGGTCCTGTGCGATGGCTGGCGGTGGCAGTGCTGGTGGTCCTCGGATCCGTGCGGGTTGTGACGCTGCCGAGCGACATTGAGACCACGGCCGCATGGTGGGAGGCGTTCGGTCGGCTCATCCAGGCGGAGCTGCTGGTGCTCGACCTCGGCCCGGCCGTCGTGCCCGACGAGGTCCCGATGGGCGACGGCTTCTTCGACCTCTCCGCCGGCGAGGTGCGAGCACTCATTGAGCGCCACGGCACAGCAACCGTGAGCACAGGAGCCTCCGTCGACCAGGGCCTCGTGGATCTTGGTGTTGCATCCGCTCAGCTCCAAACTCGGGGCCGGGCGCCATGCCGACCGTTGTCTCGTCCGATCGTTTGGTCGTCGGACGGAGGTCGCGTCCTCTCGCTCTCATCGGATCAACCCGACTGGGAGATCCACGTGCGTCGGTTCGGCAACGAGTGGGTCAGGGTCGCTGATGCACGCGCGGGGCAGAGAGTTGCCCTGAACCTCCCGATGCTTAGCGCGAAGGAGCCCTGGGAGGTTCGTGCCGACAGTGCCTGTCGCATCGAGCGCGGCACCTGAGGACAGACCCGGTGCCGCCGACGGCCCCTGCGTTCTCGTCTCAGTCGCAACCGATCGCCCGTCGATCGTGGGGGCGTCTACGACCCGCCGAACCGACCGACCCTTGCCCTACCAGGGCCTTCGCACTGGAAAGCCCTGGTAGGACCGGCGTACCCCCCCTGGGACTCGAACCCAGAACCTACGGATTAAGAGTCCGACGCTCTGACCAGTTGAGCTAGAGGGGCAAGTGGGCTAGCAGCCTAGGCGTTGTTGGCCCAGGCTACGAAGCCCACTGTTGGTTGGCTTACCAGTGGTTTGGGGTGACCGAGGGGATTCGAACCCCCGACATCCAGGATCACAACCTGGCGCTCTAACCAACTGAGCTACGGCCACCACGGGAGGGGCCAGCATAGGCTAGGGCCAAGGCCCTGCCTCAACCGTGATTGACCGGCCCGCCTCGCGGCCTACGCTCGGCTCTGCCTCCGTAGCTCAGCTGGACAGAGCAGCGGATTTCTATTCCGATGGCCGCAGGTTCGAATCCTGCCGGAGGCGCACGAGCCTAGATGGGAGCCGGGGGGCGCCGTTGCGGTCTAAGCGTTCAGTTCGAGGCGCCCGCGTCGCACCACCGGACGGATCAAGAGGATTGCGATGCCGGCCAGGAAAGCAACCTTGGCGAAGCCGGAGGTGATCACGTCGAGGGCTCGACCGAGCCCACGGGGCTGGTAGGTGATCCGACCGATCTCGCCGTCGATATCTACGGCGAGGTGCTCAATGGCGGTACTACCGGCACCCATCGTGGTGAAGGAGTACTCGGAGTCGGTCGCGGTTACCTCGAGCACTCGCTCGGTAACCAGCGCGTCGCCCCGCATTCCGTCGATGTAGGTCACGATGTCACCCACTTTGATGTCGGCGGCCGCCACCACCTGACTGACGACGACGTCGCCGGTGCTGAAGGCTGGCTCTATGCCCTCGCCCCGGACAACCATCGGGCGGTAACTGCTACCCGCCAGTGCGAGGAGCGACACCGTAGCCATGACGGCAAGAACGGCGGCGGCCGACACTACGATCCGAGCGCCTCGACCGGCGTACCAGCCGATGATGTAGCGCGCCTCGATGGGATGCCCAGAGGCGGTGAGTTGCGTGGTGGCCATCATGAGTGCATCAGCTTCTGTGTCGATGCCAGACCAGTAGTGCTGGTGGTAGGGCGGGTGGTGAACAATGTCAGCTCCTGAAGGTCGTGCGCCGGGGTGCGCCCTTCCTTTGTCGGAGTTTTCCCGGCGGTACTTGAGCGCGCCGGTTCACTGTCCACCCGAGCGGGTCATTCTGGCCGTGGCCAAGACACCCCTGACGGGGGAGCGTCGGGCCGGTCGTCAGGGCGCCATGGGTCTTCGCGGAGCGGGTGACGGGAATCGAACCCGCACCACCAGCTTGGAAGGCTGGGGCTCTAGCCGTTGAGCTACACCCGCAGGGTTTCCCCCACGTTAGTCCCTTCCCCGCCCCCTTCTCGACCGGGCCCGAGGAGGCCTGGCCGGCGGATCTTTGCGATGTTCTCGTCGGGGAGGGGGGATTTGAACCCCCGACCTCCTGCTCCCAAAGCAGGTGCGCTACCACTGCGCTACTCCCCGTGACGGGGTGCACGATAGGCCCTCGGAGGGCATGTGCATGTCGGGGACCGTCGTGGCGGCCGATACAGTGGGCCTCCACATGAAGAGCACCGTCGCACCCCTCGAGGGGAACAAGGTCAAGTTGTCCGTTGAGGTGGAGGCGGCCGAGTTCGAAGAGGCCATCACCGTCGCCTTCCGAAAGATCGCCCAGGAGGTACGCCTCCCCGGTTTCCGGCCCGGTAAAGCCCCCCGCAAGGTCCTCGAAGCCCGCCTTGGCCCGCTGGTGGGCCGGGAGCAGGCAATGCAGGATTCCCTCCCGGAGTACTACAGCGCCGCCGTCATCGAACACGACGTCGATGTCATCGCTCCGCCTGACATTGATGTGACGGGCGGGCACGAGGGCGGCAACGTGGCCTTCGATGCCGTGGTGGAGGTACGGCCCTCCATCGAGGTGCCCGGCTACGGCGGGCTGTCGGTCACGCTGGAACGTCCCGCCCCCGATGCCGACGCCATCAACGCCCAACTCGATCGCATGCGTGAGAGCAACAGCACGCTCGAGTCGGTCGATCGGCCGGTACAAGACGGCGACACCGTCACCATCGACATCGCCGGCACCCTCGATGGCGAAGCCCAATCGGGTCTCACTGCTGATGATTACAGCTACACGGTGGGATCGGGAGCGATCACTCCAGAGCTTGACGAGAACCTCCTCGGGGCTGTCGCCGGTGCCACCCTCACCTTTCCGTCCACCCACCCCGATCCCGACGAAGAGCGCGCCCTTCTTTTCGAACTCGTCCTCAAGGAGGTGCGGGAGAAGGTCCTTCCCGACCTCGACGATGCCTGGGCCGCCACGGCATCCGAGTTCGAGACGCTCGATGAACTCCGGGCCAGCCTCATCGACCGTATGACGAGGGTCCGGGTGGCCCAAGCCCAGATGGCTTTGCGCGAAAAGACCGGTGAGGCCCTGGCTGCGCTGGTTACCGACGACCTGCCCGAAGCGATGGTGAACCACGAGATGCAGGAGCGGTTCCAAGATCTCGCCATGCGCTTACAGGCCCAGGGCATGCAACTAGACCAGTACCTACAGATGACCGGCACCGACCCGGAACAGTTCAGCCAGGAACTTCGTATGACCGCTACCTCCGGGGTAAAGGTGGACCTGGCGCTGCGAGCGGTGGCGGTGGCTGAGGACATCGAGTGCACCGACGAGGACCTCCTCGAGGAACTCGAAGAGGTGGCCGAGCGGGTAGGTCAGAGTGCCGATGAGGTGCGGGAGCGCTTCGAGAGCGTGGGGCAGATCTCGGCGGTACGCTCAGACATCAAGAAGCGCAAGGCGCTGGAGTGGCTGCTCGAAAAGGTCGAACTTCTCGATCCGGAGGGTGTCACGATCGACCGCGGCGAGCTTGAGATCCCTGACGAAGAAGCCGAGACCAACGAAGTCCCCCTCACCGCGACCGACGAGGTCGCCGACGAAACGGAAGACCAAGACTGATGGACATCATCGGGCAGCACGAAACGGTGATCCGGAACTACCTCGTTCCCACGGTCGTCGAGTCGACCAACCGGGGCGAGCGGGCCTATGACCTCTACAGCCGGCTACTCAAAGACGGCATCATCTTCCTGGGCACGCCCATCGACGACACGATCGCCAACTTGATCTGTGCTCAGCTGCTTCACCTGGAGTCGGAGAACCCCGACCGCGACATCAACATCTACATCAACAGCCCCGGCGGCGACATCACGGCCTTGTTTGCCATCTACGACACCATGAGTTTCGTGAAGCCCGACATCAGCACGATCTGCTTCGGGCAGGCCGCCAGTGCTGCCGCCGTGCTCCTCGCTGCTGGCACCAAGGGCAAGCGTCTGGCCCTTCCCCATTCCCGGGTGCTGCTCCACCAACCGTGGGGTCAGGCCGGCGGCCAGGCCACCGATGTGGAGTTGGCGGCCCGTGAGATTCTCCGGATGCGTATCCAACTCGACGAATTACTGGCCGACCACACCGGTCAAGCGGCCGAGAAGATCCACAAGGATACGGAACGAGATTTCGTGATGTCCGCCGATGAGGCGCTCGCGTACGGCATTATCGACGAAGTCATCACGGCCCGAACTTTGGCCGACAACGCCGGTCCGATCACTAGGGCTAGTTAACCAGCAGGTACGAGAGGCAAACGGGGGTCGATAACGTGGCCAAGTTCGGAGATGGGGGCGAGCTTCTCAAGTGCTCGTTCTGTGGCAAGTCTCAGAAGCAGGTAAAGAAGTTGATCGCCGGACCGGGCGTCTACATCTGCGATGAGTGCATCGATCTGTGCAACGAGATCATCGAAGAGGAGCTGTCCGAGACATCGGAGATGCGCTTCGATGAACTCCCCAAGCCGCAGGAGATCTTCGAATTCCTGAACGATTACATCATCGGCCAGGACCACGCCAAGAAGATCCTCGCGGTGGCGGTCTACAACCACTACAAGCGAGTTCAGTTTGGTGCCAGCCACCGCGACGAGGTGGAACTGGCTAAGTCGAACATTCTCTTGCTTGGTCCCACTGGTTGTGGCAAGACCCTCCTGGCCCAGACGCTCGCCCGCATGCTGAACGTGCCCTTCGCCATTGCCGACGCCACCGCGCTCACCGAAGCGGGGTACGTCGGCGAAGACGTGGAAAACATCCTCCTCAAACTCATTCAAGCCGCCGACTACGACGTGAAGAAGGCTGAGACGGGGATCATCTATATCGACGAAATCGATAAAGTCGCCCGCAAAAGCGAGAACCCGTCTATCACCCGCGATGTGTCCGGCGAAGGCGTACAGCAGGCCCTCCTCAAGATCTTGGAGGGGACCACCGCATCGGTTCCGCCGCAGGGGGGCCGCAAGCACCCCCACCAAGAGTTCATCCAGATCGACACCACCAATATTCTTTTCATCTGTGGCGGAGCGTTTGCCGGGATCGAAAAGATCATCGACCGCCGTCTCGGTTCCAACGGCATCGGTTTCACCTCCGATATCCGCAATCATGAGGAGAAGCACCCGGGGGCGGCGCTGGCCAGTGTGCTTCCCGAGGATCTCATCAAGTTCGGTCTGATCCCCGAGTTCATCGGCCGTCTGCCGGTGCTCAGCGCGGTGGCCCCGCTCGACCGGGAGGCGTTGGTCCGGATCCTGGTGGAGCCCAAGAACGCCCTGGTGAAGCAGTACCAGAAGTTCTTTGAGTTGGAAGACGTAGAACTCGAGTTCTCCGACGATGCCCTCGACGCGGTGGCCGATCAGGCCCTGTTGCGCGGCACGGGTGCTCGTGGCCTTCGGGCCATCCTCGAAGAGGTGCTCCTCAACGTGATGTACGACCTCCCCTCCCGCACCGATGTAAAGAAGTGCGTCATCGACCGTGATGTCGTGCTGGATAAGGTCAACCCCACTCTGGTGAAACGCAAGGATGCGCCGGCCCAGCAGAGTCCGCGGCGAGCAGCGTCCTGAACCTTCCCGAGGCGTTGGCCTGGTTGGGCCAGCACATCAATCTCGAAACAAGCCCGGCCGTGGCCGGACGGGTCGAGGGTCTGAAACTCGACCAGATGCGGGAACTGTGTGCGGTGCTCGGCGACCCCCAGCGCCAGCAGCCCACCATCCACATCACCGGCACCAATGGGAAAGGCTCGGTGGCCCGTCTCGTCACCGCCCTGCTCGGTGTCCACGATCTCACCGTGGGCACCTACACGAGTCCGCATCTAGAGACGATCAACGAACGCATCTCTCGCAACGGCCTGTCCATCTCCGACACCGCCCTGGCGGAAGTGCTGACCGATCTGTCCCGGGTGGAGTCGCTTTTGCCGCATCGCCCGTCCTACTTCGAACTACTCACGGCCGCCGCTTTTCGCTGGTTCTCCGATGAAGCGGTTGGAGCGGCAGTGGTGGAGGTGGGATTACTCGGACGCTGGGATGCCACCAACGTGGTGGATGGAGTGGTTGCGGTGCTTACGAACATTGGCCGCGATCACACCGATGGTCGGGGTGATTGGCGCCGTCGGATCGCCGAGGAGAAGGCGGGCATCGTGAAGGAGGGGTCCACTTTTGTGGTGGGCGAAACCGATCCGGCGCTCAGCGAGGTGTTGGCGGCCACCCCGGCGGAGGCCACCTGGTATCGCGACGCGGACTTCGCCTGTACCGGCAACGCATTGGCGGTGGGCGGGCGCATGCTGGATCTGCGCACTCCGGGGGGGCGGTACGACGAGGTGTTCCTCGCTTTGCATGGTTCGCACCAAGGCGATAACGCTGCCATTGCCCTAGCCGCCACCGAGGCATTTTTCGGCCGACCCCTCGATGAGGATCTGGTGGCCGAGGCCTTCGCGTCGGTTCGCAACCCGGGCCGGTTCGAGGTGCTGCAGCGCGACCCGTTGGTGATCCTCGACGGTGCCCACAACCCCGACGGCGCCCAGGCGGTGGCGGAGGCGCTGGCGACCGGGTTTACCGTGCGCGGCGATCGACACCTCGTGGTGGGCGTGCTCGACGGGCGTGACCCCAGCGAGCTGCTCGAGATTTTAGGGGCGGGGGATGCCATCGAGGTGGTGTGCTGCAACCCCGATTCACCCCGCGCCCTGCCGGCCGCAGACCTAGCGGCGGCGGTGGTGCGCCTCGGTGGTCGGGCCCGGGTGGTGCCCGACGTGGGGGAAGCCGTGGCGGTGGCCCTGGCAGCCGCCACGGTGTCCGATGTGGTCCTCATCACCGGGTCGCTCTACACCGTGGGCGCGGCCCGGCGGGCCGCTCGGGCGCACGGGTTGGTCTTGGACACCTGAGCCCTCCTACGCTCCGGCATCATGAACCAGACCTTTGTTATGTGTAAACCCGATGCCGTTGAGCGCTCTCTCGTGGGGGAGATCATCGCCCGCTTCGAGCGCAAGGGATTCACCGTGCGGGCCGCCGAGTTGCGCACCGCCAGTGTGGCCTTGGCCGAGGCGCACTACGCCGAGCATGCCGATAAACCGTTTTACGGCGAACTCGTGAGTTTCCTCACCCGCTCGCCGGTGGTGGCCATGATCCTGGAAGGTCCGGCGGACAACACTTTCTCCCTCGTCCGCAAGATCGTGGGGGCCACCAAGGTGGATGACGCCGAGCCGGGCACGATTCGGGGCGACTTCGCCACCATCACCAGCGAGAACCTTGTCCACGCCTCCGATGGCCATGACAGCGCCGTCCGCGAGATCGCCCTTTGGTTCCCCCGCGACCGCTGATTGTTACGATTGGGTTGCAGGCCCTACACTTCGGGATCACAAGGCCAAGGGTCGACTAAAGGTCGACCTTCCAGCGTCAACCTTGTGCGAGTACGCTGTACGAAACGCCCGTGGTAGCTAGCGGAGAGGGTCCCGCCCCCATGTCCGAGAACCTTCTTTCATCCATTTTGGGCCGCGACATGGCCGTCGATCTCGGCACCGCGAACACCGTGGTGTATGTGCGAGGTCGGGGCATCGTGCTGAACGAGCCGTCGGTGGTGGCCATCAACGTTCGTACCGGCCAACCCCTTGCGGTGGGGGTGGAAGCCAAGCGGATGATCGGCCGCACCCCGGCCCATATCCAGGCCATCCGGCCGCTGAAAGACGGTGTGATCGCCGACTTCGAGATGTGCGAGAAAATGCTCCGGTACTTCATTCAGAAGGTAAACAACCGTCGTTGGAGCAAGCCTCGCATGGTGATCTGCGTGCCCTCGGGTATCACCGGAGTGGAGCAACGGGCGGTGCAGGAAGCCGCCGAGTATGCCGGTGCGCGCAAGCCCGCTTACATCATCGAAGAACCCATGGCCGCCGCCATCGGTGCCGGTCTGCCGGTGCAAGAACCCACCGGCAACATGATCGTGGACATCGGCGGTGGCACCACTGAGGTGGCGGTGATCTCGCTCGGCGGCATCGTGGCCAGTCAGTCGGTGCGCGTGGGGGGCGACGAACTCGACGACTCGATCGTCCAGTTCATCAAGAAGGAGTACAGCCTGGCGGTCGGTGAGCGCACGGCCGAGGAAGTGAAGATCGCTCTCGGGTCGGCCTGGCCTCTCGAAGAGGAGCTCCACGCCGAGATCCGTGGTCGTGATCTCGTCACCGGTTTGCCCAAGACAGTCGTCACGACCACCGAGGAGATTCGTGAAGCCATGGGAGAGCCGGTGTCGGCCATCGTCGACGCCGTGAAGTTCACCCTCGACAAAACCCCTCCGGAGCTCGCCGCCGATATCATGGAAAAGGGCATCACCCTCGCCGGCGGTGGAGCCTTGCTGCACGGCCTCCAGGCCCGCTTGCACCACGAGACCGGCATGCCGATTCTGATCGCTCCCGATCCACTCCATGCCGTGGCCATCGGATCCGGCCAGTCCCTGGAAGAGTTCGAGGCGCTCAAGGGCGTGCTCTTCTCGTCCGCCAACCACTGACTTCCGCCTAGTTCGTGGCTGTTTCCCGTCGCCGCGGCGGACGTTCCCGCTTGATCGTGGCTCTTTTGGTGCTCACTTCCCTCACCTTGCTCACGCTCGACTTTCGTGATTCTGTCCTGGTTCGTCAGGCACGCGACGCCGCTGGATCGGTGTTTTCTCCACTCAAGGGGGTGGGGGAGGCGGTGAGCGCTCCCTTTTCCAACGCCTGGCGGGGCATCACCGGCTTTGGGGATGTCCAGAGCGAGAACGACCGACTGCGTGAGCGCGTCGCCGAGTTGGAGGGGCAGGAGGTACTCAATGCCGCCGCCGCCCAGCAGATGCTCGAACTCACTGCTCAACTCGACCTCGAGTGGATCGGTGCCATCGAAACGGTCCGGGCGCGCGTGGTGGCTGGATCGGCCTCGAACTTTGCCGAAACGATCGACATCAGCAAGGGCTCGCGTGATGGCATCAAGGTGGGGATGCCCGTGGTGAACGGAGCGGGGTTGGTGGGCAAGGTTGTGCAGGTCAACGCCCGCCGTTGCACCGTGCAACTCATCACCGACCCGGAGTTTGCCGTTGGTATTCGCTTTCTGAACGGGGTGACCGGCACCGCCCGCGGTCAGGGTCGGGGTAAGGATCTCATCGTGGATACCCGGCTGGCCCCCGGCGGTGCGGATGTCCCCGAAGTTGGCGCCGCCATGACCACCAGTGGCATCGACAAGAGTGTGTTCCCCGAAAACATCCCGGTGGCCAAGGTAAAAGAGACCAAGGAGGCCGGCGGTGGCCTCACCCTCAACCTGGTGGTCAGCCCAATGGCTGATACCGAGAAGTTGGCCTTCGTCACGGTGCTGCTCTGGTCGAGCGGTCTATGAGGCCTTCCGGTTCCGCTCTGGTGGCGGCGCGCCTTTCGTTGGTCATGGTCATCGCCCTGACGTTCCAGTTGGCCATCGCCCCCCGTATCGAGTTGTTCGGAGTGCATGGCGATCTGATGCTGCTCATCGCCATTGCCGCGGGGCTGACCGCCGGTCCGGAGCGGGGGGCCACCATCGGCTTCGTTGTCGGTCTGGTCTATGACCTGAGTTTGCCGATGCCCCTGGGCCTCTCGGCCCTCACCTTCGCACTGATGGCCTACGCCGTGGGGTACCTCCAGGACTCGGTCCTCAGGGCGGCATGGTGGATCCCGGTGGTGACCGCGGCCGCGGCCAGCGCGTTCGGTGTCATTCTGTACGGCGTGTTCGCCACCATGGTAGGGCAGGACCTTGTGTCGCCCTCGCTGCTCAAGGTTGCCCTCGTGGTGGCCTTCCTCAATGCCCTGGCGGCGCCCGTCGTCGTGCCGGTGATGCGATGGGCCACCGCTTCGGGCAGTGGCGTGCGGTCCCGGTCGGTTTACCGATGAAAAAAGACGCCCCGGGCATGCGCCTGTCGATCCTGGGCATCGTGGTGGTGGCCCTATTCACCTCGCTGTTTGCCAGGCTCTGGTACCTCCAGGTCATGGCTACCGACGAGTTCCAGGTGGTGGCCCAGGCCAACCGGGTGCGGGTGGTGCCGGTGGAGGCTCCCCGCGGCCGCATCCTCGACGTCACGGGCAAGGTGCTCGTCGACAACGCCATCTCGGTACAGGTCACCATCGACCGGACCGTGCTCGAGAAACTGGAGAAGGATGAACGCGCCACCGTTCTCGCCTCTCTCGCCGAGGCCCTCTCCCGAGCCTCGAAGGCTAAGACGGTGGCCGACATCGAGACCGACCTGGCCAACCAGCGGTACAGCCCCTACGTGCCGGTGCCGGTGGCCAGCGACGTGCCCGAAGATTTGAAAATCTGGTTGGATGAACGCGCCGCCGAATTTCCGGGGGTCTCGGCGGTCCGTGTCGCCGTCCGTTATTACCCCTACGGGAGCCTCGGTGCCCATGTCCTCGGCTACACCGGCCAGATCAACGACACCGAGTTCGAGGGGGTGGCGGACTCCGACAAGCCCTACACGCTGAACGACGAGATCGGGAAGTCTGGCCTGGAACTCCAGTACGAGTCGTATCTGCGAGGAACTCCTGGCACCCGTGAGATCGAAGTGGATGCCGCCAACGAACCGATTCGCGACATCGGTGGCGACCCACCGATTCCGGGCGACGATGTGGTCCTCAACCTGAACATCGACGTGCAGGCCCAGGCCGAGCAGGCTCTCAAGACCGGGCTTACCTTTGCCCAGCGCCGCGCCTGCGCGGGTTGCAAGGGTGGGGTCGTCGCCGAGGTGGGTTCGACGGTGGTGCTCGATGCCCGCACCGGGGCGGTGGTGGCGATGGCTTCTTATCCCACGTACAACCCAGCCGATTTCATCGACGGGATCAGCGACTCAGAGTTTGCCTACCTCGACGACCCGGCCAACTTCTCGCCCCAGAACAACTACGCCATCCAGGGTCAGTACGCGCCAGGGTCCACCTTCAAGCCCTTCACGGCGGAGGCTGGGTTGTCGGCGGGGATCCTCACCCCCCAGACCACCATCAACGACAGCGGTTCCTTTGCTGTCCCCGGTTGTACCGGCGACTCCTGCATCTTCCGGAACGACAACGGCAAGGCCTACGGGACCGTGAACCTGAGCCGTTCCCTCACGGTGTCCTCCGATGTCTTCTTCTACGGCCTAGGGGCGCGATTCTGGCGGGAACAGGATGCCCTGGGAGGCCCCGAAGCGTTTCGGAGCCTGCTGGAGCGCTGGGGTTTCTCCAAAGACACGGGTATCGATCTCCCCTATGAGCAGTCGGGCCGTATTCCCTCTCCGCAGTGGCTCACGAAGTTCTGCCAGGAGGTGGACTGTCTCGAGGCCACCTGGCGCACCGGCGACAACGTGAATATGGCGGTGGGGCAGGGGTCGGTCCTTCTCACTCCCCTCCAGATCGCCGGTGCCTACGCCGCCATCGGGAACGGCGGGATCGTGTGGACTCCGTACATGGTGAAGCAGATCCTCGACGGTGTCACTGGTGAAGTCATCAAGACGATCGAGCCGAAGGAGTTGAGTCGGGTGGAGCTGCTCCCTGAATGGCGCGCCGCCATTGTGGACGGCCTGCAGGGAGTGACGACCCGCGAGGGCGGCACCGCCACCGGTGCCTTCAGTGGCTTCAATTCGGTGGCCTACCCCGTGGCGGCCAAGACGGGAACGGCCCAGGTCGGGTCGAAGAAAGCGCCCAACGCCGTGTTCGGCTCGTTCGCCCCGGCCGGCAATCCGCAGTACGCGATCTCGGTGCTTCTCCAGGAGGCAGGCTATGGCGGCACGACCGCCGCCCCTGTGGCGCGTCGGCTCTATGACGTGCTCTCTGGTTCGATTCCGCTCACACCGGCTCCCCTGGGCGGTAAATTCGACGATTTGACGACGCTGGCTCCCGAACCGGGCGACGTGCGCGACTGATGGCCGCTCCCACCAACTTCTCGTCGCGAAATCAGGTGGCTCCAGGAGCGGCCGGTCGGCTCTCCCGTAACCCGTCGGCGCCGTGGCGCCACATCGACCTCTTACTGCTCGGCTGTGTGCTGGCCGTGTGCGTGCTGGGTTGTCTCATGGTGTTCAGCTCCACGCGGGGGAGCGACCCGACCGCCTTCGACACCACGTTGGTGGCGAAGCAGGCGCTCTTCATGGGCATCGGGATTGTCCTCATGGCGATGGTGGCCCTGGTGGACTACCGCCGCTATCGGGAATGGGCGCCGGCCGCCTATGGCGTGGTGTTGCTGTTGTTGGTGATGGTGGTGTCGGGTTTGGGGAGCGAGAGCAAGGGCTCTCAGGCCTGGTTCCAGCTCGGTCCGTTCCAGTTGCAACCCTCAGAGCCCGCCAAGATCGTGGTGATCGTGATGCTGGCTTCGCTGCTGGAACAGTTCAATCAGGAGCTGAATGTCCAACGCTTGATCATGGTGTTGGCGGTGCCAGGCCTGCCGATGGCCTTGATCATGTTGCAGCCCGACCTCGGTACGGCGTTGGTATTTGTGGCTATCACGATGGGGATGCTTCTCATCGGGGGTGTGCAGGGCCGACACATCGCCGCGCTCACGCTCCTGGGTATCGTGGGGGTGGGCATCGTGCTGAATTCGGGCATGCTTCAGGAGTATCAGAAGTGCCGTTTCACGTCGTTCCTCGAGACAGAAAGCCGGGTGTGCATCGAGCGCGACGCGTCGTACAACCAGGACCAAGCCAAAGTGGCCATTGGGTCGGGCGGCTGGCTCGGTGCCGGTCTCGGTCAGGGCACTCAGACCCGGCTGGGGATCGTGCCCGAACAGCACACCGACTTCATCTTCACGGCGGTGGGGGAGGAGTTGGGCTTTGTGGGATCGGGCACCCTTCTGACCCTGCTCGGGCTGATGGCGTGGCGCATCTGGCGGGCGGCCCAGTTGGCGCGTGATCCGCTCGGCACCCTGATCTGCGTCGGCGTACTGTCGCTGTTTGTGTTTCAGGTGTTCGAGAACGTGGGGATGACTATGGGGATCATGCCGGTCACCGGAATCCCCTTACCGTTCATGAGCTACGGCGGATCGAGCACCCTCACGGCTTTCGTCGCCATGGGGCTCGTCATGAACGTCCACATGCGCCGTTTCACCTGATCCGCGGAACGGCAAGGATCGCGAAGATGGCGGGGGATGCGGTCGATCGGGCACCCATCGAGGAGCGCTGGGCAACCCTGGTCGCCACGCCCCACTGGGCTGGCCCTGGCCATCAGCCATCTCGGCGGTGACGACCGGACCATACCGCGGGGCCAGCACGCCCTCGCGGCCGTGCTCGACGACCCTGATTGAGCGTCGCCAGCCCTTCTCGGACCCCCACCCAGCCCGCTGACCTGGGATGTCGGCTCGCCGGGGGTGGTCCGGTAGTGTGGTGCGCACGATGGTAGATGTATGGGCTCGCCTGGAGCCGCACCTCGCCTCGGTCCAGAAGCCGGCGCGCTACATCGGCTGCGAGCTCTGTGCTGAGGTTCCGCCGCCCGCCCCGCACCGGGTCGGGTGGCTGCTGGTGTACCCCGACACCTACGAGATCGGGCTCCCTAATCAGGGCCTACAGATCCTTTACGAGATCCTCAACGAGCGGCCGGATGCCCGCGCCGAGCGGTCCTATGCCCCCTGGACAGACCTCGAGGAGGTGTTGCGACGGGAGAACATTCCCCTCTTTTCCGTCGATACCCACCGCAGCGCCGACGAGTTCGATGTGATTGCTTTCAACCTGTCGGCCGAGTTGGTGTACACGAACGTGCTCAACTGCATCGATCTCGCGGGGGTACCGGTGCGGTCGGAGGATCGACAGGTTGAGCATCCCCTCATCGGGGCCGGTGGCCACGCCACCTATAACCCCGAGCCGCTGGCCGACTTCCTCGATTTTGTGGTTCTCGGCGATGGCGAGGAGGTGGTGGGGGAGATCAACGCCGTCGTGGCGGCATGGATTGCCGGTGGTCGGACGGCCCGTATCGATGTGCTCCGTGCCCTCGCGCGGATCGAGGGTGTGTACGTCCCTGCCCTCTATGAGCCGTCCTACCTGCCCGACGGCTGCTTGGAGGTCACGGCCCCGATCGATGCGGCCGCTCCCGCCGTGGTGGAAAAGCGCACCATCGCCGATCTGGGTGATTGGCCGTACCCGAAACAACAGATCGTGCCCCTCACCGAGGTGGTGCACGACCGCCTCAACGTGGAGGTTTTCCGGGGGTGCACCCGGGGCTGTCGGTTCTGTCAGGCCGGGATGATCACGCGCCCGGTGCGGGAGCGCCCCGCCGATCAGGTGCGGGAGATGGTTCAGCAGGGGATCCGCCGCACGGGCTACGACGAGGTCGCTCTCACCAGCCTGTCCACCGCCGATTTCTCTGGCATCGAAGACGTAGTGACGTCGGCCATGGATGATTCGGTGGGCTGCGGGAATGTGTCGGTGAGCCTCCCGAGCCTACGGGTGGATGCGTTCACGGTGGGGGTGGCGGCCCAGATCCAAAAGGCGCGCCGCACCGGCCTCACTTTTGCCCCGGAGGCGGGTTCTTGGCGGATGCGTCAGGTGATCAACAAGTTGATCACCGAAGAAGATCTTTACGCGGCGGTGGACTCAGCCTTTAGTCAGGGTTGGCGCCGGGTGAAGCTCTACTTCCTTGTGGGGCTGCCCACCGAGACCGACGAAGACACGTTGGGCATCGTTGAGTTGGCGAGTCGTTGCCTGCAGTTGGCGA